>DAIRDJ010000137.1:0-12157 GCA_036796215.1 Geminicoccaceae bacterium
CCGGCCGAGATCGGCGCCGATGTCAGCCACATGAACCTGCACAAGACCTTCTGCATCCCGCATGGCGGTGGCGGTCCCGGCATGGGCCCGATCGGGGTCAAGGCGCACCTCGCCCCCTTCCTCCCCGGTCACCCGGTCACCGGCGAGGGCGGTGACGCCAGCCTCGGCACCGTCTCGGCCGCCGCCTTCGGCTCACCCTCGATCCTGCCGATCACCTGGTCCTATATCGCGCTGATGGGGGCCGAGGGCCTGACCCGGGCGAGCGAGGTCGCGATCCTGAACGCCAACTACATCGCAAAGCGCCTCGAGGATCACTATCCCGTCGTCTACAAGGGCAAGAACGGCCGCGTCGCGCACGAGTGCATCATCGATTTCCGCGACATCAAGCACGAAACCGGCATCAGCTCGGAGGACGTCGCCAAGCGGCTGATGGACTATGGCTTCCACGCGCCGACCATGTCCTGGCCTGTGCCCGAGACGATGATGATCGAGCCCACCGAGAGCGAGGCCAAGGCCGAGCTCGACCGGTTCTGCGATGCCATGATCGGCATCCGCGACGAGATCCGGGCGATCGAGAACGGCCAGAGCGACAAGGCCGACAATCCCTTGAAGCGCGCCCCGCACACTGCCGACCTCCTGCTCGGCGACTGGACCCGGCCCTACCCCAAGGCGCAGGCCTTCACGCCCTTGGGCGGCGATCTCACCGACAAGTACTGGCCCCCCGTCGCCCGGGTCGACAACGTCTACGGCGACCGCCACGTCGTCTGCACCTGCCCACCGCTGGAGGACTACGCCGAGGCGGCGGAGTAGGGGGCGCTCAGGCCTCTCGGACTGAAACGGAGAGGCGCAGATCGAGTGCGTCCATAATGCGTTTGAGGGTCTCCAGCGTCGGGTTGCCGCGTGGGGAGAGGGAGCGATAGAGAGCGGTTCGCTCGAGGGCGGCGCGCTCGGCCAAGGCCGTCATGCCGCCGAGGCGGGCGTCTGCGACGTTCCGCAGGGCGAGCTTGAAGGCCGCCATATCGCCTGCCGCCAACGCCTCCTCCAGGTAGAGGGCGGCGAGCTCCGGGTCTTCGAGCATTTGCGCTCTGGTAGTCGCCAGCGGCTCACTTGCTCGCATCGTCATCTCCTTTCCTGGTAATCGGCCCAGGCCAGCTTCGCCCGACTGATCGCCTGCTGCTGATGTCAGCGCGCGCGCTCGAGGAAGGCTGCCGGCGACAGAACCTCCACTTCATTATAGCTCACCGCCGGGAAGTGTTTCTGGTTACCGGTTACCAGAGCGGCAGCGCCGCCGGCGACTGCGGTCTGCAGAAAGATCTCATCGTCGGGGTCGACGAGGCCGAACGTCTCGGTTGTCGGCTCGACCCTAAGGGCAACTTCGTCGATGCTGTCGAGGATGCTCTTCAGCGCTTGGTGCGCCCGCTGATGCTTGGGCCTTTGGGCGACCGCCCGGTATTCGGCGATCACGCCGTCCGAGACGACGACTTCATGACTCCGGACAGCCAGTTCGACCACGGCAGCACATGTGCCGCGCGTGAGTCCGGCTGCGATGATGACGTTGCAGTCGAGGACCAGCCTCAACGACGTGTACGGCGTCGCCCGGCACGCATGGCGTCGATCTCGGCGATCACCTCATCCATGACCCGCGCCTCTTCGGCCTCATCCTTGGGCTCGTCGACCTGCGCGAGGACATTGTGGAGGCGATCGGCGATTGCCGCCCGGTCGACCACGATCTTCGGTCTGAGCACGATCCGGCCACCTTCGATCACGGCTTCCAGCATGTCGCCGACCTTCAGATCCAACTCTTGCCGTAGCTGCGCGGGGATGGTGACCTGGAACTTGTCCTTGACCATGACGAGAGACATGTCGGACGCTCACCTCGGTGGAAAGTTGGAAAGTCCGACAACTATTGTACCACGCCTCCGGCCAGGTCAAGCGCCGCAACGGCTGTCTCGGCGGCGCTGTCGTTTTGCCCGGTCGCACGCTGCTCCACCAACCCGTGCCGGATCGTCCTCAGCGTGCGCCGTGCTCCGGCCAGCGCCGCGGCCCAGTCGAGCTCGCGGCCGGCGTGCTCGATCAGTTGGTCGACGCATGCCGTGAAGCGGGGGGTGGGGCTGGTGTTGAAGAGGAGGCAGGAGACGAGGGCCGGGCCGAAGCGGGCTTCGAGGCAGGCTTGCGCCTTGGTCAGGGTGTCGAGGATGTGGGCCATGGCAAAATGCGCGCCGAGCTTGGCCGACCAGCTGGCGAGCGCGCCTGCGTTCTCGAGATCCTCGGGGCGTGCCGGCATCGGTGCCGTGCCACCCAGAATGCCGATGTCGTGGCTCAGCCGCCAGGTGCTGCGATGTGCCCGCAGCCGTGGTGCCGCATGGTCGGGCAGGTCCTCGAAGGCCTGCAGCTCGACCACGGCGAAGCCGCGGCGCAGGCGCTCGAGGAGCCTGCGGTAGTCGGCGAGCAGGCAGTCGCCGGCCAGGAGGTGCTGGATGTCGGGCGAGCGCTCGAAGGCGCGGCGCAGATCGATGGTGCCGTCGTCGAGAAAGCGGCGGATCGAGGGCATGAGAGAGCTCCCGGGCTGGATCGATGCCCGGGAGCGTAACTTATTCCTATTATCTAGGCAATAATTCCTTTAGCGCCCGATCGCTCAAAGATTCAACGGCTTGGCGAAGGTGGCGAGCGCCGCCTCCTTGATCGCCTCCTCGAGGGTCGGATGGGCGTGGCTGGTGCGCGCCAGGTCCTCGGCCGAGGCGCCGAACTCCATCGCCACCGCGACCTCGCCGATCATCGTGCCGGCATCGGCACCGATGATGTGACAGCCGAGGATCTCGTCGGTCTCGGCATCGGCCAGGATCTTGACGAAGCCGTCGGTCTGCCCGACCGCCCGCGCCCGGCTGTTGGCCAAAAATGGGAACTTGCCGGTCTTGTACTTGATCTCGGCTTCCTTGAGCTGCTCCTCGGTCCGGCCGATCGCCGCCACCTCGGGTGCGGTGTAGACCACGCCCGGGATCTTGTTATAGTCGATATGCGGCTTTTGCCCGGCCAGTAGCTCGGCCAAAGCCACGCCCTCCTCCTCGGCCTTGTGCGCCAGCATCGGCCCGCGGATGACGTCGCCGATGGCGTAGATGCCGTCCGCACTGGTCCGGAAGTGGTCGTCGACCTCGATCATCCCGCGCTTGTCCGGCTCGATCCCGACTGTCTCCAGCCCCAGCCCCTGGGTGAACGGCCGCCGGCCGATGGCGACCAGGACGATGTCGCACGCGATGATCTCTGCCTCCCCGCCCTTGGCGGGCTCGACCGTGACCTTGAGCTTCTTGCCCTTGCTGTCCACACCGGTGACCTTGGTCGAGAGCTTGAAGGCGATCCCCTGCTTCTCCAGGATCCGCTGGAACTGCTTGCTGACCTCGCCGTCCATGCCGGGGGTGACCCGATCGAGGAACTCGACCACGGTGACCTTGGCACCCAGCCTTTGCCACACGGCCCCCATCTCGAGGCCGATATAGCCGCCGCCGATCACCACCAGGTGCTCGGGCACCTTCTCGAGCTCGAGGGCACCCGTCGAGCTCACGATCCGCTTCTCGTCCACCTCCACGCCCGGCAGGGGCGTGCTCTCCGAGCCCGTGGCGATGACGATGTTCTTGGCCTCGAGCGTCTCCTCGCCGCCGTCGGCGAGCTTGACCGTCACCTTGCCCGGCCCGGCGATGCTGCCGTGGCCGACGCGATAGGTCACCTTGTTCTTCTTGAAGAGGCCCTCGATGCCCTTGGTCAGCGACTCGACCACATCGTCCTTGTGGTCCATCATCGCATCGAGATCGAGCTCGACCGAGCCCACCTTGATCCCGTGCCGGGCCATGCCGTGTGCGGCCTCGTGGTAGAGGTGCGAGGAGTGCAGGAGGGCCTTGGACGGGATGCAGCCGACATTGAGGCAGGTGCCACCCAGGGTCCCGCGCTTCTCGACGCAGGCCACCTTCAGGCCGAGCTGGGCCGCCTTGATCGCCCCGATATAGCCACCCGGGCCGCCGCCGATGAACACCACATCATAGCTGTCCTCGCTCATCTCGTCCCCTTTCCGCGCCGCGGGCTGCTTTGCCGGTTTCTAGAGCAGACCGGCTGGCGAACAAACCCCGAGCCACAGTGGGGACTTGACGCAGGCCGCGATCGGTGGCGAAGTCCGGTCAGGTTCAACAAGCGGAAAGGAGGTGATCCAATGTCGAGTGGGATGACGGTGAGGTCGATCGGACCCGTGGCGTCGGGATCGGCAGCGGAGCAGCCTCTGCTGGTGGTGTGACCCACAAAGGAATTCGTTCCAGGGCCGGATGACCACCGTGCTCACGGAAAGGCCGCCTCCGGGCGGCCTTTCTTCTTGCGAGACATTTCAGAATGGCGAAGCGCGATCCGTTCGTCGATCATGTCCTGGAGCTCCTGGAGCCCCTGGGCACCATGCGCGCGCGATCGATGTTCGGCGGCTTCGGCATCTTCCACATCGATCGAATGATTGCGCTCGTCGCCGAGGACCGGCTCTACCTCAAGACCGACAGCCTGACCCGGCCGACCTTCGAGGCCGTGGGTGCCGAGCCTTTCGTCTATGCCGGCAAGCGCGGCAGGCCCGCGGTCATGAGCTACCACGAAGCGCCGGCCGGCTGTCTCGAGGACGCCGAGACCATGCTGCAATGGGCGAGGCTCGCGGTCGAGGCCGCCCAGCGCGCCCCAGCGCCCAAGCGCAATCGCTAGCCCGCGTCGATTGCCATCGACGCGACCGCCGGCAAGAGCGGTGCGATGAGCCCACCCGCACGCCAACGCCCCCACTCGACCTTGCGCGCTGCCGCCTGGATGATGGGTGCGGTCGTGTCGTTCTGCCTCATGGCCGTGGCCGCACGCGAGCTTTCGGCCAGCATGAGCGCCTATCAGATCCTCTTGCTGCGGAGCGTCTGCGGCGCGCTCTTCATCGGGCTGGTTGTCGTCCGCGTCGATCCGGGCGTGCTGCGCTCGGCCCAGCCGCTGCTGCAAGTGACCCGCCACACCGTCCACTTCATCGGCCAGATCCTGTGGATCACGGCACTGGGCGTCCTGCCGCTCGCCCTCGTCTTCTCGGTCGAGTTCACCTCGCCGATCTGGGGTGCGCTGACCGCTGTCCTCCTCCTCGGCGAACGCTTCACCCGCTGGCGGGTGGTCGCGATGGTCGCGGGCTTCCTCGGCGTCCTCGTCATCGTCCGCCCGGGCCTCGCCACCGTCGATCCGATGGTCCTGGCCGTGCTGCTGGCCGCCGTGTCGTTCGGCATCATCAATGCCATGACGAAGAAGCTGGTGACGACCGACCGGCCCTGGGGCATCCTGTTTTGGATGTGCACCGGCCAGGCACTGCTCTGCCTGCCTTTTGCTGTGCCGCTCTGGGTGGCGCCGACGCCCATCGACCTGCCGTGGATCGCCGCTGTCGCCGGGGCCGGCCTTGCCGCCCACTATTGCCTGACCCGGGCACTCACGCTGGCGGATGCCGTGGTCGTGCTGCCGCTGGAGTTCGCCCGGCTGCCGCTGATCGCGGCGATCGGTCTCGTCGCCTATGGTGAGCCCTTCGATCCCTGGATCTTTCTCGGCGCCGCGATCATCTTCGCCGGCATCTGGCTCACTCTTTGGGCCGAATCGGGCGACCGCGCTCAGCACCGCGGCACGAGCCGGAATGGTGGCGGCTTGTCGGGATAGATGGTGATGATGCCCACGGGCTGGATCGGGCGGCGGCCGACGAGTTCGATGCGGGAGTCCCGGACCAGCCGGGCCAGCACCACGGCAGCCTCGGTGAGCGCGAACTGGGCACCGATGCAGACCCTGGGGCCCGCGCCGAACGGCAGATAGGTGAAGCGCTCGGGTGGCTGGGCACCGGGCAGGAAGCGCTCCGGTCGGAAACCGTCCGGATCGACCCAGTGCCGGCGGTGGCGATGCAGCACCCAGGGGGCGATGACGATGAGGGCACCCTTGTCCACCGTGACGTCGCCGAGCCGGTCCGCCTCCTTGGCGGCCCGGACCAGGGTGAAGGCCGGCGGATAGAGGCGAAGCGCCTCCGAGACCACGGCCCGCGCCAGCGGCAGCCCATGCGCCGCGGCAGCGATGCCCTGGGGCGTAAGATCAGCGGCCTCGACCTCGGCGAACAGCTCGTCCTGGACCTCGGGATGCGTCGCGAGCAGGTAGCTCGACCAGAACAGTGCCAGTGCGGTCGTCTCGTGGCCCGCCACGATCAACGTGCCGATCTGATCGCGCAGTTCCTCGAGCCCGAAGGCATCGGCCTGGTCGCCGCCCTCGAGGGTCGCGGCACGCATCGCATCGAAGAGATCGGCCGGCTTCTCGGCTTGCGGGCGGGCAGCGCGCTCGGCGACGATGCCGTCGACCAACTTGCGCCACTCCCGGGCAAAGCGCTGGCGGCCGAAATCGTCGGGCGAGCGCCAGTCGTCCGGCAACAGGAGGTCGAAGGCCGAGGGTCGCGCGTGGCGCCGGCCATAGCGGGTGATCAATCGGCGGAGTGCTGCACCGTGGCTGTCCATCGACTGGCTGAGCAGCACCCGACAGGCGATCTCGAGGGACACCCCCTGAAAGGCGTGGAGAAGATCGACCGCACGGCGGCGGCTGGCCCCGAGCCCAGTGAGCCAGCGCTCGGTCTCGGCGAGCGAGGCCTCGGCGACGAAGCCCAGATTGCGCGGCGCGAAGGCCGGTGCCATCAAGCGCCGCTGCCGCTTCCACTGGGCCCCTTCGCTCAAGAAGAGCCCCTTGCCGGTGATCGGCTCGAGAATGCGAATGCCGGCGGTCGAGCGACCGTAGGCCTCGTGGTTGTCGACGAGCACATGGCGAATCAGGGCCGGATCGTTGAGCAGCACGGTCTGCCGGCCGAGAAACGGGCGATTGATGACCATGAGCTCGTAGGCGAGCTTGCCCCAGGTCGCGAGCATGTTCTGCCGCAGCGCCCAGATCGCCAATGGGGCCGGCAGGACCGCCTTGGCGGCAGCCGGCTTCGGCGGGATCGGTCGGCGGACATCAGGGCCCGAGCTGGTGGCAAGAGGCTCGTCGAGAAGAGTGGTCATGCGGACTCCATGGATTCCAGAGCAGGCAGCTTCCGGAAACGGCGGCTCCGGGAAACGGCCTGCCGGACCCCTCATCATCTATCGACCTCGGCCGCCGGGGCAAGCCTCCCGCCTGCGCCGGGCTGGTGCAGCGCCGCGAAGCGACGTATCATGCGTTAAGCGGATGGAGCACTTGTCTTGAAAGCGTCATGGGCCTGGGCTAGCTAATAGCTGCTGATCCGATCTGGTGTCGATGAACATGCGTGACAGCTACATGTTGTACGAGGACCGCCTCCACCTGAAGAGTAGGCTCGACTGATGCGCCGGCCGGGCACGAGCGCGATGTCGCTGTCCGCCTTCCCGGCCCTGGTGCTTAACGCCGACTACCAACCGCTCAGCTATTTCCCCCTTTCGCTCTGGAACTGGCAGGAGACGATCAAGGCGATCTTCTTGGATCGCGTCTCGGTCGTCCAGCATTACGACCGGGTCGTCCGCTCGCCCGGCCACGAGCTGCAGTTGCCGAGCGTTGTGGCACTCAAGGAATACATCCCACAGTCGCGCCGGCCTCCGTTCACCCGGTTCAACGTCTTTCTGCGCGACCGCTTCACCTGTCAGTACTGCCAGACGAACCGGCCGGCACCGGAGCTAACCTTCGATCACGTGATCCCGCGCTCGCGCGGTGGCAAGACCAGCTGGCAGAACATCGTCACCGCCTGCAATCGCTGCAACCTCAGAAAGGGCAGCCGGCTGCCGAACGAGTGCAAGATGCACCCGATGCAGCCGCCGCAGATGCCCTCGCCGCACCAGCTGCAGCGTAACGGCCGCTCCTTCCCGCCCAACTACCTGCACGAGAGCTGGCGGGACTATCTCTACTGGGATACCGAGCTGGAGCCGTAAGCATCCGGCATTAGTGGCTAGCCTGACGCGCGAGCGTGCGCTAAGGCTATTCCATGAATGCGCGAGGTGAGGTGACGACGACGCGGGCCGAGTTCGACCGGTGGCTTTATGCCGCAGGGCACGACCTCGCCGAGCCCGCCCGGACGATCAAGGGGTTTCTCGGTCTGTTGGAGCGCCGGCACGGCGCGGCACTGGACGCCGATGCCCGCGAGTTCATCGGTTTTGCCGTCGACGCCGCCACCCGCCTCGAGGTGATGCTCGAGGCGTTGCTCGAGTATGGGCGGATCGGCAGGGAGCCCTGCCCGGCCGAGCCGGTCGATCTCGCGGCCGTCCTCGAGACCGTGCGCGCCGGACTTGCGAGCCGGATCGAGGAGACGGGCGGCCGCATCCAGATCGGTCCCCTGCCCCCCGTCACCGGCAGCGCCAAGCTCTGGCGCCGCCTCCTCGCCATCCTGATCGACAACGCGCTCACCTATCGTGGCAGCGAGCCACCGCTCGTCCGCATCCGAGGCGATCGGGCGAAGCTCACCGTCGCCGACAACGGCATCGGCATCGATCCCCGCTTTTGCGAGCGCATCTTCGAGCCGTTCCAGCGGCTGCATTCCCGAGACACCATCAAGGGCTGCGGCATGGGCCTGACGATCGCGCGCCGCATCGCCGAGCACCTGGGCGGCACGCTCGACGTCCAAGCGGGCGAGGCCGGCGGCAGCGTTTTCGTCATCGGCCTGCCCGAAGGTCACGTCGCACCGTAGGCCTCGAGCGCCCGCACCCGTGCGGCCTTGTGCTCGACGATCGGTGCCGGTCGCGGCGCCGCACCGAGCCACTGCGACCGGTAGGCGCCGTCCGGATCGAACTTCTCCGCTTGGGCCACGGGATCGAAGACGCGCACGAAGCCCTGCGCATCGGCCCCGACACTCGCCGACCACTGCCAGCCCATGGCGTTGTTGGCGAGATCGGCATCGATGAGCGTGTCCCAGAACCAGCGCTGCCCCTGCCGCCAGTCGATCAGCAGGTGCTTGGCCAGGAAGGACGCGGTCACCATCCGCGCCCGGTTGTGCATCCAGCCCGTGGCCCAGAGCTGGCGCATCCCGGCATCGACCAGGTCATAGCCGGTCTCGCCCCGCTGCCACGCTCGAAGGCCAGCGGCATTGTCCCGCCAGGCTATGGCCCGCCGTCCGGCCATCAATTCGCGCTCCGGCAACAGCGGCTCGCGGAAGAGAAGGAACGTGGCGTACTCGCGCCAGGCGAGCTGGCGGATGAAGGCGAAGCCCTGGCGCTCCGGGATCGCACGCAGCACGGCCCCGGGGCTGATCTCGCCCGCTGCCAGATGCGGCGAGAGGCCCGAGACGTGCCCGGCCGCCAGAAGATGCCGGCCCTTGCCGTACCGTCCCACACTGCCATCGACGAAGCGCTGCAGCCGGGCGTGCGCCGCGGCTTCCCCGACCGGCGAGGCGGCCGCGAGCTTCGCCGTCCAGAGCGGCGCATCCGGGAGCAGGAGATCGAGCCGATCGCTGGCGAGATCCGGGGTGGCGAGTCGCTCGGGTGCAAGCAGCTCGGCCGCGGGCTCGACCTGTCTCTGCCAACGCTCGAAGAAGCTCGAGAACGAGCCCGTGGGCCCGTCGATTTCCATGGGCTCGACCAGGGCCGCTGCCTTGAAGCTCCTGGCCTCGATGCCCGCCGCCCGAAGTGCCGCCTTGACCGCCGTGTCCTGGGCGATCCCGAAGGGCGTGTAGCGCCGGTTCCAGAAGACGCTATCGGCACCGCTAGCCGCGATCACCTCCCGGATGACGCCCAGACTGTCGCCGGCACGGCAGACCAGCCGACCACCCCGCTCGGCGAGTGCAGCCGCGACACGCTCCAGGCCCTGCGCCAGCCACCAGCGCTGTGCGGCACCAGGGGGCCAGGCCCCGGCGGCGGCATCGTCCTGGATGTAGAGCGGGGTCACCGGCCCGCCGCGCACCGCCGCCGCGTGCAAGGCCGGATTGTCGGCGAGCCTGAGATCGGCGCGCAGCCAGACGATCGCGGGCCGCGTCATGCGTCAGCCAGCCGATGCCGCCGCCAGTCGGGCGGGTCGGGCCGGAGACGCTGGTGGGCGACCCGAAAAACTCTGGAATCACCGAGCATGAAGGCGGCAAAGCCCGAGCCGAAGAGACCTCTGACAGCGGGATCAAGGACGTTGAGGCCGCCCGTATAGGCACCGAAAGCGGGCAGCAGCAGCAGCCGCGGATCGGCCGCGAAGCAGGGCCGGGTCGCCTTCCTCGCACCCTGGACCAGCCGGGCCTTGGGGTGCAGATGCCCGGCGACGCGTGCAAGGCCGTCCGCCTCGCCATCCGGCAGGTGCACGAGGCGCAGGCCACCGAGATCGAGCGACGCCAGGCTCTCGCCGGCAAGGCCGAAGGGCGGGTCCGGGTCGTGATTGCCCCTGATCCAGAGCCAGGTCCGGCCGCGGGCGAGGTCGTCGAGTGCCCGGCGATTGTCGACATCGAGCCCGGCCGCACCCGCCCGGTCGTGAAAGGCGTCGCCCAGGCTCACCACGGTCCGGGGCCGATAGCGTTCGATGGCCCAGCCCAGCCGGCGGAGCGTCCGGGCGGTATCGTAGGGCGGCAGCAGCGTGCCCCGCCTTGCAAACGCGCTGCCTTTTTCGAGATGGAGGTCGGCCACGACCAGGGTCGCCCGGGCCTCGAGCCAGAGCACACCCAGGGGATCGAGCGTCAGCTCTTCGCCGCCGTGCTCGAGGCTGGTGCCGAGCACCTCCATCAGGCCGCGACCTCGCCGGTCTCGGGATCGGCCAAAGCCTCGGCGACCAGGGCCGCCGTGAGCTCGTCCAGGGTCTCGTCGCCCTCGGCACCCGGCACGAACTCGCGGCCGATCGTGGCGATGATCGAGACCGCAAAGGGCGAGATGCGCTGGAGGTTCTGGTGCCTGATTCGACCCTCGACACTGGTTAGGAAATCGGCGAGCCGCCGTACATCGGTCAGGCTCGCCGCCGCCTCCACCCGGGCGGCGCGCAACAGCACGTGGTCGGGCTCGTACCTGCGCAGCACGTCATAGATGAGATCGGCGTTGAAGGTGACCTGCCGGCCGGTCTTCTCCTGTCCCGGCTGCCGCCGCTCGATCAGGCCGGCCACCACCGCACAGTTCCTGAAGATGCGCTTGAGCATGCTGCTCTCGGCGGTCCAGGCCTCGAGATCGTCACCCAGCATGTCGACATCGAAAAGGGCTTCGACATCCGGGCATTCGCCGAGGCTCCACGTGGCGATGCAGTAGTCCGAGGCGACGAAGCCCAGGGGCCGAGCCCCCATCCGTTCGAGCCTTCGGGTCAAGAGCATGCCGAGTGTCTGGTGCGCGTTGCGGCCGACGAAGGAATAGGCCACGAGGTAGTGCCGACCGCCGCGCCAGAAGCTCTCGACCAGAAGCTCGTCCGCTGCCGGCAGGATCGACCGCCGTCTTTGGATATCCAGCCATTCCCGGACCGGCTCCGGCAAGAGGTCCCAGCGTTCGGGATTGGCGAGGATGTCGCGGACGCGGTCGGCGAGATGCGTGGACAAGGGCAGCCGGCCGCCGGCATAGGCCGGGATCTTCGGCTCCTTCGCGGTCTTGGCGAGGCTCGCGATCACCTCGTTGTTGCGAATTCCCTCGAAGGCGAGCAGCCGCCCGGCGAAGAGGAAGGTGTCGCCGGGGGTCAGCATCGAGACGAAATATTCCTCGATCTCGCCCAACGACCGGCCGCGGCCGAGCTTGACCCGCATCACCGGGGCCTCGACAATGGTGCCGATATTCATCCGATAGCCGCGCACCAGCCGCTTGTCGGTCAGCTGCCAGAGCCCGTCCGCACCCTGCTTGAGCCGCCGGTAGCGCTCGTACTGACCGAGCGCGTAGCCACCGGTCGCGACGAACGCGAGGACGGCATCGAAATCGGCGCGCGAGAGCTCGGCATAGGGCTGCGCTAGGCGCACTTCTTCGTAGAGAGCGTCGGCGTCGAACGGGCCGCTGCAGGCGACCCCGGTGATGTGCTGGGCGAGCACGTCGAGGGCGGGCAGCAGTTGCGGCGCACCGTCGAGCGTGCCGCTGCTGACGGCATCGAGGGCGGCCCGGCATTCGAGCACCTCGAAGCGATTGGCGGGGACCAGCACGGCACGGCTCGCCTCGTCGAGCCGGTGGTTGGCCCGGCCGATCCGCTGCAGGAGCCGCGACGAGCCCTTGGGGGCCCCCACCTGGACGACGAGATC
>DAIRDJ010000138.1:0-12000 GCA_036796215.1 Geminicoccaceae bacterium
GCTTCGGCCTCGTAGATTTCGGCTTCGCCGTCGCGGATGGTGTAGACGGATTTGAGGCGGCCGCGGCGGACGTGCTGGAGGATCGAGGAGACGGTGGTTTCGCGCGGGTTAATGGCGACATCGAGGCCGATGAGGCGGACCAGCAGGTTGTAGGTGACGTTGTTGACCAGCGCCAGGGCGCGGCTGCAGCCGAGGCGTTTGGCCAGGAGCCCTGCCATGATGTTGACTTCGTCGTCGTTGGTGACGGTGACGATGGCCTGGGCGTTCTTGACGTTGGCTTCCTCGAGCAGGGCGCGGTCGCGGGCGTCGCCGCAGAGCACGGTGGCGCGCTGGAGCTCGTCGGCGATGACTTCGGCGCGTTCGGGGTTGGCCTCGATCACCTTGATCGAGAGGTGCGGGTAGCGGATCTCGAGCTCGTGCGCCAGGAAGAGGCCGATATTGCCGCCGCCGACGATGATGATGCGGTCGCTCATCCGCTCGTCGCAGCCGAAGGCGGGCAGGGCGCGTTCCAGATGGGCGGTCTCGACGACCATGTAGACCTCGTCGCCGGCGCGGAGCTGGTCGTCGGCGTGGGGGATGAAGAACTGCTCGTCGCGGACCACGCCGACGCAGACCAGGTGCAGGTCGGGAAAGAGGTAGGTGAGCTGCCTGAGCGGGGTGTTGATGATCGGCGTCGTCTCGGTGCAGCGCACGGCGATCAGCCGGACCCGGTCCTCGGCGAACGGCACCACGTTGAGGGCACCCGGCACCTCGAGCCTGAGCGCAATGGCATGCGCCACCTCGACCTCGGGCGAGATGACGACGTCGATCGGCATGTGGTCGCGCCTGAAGAGGTCGGCGAAGCGGTCCTGCAGGTAGTCCTGCTGGCGGATGCGGGCGATCTTGGTCGGCACGTTGAAGAGGGTGTGGACGACCTGGCAGGCGACCATGTTGACCTCGTCGACCTGCGTCACCGCGATGAACATGTCGGCGTCGTCCGCACCGGCCGCTTCCAGGGTCGAGGGGTGCGAGGCGTGGCCGAGCATCGCCTGGATGTCGAGGTGGTCGCCGATCTTCTTCACCAGCTCGGGCCGCTGGTCGATGATGACGACATCGTTGCCGGCGGCGGCCAGGTAGCGGGCGATGTTGTAGCCGACGAGCCCGGCGCCGGCGACGATCACCTTCACGGGCGGATCCCGGGCTCAGCCAAGGAGGCGTTCAGTCGTCACTGTGCAGGCCGAGGGTCTTGAGCTTCCGGTGCAGGGCCGAGCGCTCCATGCCGACGAAATTGGCGGTGCGCGAGATGTTGCCGCCGAAGCGTTGCAGCTGGGATTGCAGGTAGGTGCGCTCGAACTGCTCGCGGGCGTCGCGCAGCGGCATCGAGACGAACTCGCCATTGGCCCTGGGGTCCATGCCCTTGGTCGCACTGTCGGTGAGCTCGGGCGGCAATCCGGCGATGGTGATCGGCTCCCTGTCCTCGCCCGCCATGATCAGCATCCACTCGATGGTGTTCTTGAGCTGGCGGACGTCGCCCGGCCATTCGGCGGTCTGCAGGATGGCCATGGCGCCGTCGGCGATCTCGCGCGCGGCGAGGCCGGAATCGGTAGCGGCCTGGGCCATGAAGTGGCGCGCCATGTCGGGGATGTCGGTGCGGTGCTCGGCGAGTGCGGGCACCTCGATCGGCACCACGTTGATGCGGTAGTAGAGGTCTTCCCTGAACCGGCCGGCGCTCATCTCGACCTGCAGGTTGCGGTTGGTGGTGGCGATCACCCGCACGTCGACCTCGCGGCGGTTGTTGCCGCCGGGCCGGGTGAAGCTCTTCTCCTGCAGTGCCCTGAGCACTTTGCCCTGGGTTTCGAGCGGCATGTCGGCGATCTCGTCGAGCAAGAGCGTGCCACCGTCGGCGCGCTCTAGGGCACCGATCACCCGCGGCTGGTCGGGTGCCATGAAGCCGGGCTCGCAGCCGAAGAGCTCGATATCGACCCGTTCGGGGCTCAGTGCCGCGCAATTGACGACGACGAACGGGCCGTCGGCGCGCCTGGAATGGGCATGCAGCAGGCGGGCCACGATCTCCTTGCCACTGCCGGGCGGGCCGCTGATCAGGATCCGGCTGTTGGTCGGCCCGACCCTTTGAATGGTGCCCTTGAGCTTGCTGATCGCGGGCGAGGTGCCGATCAGCTCGAGCTTTTGCGCCTTGGACCTGAGCTCCTCGTTCTCGCGCCTGAGCCTGGAGAGCTCCATCGCCCGCTCGACCGCGAGCAGCAGGCGGTCGGATTTGAACGGCTTCTCGATGAAGTCGTGCGCCCCCTTCTTGATGGCGGCGACCGCCGTCTCGATGGTGCCGTGGCCGGAGAACATGATGACCGGCAGATCGGGGTAGCTGGCGCGCACGTGATCGAGGATCTGCACGCCGTCCATCCGGCTGCCCTCGAGCCAGATGTCGAGCAGCATCAAGGCCGGCGGTTTCTTCGCCACTTCCCGCAGGGCCTCGTCGCTGGTCGCCGCCATGCGCGGCTGGTAGCCCTCGTCCTCGAGAACCGCTGCCACGACCTCGCGGATGGCGGCCTCATCGTCGACGATCAAAACGTCCTTGCTCATGCTCACTATCCGTTGCGGCCGGTGGTTTCCGGTCAACCCGCCCGGCGCTCCCCTCGATTCTTGCGGTCCTCGACGATGCGATCGGCCGGGAAGACCAGCCGGACCAGGGCACCGCCACTGTCACTTTGATCCAGCTCCACGCGTCCGGCGTGTTCCTCCATAATCTTGTGCACGATGGCAAGCCCCAACCCGGTGCCCTTGGCCTTGGTGGTGACGTAGGGCTCGAGGAAGCGCCGGCGCTCGCCCGGCGGGAAGCCTGGGCCGTTGTCGGCGACGTCCAGCTCGAGCTCGTGCTCGCGACGTGTGGCGGTGATGCGTATCACAGGTGTGGCGATTGGGCCACCATGATCGCCGGCCCCGCCCAGATTCCCGCCCAGATCATTGGCGGCGCGGCTCTCCTGCAGCGCCTGGGCCGCGTTCTGCAGCACGTTGTTGAGCGCCTGGCTGATCTTCTCGGCGTCACAGTCGAGGTAGAGGCCGGCGAGCTCTGCGAGGCCGACCTCGACCTGCAGATCGGGCCAGGCGCCGGCCTGCAACTCGACCGCGTGGTGGACGAGCTCGGCCAGGGGCTCCGGGCGCATCTGCGCGTCGGGCATCCGGGCGAAGGCCGAGAACTCGCGGATCAGCCGGCCGATGACGTCGACCTGGCGGATGATGGTGTCGATCGACCGGGCGAAGGACGAGCGGTCGGCCTCGGCGATCTGGCCCTGGAACTTGCGCCCGAGTCGTTCGGCGGAGAGCTGGATCGGGGTGAGCGGGTTCTTGATCTCGTGCGCGATGCGCCGCGCCACCTCGGCCCAGGCGGCCTGGCGCTGCGCGCTCAAAAGGGCAGTGATGTCGTCGAAGGTGAGGACGTAGCCGACGATCCGGTCGGGGTCGTCCGGGCTCTCGGCGACACCGGCACGCTGGGCGGCGAGGCGGACCAGGAGCGTGTATTCGGCGGCCGCCCGGTGAACCGTCACCTGGGCCTGGACGGTCTGGCCCAGAGCCAGTTCCGGCTGGTCGAAGAGCGGCAGCGTCTCGGGCAGGACGCGGGCGATATCGGCGCCCATGATCTCGATCTCGTGGGCACCGAGGCCGGTGGGCTCGGCGGCGTCGCGCTCGCTGTCGTCGCCGCGTGGCCGCTCCCTGGCACCGGTCTCGAGAAAGCGGGCGGCGGCCCGGTTGGGCAGGATGATGCGGCGGCTTTCGTCGAGGCCGATCACCCCGGCGGTCACCCCGGAGAGCACGGCCTCGGTGAACCGGCGCCGGCCGTCGAGCTGGTGGTTGGCGTCGATCAGCTCGGCCCGCTGGTTCTGCAGCTGTGTCGCCATCCGGTTGAAGGCGCGGCTCAAGACGGCGATCTCGTCGTCGCTCGGGCCCTCCTCGACCCGGGCCAAAAGGTCGCCCGTGCGCACCCGGTCGGCGGCGTTGATCAGCTGGCCGATCGGCCGGACCAGCTGATCGGCGACGACCATCCCGGTCCAGACGGCGGCGAGCAGCAGGAGCAGGGCCACGAGGCCGAACAGGGCTGCCGAGGTGAACTGGATGCGGCCCCGTTCGGACTGCAGCTCCTGGTACTCGCTGAAGACCCGCTGGGTCTGCTCCATGTAGCCCAGCACCTGGGCGTCGATGAACCGGCCGACGAAGAGATAGGCCTCGCCGAAGCCGAAAAGCGGAACGAGGGCGCGGACCCGGTCGTCGGCCGAGGAGGTCAGGACGACCACCTCGCCGGCCTCGGCACGGGCCAGTTCCTCGGGCGGCAGGTAGTCGATATCGAGGCTGAAGCTGAGCCCGGTTCTGGCGAGGACGTTGCCGAGGCGGTCGAAGACGATGGCCTCGGTCAAGGAGCGCACGGCGGCCTGGCCCGCCACGAACTGCTGCAGCAACTCGGGATCACCGATCAGCATGGCCCCTTGGCGGTTGAGGTCGGCGGCCATGGCCAGCGCATCGGCGCGGATGTTCTCCTTGTGCTCCTCGAGATAGGCCTGGGCGACGTTCATCGAGTTGTCGAGGGCGGTGCGGATCCGGTCGCCGAACCAGGTCTCGAGGCCGGAGGAGAGGAAGAGGACCGAGAAGACCGAGACGACGATCGCCGGCAGCACCGCGATGACGCCGAAGAGGGCGACGAGCCGGCCGTGCAGCTTGGAGCCGGCGAGTCCCTGGCGGCGCTGCAGGACGAGCTTGACCAGCCGCCGGGCGACCAGCACGCCGAGCAGCAAGAGGAGGATGAGGTCGATATTGAGCAGCAGGACGACCGTCTGCACGCTCCGCCCGGAGGGCGGTGCCGTGGAGATGACCGCATAGGTGGTGATGCCCGAGATGACCGCGAGCACGGTCAACAGCAGCGCCAGCTTGCGCTCGAGGTTCAGCGCCTTGAGCCGGCCGAGCAGGGTCTCGCCCTTGGGCAGCTGCGGCAGGGATTTGGTCAGGGTGGCGAGCGAGGGTGTGTCCAAGGGGCTCCCAGCGCAGTACCTGTCCGGCCGGATGGCACTGGCTGCCGCCGGGGCCGGTCGCGATCGGGCGCCGGCCGTGGCGCTCCGGGTCAGGGACTGCGGACGATATGGATGTCCAGCTCCCGGATTTTCTTGCGAAGTGTGTTGCGGTTCAAGCCCAGGATGTCGGCGGCACGCAATTGATTGCCGCGCGTGGCCTGCAGGGCCCGGGCGATCAGCGGCCGCTCGAACTCCTCGAGCACCCGGGCATAGACGCCGGGCGGCGGCAAGTCGCCGTCGAAGCTGGCGAAATAGCGGTCGACATGGTGCGCCACCGCCCCGCTCAGGCTCTCCGCCGCGGGATCGGGAGCATCGGTGGCACTCGGCCGCTGCGTCTGGGCGAGCTCGGCCTCGATCACGCTCTCGCCGATCACGTCCTCGCTGTAGAGGACGGCGAGGCGGCGGACGAGATTCTCGAGCTCGCGCACGTTGCCGGGCCAGCCATGCGCCTTGAGCCTTCGGATGGCGTCGGGATCGAGGGTCTTGAGCGGCAGGCCCTCCGCGTTGGCCTTGGCGAGGAAGTGCTGGGCCAGGGCCGGGATGTCGTCGAGGCGTTCGCGCAGGGCGGGCAGGCGCAGCGGCACGACGTTGAGGCGGTAGAAGAGGTCTTCCCGGAAGAGGCCCTGGCTCACCATCTGCTGCAGGTTGCGGTGGCTGGCGGCGACGATCCGGACATTGGCCTTGACCGGCTGGTTGCCGCCCACCGGGATGAACTCGCCCTGCTGCAGGACGCGCAAGAGGCGGGTCTGGGCTTCGAGCGGCATGTCGCCGATCTCGTCGAGAAAGAGCGTGCCGCCTTCGGCCTGCTCGAACCTCCCGGCGCGCTTGGCCGAGGCGCCGGTGAACGAGCCCTTCTCGTGACCGAAGAGCTCGCTTTCGATCAGCTCGCGCGGGATGGCGGCCATGTTGACGGCGACGAAGGGGCCGTTCTTGCGCTTGCCGAAATCGTGCAGCGCCTTGGCGACCAGCTCCTTGCCAGTGCCGGAGTCCCCGGCGATCAGGACGGTGAGGTCGGTGCCGGTCAGCCTGGCGATGACCCGGTAGATCTCCTGCATCGCCGGCGCCCGGCCGATGATCGGCAGCTGCTCCTCGGGCAGCTGTGGTGCCGCGCGGTGCGTCTTCAGGT
The DNA here is from genome assembly GCA_036796215.1 of Geminicoccaceae bacterium. Lineage (GTDB taxonomy): Bacteria > Pseudomonadota > Alphaproteobacteria > Geminicoccales > Geminicoccaceae > SLRI01. The sequence goes on from DAIRDJ010000138.1 coordinate 6,178, forward strand.
GGCGGCGCTCGAGCGAGCGCTGCACGGCGGCGAGCAGGCTGTTGATGTCGAAGGGTTTCGGCAGGTATTCGAAGGCGCCGCGCTCGGTCGCCCGCACCGCTGTCAGGAGGGTGTTCCTGGCACTCATGACGATGATCGGCAGCTCCGGGCGGAGCTGCTTGATGCGCGGCAAAAGATCGAGGCTGTTTTCGTCGGGCAGGCCCACATCGGTGATCACGACGTCGCCCTCGCCGGCCACGATCCAGCGCCAGAGCGAGCTTGCGATGCTGGTCGCCTGGACGTTGTAGCCCTGGCGCGACAGGGCCCGGGCGACCACGGTGCGGATCGCGGCATCGTCCTCGGCGACGAGCACCGTCTCGCCGCTCACAACCGCCTCGCCTGTCGCCGCATGTCCCGCTTCCCCGATCCGCTCGCCTCTGGCCGGCGTCACCTCGCCGCCGGCAATCGCACCTTGAAGACGGCACCCGGCTGGCCGTCGCCGTAGCTGACGAGCCCGCCATGCTCGCCGATGATCTTCGCCACCAGCGAGAGGCCGAGCCCGCTGCCCTTGGGCTTGGTCGAGACGAAGGGCTGGAAGAGGTGATCGACGAGGTCGACCGGCACGCCCGGGCCGTTGTCCTGGACCTCGACCGTGATCGGCAGCTCGAGGCGATCACCGGCGGCACCCACGCTCATGCGCAGGCCGTGCTGGAATTGGGTGCGCAAGGTGATCTGGCCGCTCTCCCCGGGGGCCGCCTCGGCCGCGTTCTTGACCAGGTTCAAGAACACCTGGATCAGCTGGTCGCGATCGCAGTCGACGTCGGGCAGCGACGGATCGTAGCGCTCGACGAAGCGCAGGTGCCGGGCGAAGCCGTTCTGGGCCAGACGGCGGACGTGCTCGAGCACGCTGTGGATATTGACGGGCTTGCGCTCGATCCGCCCCGGCGCCGAGAAGGCGTCCATGCGATCGACCAGCGCACAGATCCGGTCGGTCTCGTCGCAGATCAGCTGAACGAGGCTCCGATCCTCCTCGTCCAACGACGGCAGCAGCAGCTGGGCGGCACCACGGATGCCAGAGAGCGGGTTCTTGACCTCGTGCGCCAGGGTCTGGGCGAGTCCGGCGATCGACCGGCCGGTATGCTGGTTCGCCGGCCGGCGGTCGAAGCGTTCGGCGAGCGAGCAGGGCTGCAGCACGAGCAAGAGCAGGTCCTCGGCCTCTGGCACGGGTGTGAGATGGGCATCGACGACGCAGGTCCTGCCACGTTTGACAGCAAGTTCGATGCCATATTCCGAGATCGAGCCGGTCTGGTGCGAGGCCTGGCCGGCCAGCGCCAGGAGCGTGCTGTGCGGGGCGAGCAGGTCGTCGAGGGTCTTGCCGACCAGCACGGGCCGACCGAGCGAGAAGAGCTGCTCGGCTGCCGGGTTGGCGTAGACCACGGCACCACCGTCCAAGAGCAGAATCGGGCTCGGCAGGTTCTCGACGATCACCGCCGGGTCGACGCCGTGGGCGAGGGCCGTTATGCGAGCGAGAGAACCATTCGCGAGGGCCGGCATGGGCGTTTCCAACTTTGACTGTTTTTTAGGCGGCTATGCCTGTCTGCCTACTGATAGGGCATTATCTACGGTTTCCCGGGCATCTGTACAAGCGCCACAACTGATGATCAGCTCTGCTGCAGCGCAGCAACGGCCTCGGTGACGCTGAATGCGGCAATCTGTAGCACTCCTGATGGCCGCCGGCAGTGGCGTCCGGCTCGGCGGCGACCTGCCCAAGCAGTACCGCGATCTCGGCGGCCGGCCGATGCTCCGCCGCAGCATCGACGCACTCCTGGCGATCCCGCGGATCGACGCCGTGCAGGTGGTGATCGGCGCGGGCCAGGACACCCTCTACGCGGCGGCGACGGCCGGCCTCGACCTGCCGCCACCGGTGACCGGCGGTGCCACCCGGCAGGAGTCCGTCCACCGTGGCCTCGAAGCACTCTCGGCCGATGCGCCGGTGCGGGTCCTGGTCCACGATGCGGCCCGGCCGTTTGCCACGCCGGCGCTGGTCGAGCGGGTGCTCGACGCCCTCGACACCGCGGCCGCCGTGCTGCCGGTGGTGCCGGTGGTCGATACGCTCAAGCGGCTGGACCCGGCGGGGGCGGTCGTCGCCGAGGTGCCGCGCGAGGCACTGGCCCGGGCGCAGACGCCGCAGGGCTTTCGCTTCGCCGCGCTGCTCAAGGCGCATCGCCGGCACGCAGGCGTCGCCTGCACCGACGATGCCGGGGTCGTGGCGCTGGACGGCGTGGCCGTTGCCACCGTCTCGGGTGAGGAGGAGAACTTCAAGGTGACGACCGAGGACGATCTGGCGCGTGCCGAAGCGCATCTGGCAGGCCGGCCACGGCGCTGGGTGACCGGCACCGGCTTCGACGTGCATGCGTTCGCCGCCGGCCGCCGGCTCTGGCTCTGCGGCATCGAGCTGCCGCACGACCGTGGGCTCGCGGGCCATTCTGACGCCGATGTGGCGCTGCACGCGGTGACCGACGCGCTTTTCGGCGCCATGGCCGACGGCGATATCGGCAGCCACTTCCCGCCTTCCGACGCGCAATGGAAGGACGCGCCGAGCGACCGCTTCCTGCGTCATGCGGTCGAGCGCCTCGCTGCCCGGGGCGGCCGGCTCGAGCATGTCGACCTCACCATCATCGGCGAGCGGCCGAAGATCGGCCCGCATCGTGACGCCCTCAGGGCCAGCCTGGCGGCGATCGCCGGGCTTCCGGTCGAGGCGGTAAGCGTCAAGGCGACGACGACCGAGCGGCTCGGCTTCTGTGGTCGCGAGGAGGGGCTCGCGGCCCAGGCCGCCGTCACCGTGAGCCTGCCGCAATGAGCGTGTTCTCGGACGAGCTCCGCAAGCTCGCGAGTGACGTGCTGACCCGCTGTCGCGCCGCCGGGCTCATGGTGGCAACCGCCGAGAGCTGCACCGGCGGGCTGGTCGCCGCCTGCCTGACCGAGATCGCCGGCTCCTCGGACGTCGTCGAGCGGGGCTTCGTCACCTATTCGAACGAGGCGAAGATGGAGCTCTTGGGCGTCGCGGCAGCCACCCTCGCGGCCAAGGGTGCCGTCTCCGCCGAGACGGCGACCGAGATGCTGGCGGGCGCACTCGCCCGTTCACGCGCCGACCTCGCGGTGGCGGTCACCGGCATCGCCGGGCCGGGTGGCGGCTCGGCGGAGAAGCCGGTGGGGCTGGTGTTCATCGGTGTGCAGCGGCGGGGGCAGCCGGCCACGGTCGAGCGGCACGTCTTCCCGGGCGATCGGGCGGCGGTGCGGGAGGCGAGCCTGCGGCGGGCGCTGGGGCTGCTGCTGGAGGCGGCCGGCTGAGCGGAAAGCAGGATGTGGGGGAAATGATTTCCCCCACGCCCCCTCGGATTCGACGTGGTGATGGCGTGATCGAGCGGGAGGTGCGCTCCAGCCCTACGCCGTCACCGAGAGCCTGAGCCCCAAGGCCTCATCAGGCGCCGATTGGCGCGGCACCCGTGGAGGGGGAGTTGGCCTTTGCCTTCGGCCCATAGAGCTGGTCGGCGCGGGTTTCGAAGGCGCCTACCATGCGCTGGACGGCTTCGTTGAAGAGGAGGCCGATGAGGTTTTGCAGGATGCGGGACTTGAACTCGAAATCGACGTAGAAGTCGACGATGCAGCCGCCGTCCTCGGCCGGCAGGAAGCGCCAGTGGTTGTTGAGGTAGCGGAACGGGCCGTCGATGTATTCGACGTCGACCCCTTCCTTGGGGATCAGCGTCACCTTGGAGCTGAAGCGCTCGCGGAAGACCTTGAAGGCGATGACGAGGTCGGCCCAGAACACGTCGCCGTCGCGCCGGGTGATCCGCGACGCCTTGCACCAGGGCAGGAACTCGGGATAGCGCTCGACTCTGGCAACCAGGTCGTAGAGCTGCTCCGGCGTATAGGGGAGGTGTCGCTGCTCGGCGTGTGTCGGCATTGTACGTCGGAAATGGCGAGGAATCAGGCGGCGGCAAGGGCTTTGGTGCGCGCCTCGCGCAGCCGCTCGAAGTCGGCGCCGGCGTGGTAGGAGGACCGCGTCAGCGGGGTCGCCGAGACGAGGTGGAAGCCCTTGGCCCGGGCGGCGCGCTCGATGCCTTTGAATTCCTCTGGCTCGACGAAGCGCACGACCTCGTGGTGGCGCGGGGTCGGCTGGAGGTACTGGCCGACGGTGAGGAAATCGACATCGGCCGAGCGCATGTCGTCCATGACCTGGAGGATCTCGCGCTTCTCCTCGCCGAGCCCGACCATGATGCCGGACTTGGTGAAGATTCTGGGGTCCAGCTCCTTGACCTGCTGGAGCAGGCGGAGCGAGTGGAAGTAGCGCGCCCCGGGCCGCACGGTGCGGTAGAGCCGCGGCACGGTCTCGAGATTGTGATTGTAGACGTCGGGCCGGGCTGCGACGATTTTCTCGACCCCGCCGGGCTTTCTCAGGAAGTCGGGGGTGAGGATCTCGATCGTGGTGGCGGGCGAGGCCTTGCGGATGGTCTCGATGCAGCGGACGAACTGAAAAGCACCGCCGTCCGGCAGGTCGTCACGGTCGACCGAGGTGATGACGACGTGGCGCAGCTCCATCTTGACCACGACCTCGGCGAGGTTCTCGGGCTCATGGCGGTCGACCGCCTTGGGCAGTCCTGTCTTGACGTTGCAGAAGGCACAAGCGCGGGTGCAGGTATCGCCCAGGATCATCACCGTCGCGTGCTTTTGCGTCCAGCACTCGCCGATGTTCGGGCAGGCCGCCTCCTCGCAGACCGTGTGCAGGCTTTTCGCCCGCATCAGCTTCCGGGTCTCGTGGTAGGTCGCCGAGGTCGGCGCCTTGACCCTGATCCAGGCGGGCTTGCGGCTGATCTTGCGGTTGAGGGTGACGGTGGCCATCAGGTTTCCGAAGGTTGGCGCTCCTGCTTGCGCAGGAAGGCTGGGATGTCGCCGCGTTCGGCATGCGGCTCAGACTGGCGGAGGGCTTCCAGCTTGGCCACCACGTTTTCTGGCAGCTTGGTGGTGTGGTCGATAACCGCCTTCACGAGCTGCTCGGCGGTGAGGTTCAGTGCCTCGCTCAGGTCCGCACCTCGGAGGTCGGCGCCCTCCAGGTCCATGCCGCCGAGATCGGCACCCTTGAACCTGCTACCGCGAAACGAGGCGTTCTTGGCGTCGGCCCCGGCGAAATTGGCGTCCTCGAGGTCGACCTTGTTGAGCTCCACCCGACGGATGAAGGCGCCGTGGAGGTCGAGCCGAAAGCCTTGTTGCTTCAACCGTTCGCCGATTTCGGTCCTCATCGACCTTCTCCGAGGTGTTCCGCAACCATCGCCATGATGGTCTTGATGTCCGGCGGTGGCTCGCTTTCGCCCACCGTGGCTTCCCGGTTCCTAACATAAGCTGCCAGGAGCTCGAAGACATCCCCGGTGAGGTCGGGGACGTCGGTGGCGATCTGCCGAAGCGTGCAGACGGCGCCCATGCGTACCTCCAGGCGCGCGTCGGCCAGCTGGCCGACGGCGCGATTGAAAAGCTCGGCGACGTGGTCGCGGCGGGCCAGGACCGATTGCTCGTGTGCCGCCTTCGCCTGCTGATCGGCTGCCCTCACCCTGGCCCAGGCGAACCAGAGGCCGAGGCCGCCGGCCAGGATGATCCCGAAATTCCGGGCGATCTCCGAGACTGCCGTCCACCATTCGAGGTCGGTCAACTAGAAGTGGATGGCGCGTCCGTAGGCATCAAGCACGGCCTCGTGCATCATCTCCGAGAGGGTGGGGTGCGGGAAGATGGTGTGCATCAGGTCGAGCTCGGTGGCCTCGACCTGGCGGGCGATGACGTAGCCCTGGATCAGCT
>DAIRDJ010000139.1:0-11906 GCA_036796215.1 Geminicoccaceae bacterium
GGCACGATCAGGTTGCCGGGGTAGAGCTGCTTGCGGGCCCAGCTGTTGTTCAGGTTGATCACGTCCCAGACCGCGGTCTCGCCGGCCCTCAGCCGGTTGACCGCGTCGGGATCGGAGATCAGGCCCTCGGCGTTGACCCGCGTATTGAATTCGCGGCGGAAGGGGTCGAGCACCGCGTCCGAGTTGTAGCCCTCCCAGGTGAAGAGGTTCATCTCGTTCTCGCGGGCACTTTGCGCGAACGCACCGAGCGGCAGAGTGGCGGCGGCACCGGCGCCGAGTCCCAGTTGCAGGAGGCGGCGACGCTGGAACTGGGTAACGCGTAGCGGATTGGGCAGACGCATGTCGGGTGTCTCCTCGTGCAGCGGGCGGGGATCAGACGCAGCAGCTGGCCTTGTTGCGGCTGGGCTCGAGGTCGATGATCGGGTTTTTGTCGAAGAAGCCGGATGGCAAGAGCTTGAAGCCGCAGGTGACCGAGTTCTGGACCGGGAAATCCTCGGGCCGGACCGGGTGATGGATGCCGAAGACGTGCCAGAGCACGATGTCGGCGTTCTCGATGGCGCGATTGGCGGCGGTCCATTCGGGCAGGCCCAGGCCCGGGGCCGAGTGGTTGACGAACTCGCCGGCCGGATAGCGCTCGTCCTCGGCAAAGGGCGTCACCCAGAGGTGGTTGTAGATGAACCCGGCGCGGCCGCCCGACGGGCCTTTCGGGTTGGTGAAGGGGGTGACGGCGTGGCTGGGTTCGAGCTTGTAGCCCGTGGGCTTGCCGACGGCGTTCTTGGTCGCGGGGTTGACGACCTTCCAGTAGCGCATGGTGGCGGGCTCGATCCGCCGCTTGGCGGCACTCTCGGTCGCGAGCACGGTCTGCTCTTCGTAGAACACGTTGCCCATCGGGTTCTCGGGCCCGATGGGTGGGGCCACGGCGTTGCACTCGACGACCGTATTCGTGTCGCCGTCGACAGCCATGTCGAGCCGGGCGCAGAAGAGGTGCTGGTGGATCTGCCCGACCACGCCCGGCGCCACCTCGACGCCATACTTGGCGGGCTTGCCGGGTTCACAGGCGACCGTGTTGATGATGCCCGTCGCCTTCATCTCGAACTCGATCGTGCCGGTCTGGTAGAGGTACCAGTAGGAGGCGTACTCGTAGTTGCCGACGGTCGAGATCGAAGAGATCACGAGCCGGCGCTGGCGGCGGATCTCGGTGCGCTCGGTGCGGAAGTCCCAGTGCTTCCAGCCGATGCCATAATCCTCCTCGTGGATGCAGATGGCGTTCTCGATCCTGACGGGCGTGCCGTCGATGCCGTTCACCCAGGCGTCCATGTAGTGGATGGCGCCCAGGCAATCGCAGCCGAGCTTCAAGGAGTTGGCGAGCTTGCCGAGGCCGTATTCGCCGATGTCGAAGACGTTCTTGCGATAGTGCGCGTGCTCGGGGCTGCCGTAGGGCACGACCATCTCGGTGAGCGAGGCGCGATAGCAGATCGGGCGCCGCCTGCCGTTCTCGGTATAGCCGGTATCATGGAGGATCAGACCTTCGCGGCTGTTGAAGCCGACCCGGACGTCCCAGCCGAGCCACTCGAGCCTGGTGCCGTCGACGGTGAAGGAGGGGCCTTCCGTCTGGATGACATCCAGCGGCTTGCCGGCGGGCTTGAAGCCGTCGAAGAACTGAGCCTCGTAGTTGCTTTCCTGGCGGGGGACGGGCAGGGGGTCCTCGCCCTCGTAATAGTCATCGAGGCGCAGGAGCTCGAGCGTGTCGACATCGACGACGGCATTCAGCCCCTCGATCGGGTGTGCGTAGAAGTTGTCGAGCGCACGGTTGCGGACCCAGGCGAAGGTGTGCGACAGGCGGCGTCCTTCTTCGCCCGGCACGCCGAAATTGCCGGCCGACCAGGGATCGACGCAGACGAGGTCCATATCCTCGATGCCGCGGCGCTGGCAGGCGGCGATGAACGCCGGATGGGTCTTCACCACCTTCTCGATCTCGAGGAATTCCTCGAGCATGATCATCGGCCGCGCCTCGGGCAGCTTCCAGGAGGCGAGGACCTTGCCCTGGCCGAGCGACAAGACACCCTGAGTGACGCCGATGCGGCCGGGTCGGAAGACGACGAAGCGCACCTCGCGGTCGAGGGCGACACCCGGCTGCCAACCGCGGACGGTCTCCTTGGCTGGTTCCTTGATCTCCAGCCGCTCGAAGCGAAGCGGCTCGGTCCTGCCAAAGGTCTCGGTCAGAATGCTGGCCGCCGCCGCGATCTCGGCGCCGTCCAAGGGCTCGAGCGGATGCTTCCACCGCGCGATCGTCGATTCGGCCGTACTGGTGTCGTCGATCTCCGAGACTGCACTGGTGGTTGACCCGTCCTCTACCGCAGCCATGCGCCAGTCCTCCTCGATGCGTCCCCCAGCATAGTTAAGCAAGGACCGTGCCAATAGCTCGAAGTCTTTGCCAGTGGGCGCTTCTGGCAACCTGAACAGCGCCCGCCTGCGCGCCGGTCGAGCAGATCGCACACACGCTGCGCAAATGTTCAGCAGCTCAGAGCCCGAACCGCTCGCGCGCCTTGTACCAGGCGGTGAGCGCGCTCAAGGCGGGCTTGCGGAGGACGTGGAACGGGATGGGGGCGAGGCCGGTGACCGGGAAGTCGAGGTCCTCGGCCTTCGTCCCCGAGGCGTAGGCCGCGAGCTGCTGGCCCATGGCGGTCGCCATCGCCACGCCGCGGCCGTTATAGCCGAGGGCGGTGACGATCCCGGGCTCGAGCTCGTGCAGATGCGGCAGGTGGTCGGTGGTGAGGGCCACGAAGCCGCCCCAGTGATGCCGCCACTCGATGCCAGCCAGCTGCGGGAACAACTGCTCGGCGGCCGCGCGCAGGTCGGCTTGGCGGGTGAGGATGCCGCGTTCGCCGAATGCGCCGCGGCCGCCCATGATGAAGCGGCCGTCGGCGTCGAGGCGGAAATAGAGCAGCAGCCGGCGCGTATCCGAGACGACCTGGCCCTCGGGCAGAATGGTTTTCCTGAGATTGTCGGAGAGCGGGCGGGTGGCGACCTGGACCGAAGAGACCGGCACGATCGAGCGGCGCAAGGGATCGACGAGGCCGTCGGCGTAGCCGTTGGTGCCGATGACGATCCGCCGGGCGGCGAGCACGCCTTGTCCCGCATGCAGACGAAAACCGCCGCCCTGTCGCTCGATCCGCTTCACCCGGCTCTGACCGTGGATGCTGGCCCCCGCCCGGGTCGCGGCCGAGGCCAGGCCCAGGGCGTAGTTCAAGGGGTGCAGCCCACCGCCTCGGCGATCGAGCAGCCCGCCGACATAGGTGTCGCTGCCGAGGAGCTCGGCAACGCGCGCCTTGTCCAAGGCCTCGACGGCAGCACCGCGTCTCGCCCAGTCCGCGGCCCGCCGATGCGCCGCTGCGAGCCCGACCGCATCGTGTGCCCCCTGGATCCAGCCCGTGCGCCGGGCGTCGCAGGCGATGGCGTGCTTGTCGACCAGCGCGAAGACGAGGTCGGCAGCACCGCCGGCCATGGCGATGAGTCGGGCACCCCGCTCCTTGCCGAACAGGGTCTCGAGCTCGTCGGGGTCGTGCTTGAGGCCGGGGATGACCTGCCCGCCATTGCGCCCCGATGCGCCCCAGCCCGGTGATTCCGCCTCGAGCAGGCTGACCGAGACACCTCGCTCGGCGAGATGGAGTGCCGTGGAGAGGCCGGTGAAGCCGCCGCCGATGACGGCGACCTCGGCCGCTGCCTCGCCCTCGAGCGGCGGCGTGGCGGGGGCGGGGTTGGCGGTCGCGGTCCAGAGCGAGTGGGCCACGGCCGGCATCTCGTTGGCGATGGTGAGGTTACGGGTGGGCATGGCGGTCTCCTCGGCTGCCGCGAGCTCAGTGCGGCACGGCGCCGGGTAAGCGGTCGAGGCGAAAGGCCGAAAGATCGGCGCTCGGTGTGCGGCCGGCGGCGAGCTCCGCCATCACCCGGCCGGCGGCGGGGCCGATGCCGAAGCCGTGGCCGGAAAAGCCCGTGGCGACGAGCAGGCCGTCGGTTCCGGGCACGGGGCCGAGGACCGGGAGCTCGTCGGGCAGCACGTCGATCGCACCCGCCCACCGCTCGACCGGGCGCGCATCTTGGAGCTGCGGGAAGGTAGCCTGGGCCTTGGCGAGGATGTCGTCGAGCAGGCCGTGATCGGGGGCGGGATCGAACACCCGCGTGCGCTCGAAGGGACTTTCGCTGTCGCCGTCCCATCCCGGCTGCAGCAGGGCATCGACGAAGGGCCGGCCGAGGCGGAACTTCAAGAGCCGCCAGTCGCGCCGCAGGACAGGCAGATACTGGCGGGCGTAGCGGAGGTTGGCCGGCAGGATTTCGGCCCGCGACGCACCGCTGCGCGCCAAAGTGTAGCCGCCGTCCGCCCGGCGGCGGAAGGCCACGGCCTTCGAGCCGAGCGCCGTCTCGCTGATCAAGGGGGCCTCGCTCGTCCGCTGCACCGAAGAGATCACTAAGAGCTGCGGTAACGCCACGCCGAACTCGCGCAGCAGCAGCCGCGACCAGACCCCGCCCGCCAGCACCACGGTCCGACAGGCCACCGGCCCGTGCTCGGTAGCCACCCCTGTCACCCGCCCGCCGGCCCGCTCGATCGTCCGCACGGCACAACGTTCGACAACGGGCACGCCCGCCCGGCCCAGTGCCCGGGCCATGGCCGGCACCGCCTTGCCGGGTTCGGCCCGGGCATCGCTCGGAGTGAAGAGCGCCCCTCGATGCGTCGCCCGGTTGCCCGGCAGGAGTGTATCCGTCTCCGAAATCGACAGCATCCGGCTGTCGAGCTGATAGGGCCGGGCGTGCTCCAGCCACGCCGCATAGCGGGCTTCGTCCGCCTCGTCCTCCGCGAGATAGGTCACGCCAGCGATGCGAAAGCCGATATCGTCGTCGAGCTCGGCCGCGATATCGGCCCAGAGCCGGAGGCTCTGGACGATCAGCTCGAGCTCCGTCGGATCGCGCCCCTGCTTGCGGATCCAGCCCCAATTGCGCGACGACTGCTCGCCCGCGATGCGGCCCTTCTCCAGCACGACCGCGGGCACGCCCAGCCGCTGCAGATACCAGGCGGTCGAGATCCCGGCGATCCCGGCACCGATGACGACCACCTCGGTCGCGGCGGGCAAGGCGGGCGTGGTGTCCTGGGGCATGGCCGTGGTCGATCCGATGATCCGTGCGGCGGGCTCTCTCTCGCAGAGGCTGCGGGGCTTGTCCACGCACGGTTCCGTGGCCGAGGCGGGCCCGTGCTGGCCGGCTCAGCGCCGCTCGAGGCCCTTGCGGGCGAGCAGCGCCATGCCGTAGGCGGCATCGGTGCTGGCGGCGTCGAGCAGCGGGACACCGAGATGGCGGGCGCGGATGCGGGTCCAGGCTGGATTGCCGGCACCGCCGCCGACGCTGCGGACCGACCGCAAGGGTGGGGCGCCGAGCGCCTCGAGCTGCCGATAGCCCAGGGCCTCGATCCGCGCGATGCCTTCGAGGAGGGCCTGGAGGAAGCGCGCCCGGGCGGCTGGCCGGTCGGTGGGCTCGAAGGTGAGGGTGGGATCGGCCACCGGGAAGCGCTCGCCCGTGGCGGGGAGCGGGTGCCAGCCGAGATCGACCGGATCGTCGGGGCGCAGCTCGGGGGTCAGGGCTTCGATCTCGGCCGTGGTGAAGAAGCGGAGCAGGGCACCGCCGCCGCTGTTCGAGGCCCCGCCAGCGAGCCAGTGGCCGAAGAGCTTGTGGCTACAGATGCCGAAGGCACGGGCGTAAACGGGGCGATCGGCCAAGAGCTTGAGGGTCAGCGTGGTGCCGAGGGCGGTGACCCCGTCGCCCGGCGCGGCAGCACCGGTGGCGAGGAAAGAGGCGCAGCCGTCGGTGGTGCCGGCGGCGACCATGGTGCCCTCGAGCGGGCCCGAGGTCACCGGACCGAGCGGCGTGCCGGGCTCGACCACCTCGGGCAGGAGGCGGTGGTCGATGCCGAACCGGTCGAGCCAGGCGGGCCAGGTCCGCGCGACCGGATCCCAGCCGAGCTTGAGCGCGTTGTTGTCGTCGCTGATGCCGTAGCGGCCGGTGAGCCGGGCGGCGAGCCAGTCGGCCTGGTGCAGCACCGAGGTCGCTTGCGGCTAGTGTTGCTGGAGCTGCAGCAGGCGGGCGGCGGGCGAAGTCGCCCCATGCGCCGCACTTTCGGGTGGGGCCAGCGTGCGGATCCCGGTCCTGAGCTCGGCAGCGCTGTCGTCGTTGTAGAGCGAGGCGGGGCCGCACGGCCGGCGGTGCTCGCCGAGCAGCACGAGGGTGCCCGAGGTGCCGTCCACGGCCAGGGCATCGATCGGGCCGCAGGTGGCGAGCTCGGCCAGGACGGCGTCCATGGCAGAGGCCCAGACGTCGGGGTCGGTGGTGCCGGCGGGAAAGGTGCCTTGCGCCTCGGCAAGGACCCGGCCGGTCGCGTCGATGGCGACCCCGCGCAGGCCCGAGCTGCCGCAGTCGATGCCGATCGTGCGGTCGTCAGGCATCGACGGGTGTTGTCAGGAGACCGGCTGATCGATGCCGCCGGTGGTTCGGCAATCAGGCTCACTCCGCCGCCGGCTGGCCGACGAGCTCGGCCAGGATCTCGATCGGCGGCAGGTCGGTCGGCAGGGCCGGCTCGCGCGAGGCGAGAAACGCTTCGATGGCAGACTCGGTGCGTGGTCCGGGCAGGCCGTCGGCCGGGCCTGGATCGAAGCCCAGCCGGGCGAGCTCGCCCTGCACCGCCTGCGCCACCGCCCGGGCCGGCAACTGGGTGAAGCGCTCGCGCGCCGCGTCGCCGGCCCCGCCATAGTTCTGCTGCACCGCGTGCCGACCGTCCGTGGCATCGAGCCAGGCGACCCGGGCGAGGAGCTTGGCCGCCAGCACCGGGTCCGGCGCCTCGCCCAGCGCTCCCTGCTCGTAGAGCGAGGCCAGATGCACGGAGCCCCAGGCATTGCCGTTGCGGGCCGCCTCGGCGAACCAGAACGCCGCGCGTTGCAGGTCGGCGGCGACGCCTGGGCCGCCGTCGCGATAGATGAAGGCGAGATTGATGGGCGCATTGGGCTGGCCGCCGCGCGCCGCCTGCTCGTACCAGTCGATCGCCTGGCCGAGGTCGGGCTCGACGCCGATGCCGTTCTGATAGGCGTAGCCCATATTGTTGTAGCCGTAGACGTCGCCGGCCTCGGCCGAGGCCTGGAACAGCGGCAGGGCGCGATCGGGCTGGCCGTCCTCGGCCAGAAGGTAGCCGAGATTGTTGTAGGCGTAGGTGTTGCCCTGGGCGGCTGCCTGGAGGAAGAGGTCGATGGCCCGGTCCTGGTCCTGCGGCACGCCCTCGCCCGCCGCATAGAGCCGGGCCAGGCTGTTCATGGCGTAGGTCTCGCCCTCGGCCGCCGCGGTCTCGAAGAAGGTGACGGCCTTCTCGACGTCGACCGGCATGCCGCGGCCGATCAGGTGCAGGTAGCCCAGCCGGTAGACGCCCATGACATGGCCGGCCGCCGCTGCCTCTTCGTAGAGCTCGGCGGCACGGGCGTGATCGCCGGCTTCCTCGACGGCCCGGCCGAGCTGGTAGACGAAGCGGGGCACGCCGGGATGGGCGGCGACCGCCGCCTCGCAGGCCGGGATCGCGGCCGCGGTGTCGATCGCATTGCGGAACACGCCGAGCACAACGCCCTGTCGGTCGAACGGTGTGCCGGCCAGCTGGTCGCATTCGTCCACCGTGATCTCGAACTGCACGAGGAAGGGCTCGCCGGCCGCTTCGAGGCGTGCGTCCCGCTGTGCCGCGGTCTCGAGCGAGCGCGCCAAGGGGGCGGAATCGTCGGCCAGCGCCGCCACGTTGGTACGCTCGGAGGCGTCCTTGGGCATCTCGGCGGACGCGTCGGCGGTGGGCTCCAGCGCGGTTTGATCGACTGCCGCCGTTGCGTCCTCCGGCAGCGCGGCCTGCTCCTCCTCGACCCCTGTGGTCGGGTCGACGAGGCCGAGCAGCAGCGCGTCGACACCCTGGCGCAATGCCTGGGGTGGCAGATATTCGAGCACGGCCGGGGCGACGGGGGTGGCACCCAGCGGCAGCTCGTTGCCGGCCGCATCGATCGCCCGGAGCCGGCCGTGCCGGGGTGGCTCGTGCACCACCAGCGATCGCTCGGTCGCCGGCAAGGGGATCGTCACCGGCCCGGTGCCGACGACGACCGACACCAGCAGCGTCTCGGGCGCCTCGGCTTCGGGTGGTGCCACCGCCGGCAGCGACCCGTCGCTGGTAAAGGCCGCGAACTGGAGGCCGGCCTCGGCCGAGGCGGCGTTGGCATCGTCGGGAAAGAGCGACAGGAACTGGGCGTAATAGTCCGGCCGGTCGGCCGCCGCGATCATCGGCCAGAGCAGGGTCGCGGCATCGTTCGGCAATCGCCCGGCTGTCGCCCCGGGATCGGTTGCCGGCTCCGGCTCGGTGGCGGCTGGCTCTGCCGCGGCGCCGGCTGGCTCTGCCGCGGCGTCGACGTCATCCGGCATCGCAGGTGCATGCAGGGCGGCGAACACTTCGTTCGCGAGGGGGCCGGCGGCACTGTCGCCGACCAGCTCGACGCGCTGCTGGTCGGCGACAGTCTGCTCGAAGCTGGCGAGCTGGACGCCGGGTGCCGGGCCTGTGACCTCCAGCCGGGCGAGATAGGCCAGGGCGAGCTGGGCGAAGGGTGATTCCTGATGCGCCTGGGTGAACTGGGCGAGTGCCAGGCGTTGCGCCAGGGGGTCGTCGAGGTCGAGCGCGCGGTTCAACTCGGCGATCGCGTCCTCCTGCTCCGGCCGGGTCGGCGCCGGATTCAAGACCAGGGTGTTGCCGGTGAGCGATGCCTCGGTCCAGGGCACTTGCGCGCCGGCCGTGGCCTCGCGGACCCGGGCACTCACCTTGCGGAAGAGGATGCCGATCTCGAGCCCGGGCTCGTTCAGGTAATGGGCCAGCGCCTCGGCGAAGGGACTATTGCCGCCGGCCGGGCCGTCGAGCGCCACCTGGCCCGGGGCCGTGGCATAGGAGATCATCAGGCCGGTTGCCGAGGTCGTGGGGGCGAGCCCCTCGCGCGGCGCCATCGAGCGCCCGGCCTGCTGGGCCAGCTGCTCCTCGAGGGCGGCGATCGGGTTGTCGCGGCAGGCATCGAGCACGAGGATGCCGAACTCGGGCGACGCGGTCTCGAGCTCGTGCAGGAGAAACGGCAGCACCAGCCCCTCCCGCCGGAGATCCTCGCGGCCACGGATCTCGGCGTCGACCGGCAGGAGATAGTTCACACCATCGACCTGCACGCCATGCCCGGCATAGTAGACGAGCGCCACCTCGGCACCCTCGGCCGCCCGGCGAAAGACGTCGATCGCCGCCCGCATGCCGTCGTAATCGGCATCGGAGACCACCTGGACCGTGAAGTCCAGTTGCTCGAGCGTGCGTGCCAGAAGCTCGGCGTCGAGGGCCGGATTGTCGAGCTCGGGCAGGCTGTCATAGTCCGAATTGCCGATCAACAGGGCCTGTCGCTCACCGGCGAGCGCGCTGTGCGACACGCTGCTGAGCAAGAGGGCCGCCAGGGCCAGGGCGGTCGCGCGCTTCGCCTGCGGCGCCGGCCCGCGAACGCTCGAGCGCCGGGTAACGAGGAACTCGAGCACGCGCGTGCGCATCAGTTCCAGCCTCCTCCACCGCCGCCACCGCCGGAGCCACCGCCGCCACCGCCGCCACCGCCGCCGGTAGAGCCACCGAGGTCACGCATGCTGCCACTGAATTCTTCGCTGATGCCCCAGTTGCGGCGCGGCGGCGAGGCCGGTGCTGCCGTCGCTGCGGTCGACGTCGGTGTCGCCGTCGGCTCCGGGGTCGCCGCCGGCTGCACGGCAGGTGCCGCGGCCGGTCGTGCGATCGGCTCGACCACCGGTGCCGGGGGCGGTGCGACCGGGCGGGTCGGCGAGGTCAGGCCCGCGGGCACGACGGCCGCCGCACCACTGTCGCCGCCGCGGATGGCAGCGATGAAGGCATGCGCCCCGATATCCATCAAGAGCTCGTCGGCGGCCACGGTCAGGGACCCCTCAGGGGCGATGGAGCGCGCCCGGCTGCGCACCGCTGCCGACTGGCTGCGCTCGGCGATCATCTCGGCGATGACCGTTGCCGCCGCTGCCGAGCCCGCCCGATTGTCCGGCCTGAAGCTCACGAGCTCCTCGACAGTTTGCGCCTCGAGCGGGGTGGCCAGAAGGGTCGCGAAGGCGGTCACCGCCAAGAGGCGGGCTGTTCCGACGATCGTTTTTCTCGACATGACTGATCCTTCTCTTCCATGGCCCGCGGGCCATGCGATTGCTGGTTCGAGGGCGCTCACGGTGCGGCGCAGTTGCCGAGGACCTCGCGAAGGCCGTTTTCCATCACCGGCACGTCGGCGGTGCTGACGTTGCACTGGCCGATTGTCGCCATGCGGTCGAGGACGGCGAGATCGACGGCCTCGGTCAGCCGCGGCTGGTCGACGACGCTGCCGTAGCGCTGGCCGAGCCCCTGCAGGACGGAGAAGCGGAGTGCGGCGACGTCGCGGTCGTCGCGCAGATAGTTGCAGCGGGCCGCGACCGCGATCGCCCGCCCGCAACGGCGGGCTTCGACCAGCGCCGTGCCGGCATCGACGGCGGGTGTGGCCGCTGGTGCCGGTGTGGTTGCCACAGGTGCCGCCGGCGGCGGCGAACTGCCCCCACATCCGGCCAAAACAAGCAAGCCGAGAAGTCCAGCGCATTGCAGTTGGCGTCGCATGTCGTCTACCTCTCCGTTATTTGGCAGCTCTCAAGCTCAATTGAGCGGCGGTAAGAAGGATCGGTCCACGCTGGCACCTTATGGTTACGCCATGCAGCCAAGTGTCGCAAGGCCGGGTGCCGTACGTGGCGGTGGCGGTCATCGACAAATGCCGCTCCGCCCGATGGTGCCGAGCTCGGTGCAGGCGCGCGCGCCGGCGCCGATGGCGATGTTGGTGCTGGTGCCGAGCACCACGCTGTTGTCGAGGTCGCCGCCGACGGCAGTGTCGGCGATCGTGCCGATCGCCATCTCGCTGACCGCCCCCTGGCCCTGGGCGCGGAGGATCAGCTGGTCGATCCTCGTCCGGTTGGTGAGATCGCCGCCGACCGCGGTGTTCTCGATCGTGTTGGCCCGAAGCGTCGTGCGCGCCTTCTCGCCGTCGCTCGTCGTCGACATCTCCTTGATTTGCAGGTCATTGGTCAGGCGACCGCCGACCGAAACACCGCCGTCGCCGGGCAGCTTGACCTCGGCTGCCGCCGGCAGGGCGGCGAGGGTGCCGAGGCAGAGCGCGAGGCTGAACGCGAGTGGGCGGCAATGCCGATGGACAGTTCGAGTGGCTGACATGAACCGTCTCCAATCGTTCCGGCAAAGGCCTGTCCTCGCCGTCGTCCGAACCCTGCGCCGGCCTCGCCGGGCCGCCCAGGGTGGAAAAAACCCAGGCTCGCCAGGCCGTCATTTCACGGCACCTGCGCCCTTCGGCGATCACGCGGCGTCACGAACACGTGCTCACGATCTTGTGATAGAGCAACTCGAGCGTCTGTGATCACGCTCACGGTCGGCGGCTCGTCGATTTGCACAATGCGCCGTGGCAGAGGCGCTCGACGGTCGGCGACCCTGGAAAAAGCCCAGCCTTACCCGACCGTCGACCTCGGGCATAGTCCGCCTCACCAAACGACGCGGCCCCGACGATCACCGCAACACTGCAGCCTCGGGTAAGCATCGGGCGGCTCGATCTGCCAAGATCGACTGGCACGAAACGGCCAAACAATTGGTCAGCCGGTCAATCGACTGCTAGAACTGGTGACGCCATCATCAATCCCAGGTGGTTTCACTGAAATCAACGGCAAACAACCTCGAGGAGACTGACGATGCAGACCCTGAAGCTCACCACCGCCGCCCTGGCCCTCTCGCTCATGGCCGCCGCCAG
>DAIRDJ010000140.1:0-11818 GCA_036796215.1 Geminicoccaceae bacterium
CGCCACTTTGGCACAATAGATGCCGTCGAGGGGCGTCCACCCCATCACCTCCCTTCTTAACCTTTCGGCCTCTCGACGACCCGCCGGTCAGGCCACGAACCTGCCACACCTGCACCATCCCGAAAAGACCGGAGGGGCCCACGGGGAGGCGCTGCCTCCCCGTGATTCTTGCCTCATCTAACGAGGACGAACAGCCTCAAGCAACCTCCAGCGGCCTCGCGCGTTCTATCCGTTCGCGTTCCTTGGGGTCGTGGAGGGCTTGCCAGAGGTCGGTGCGGCGTTGGGTGTTGAGCCAGAAGTCGGGGGAGTTGCCGAAGACGCGGGCGAGGATGAGGGCGGTGGGTGCGATCACGCGGCGCCGGTCGTTGCACAGCTCGTTGACGTGCTTGCGCGGCACGCCCATGGCGTCGGCCAAGGCGCCCTGGGTCAGGCCCAGGGGCAACATGAACTCCTCGGTCAGGATGTCGCCGACGCTGGCTGGCTTGCGCTTGGTCATCAGCATGCTGCGTCTCGCCTCATCTGTAGCTGTGGTCGTCCGAGTAGATGTCCCGGGCTTCCCCGGTCTCGCCATTCCACCGAAACACCAGCCGCCATTGCCGGTTGACACGGATGGAGCAGCGACCGGCGAGCTTGCCCCGCAGCTTTGCGAAGTGATTGCTGGGCGGCACCCGGAGATCCTGGTCGGTCGTCGCGTCGTCGATCATCTGCAGCTTGCGAAAAACCCGACCTTCGAGATCGGGCGGGCTGTTCCTCGACGGAACGTCCTCGACGAAGAAGCGGCGCAGCCACTCGTCCCGCAAACCGATGATCATGGACCGTTCCCGATGCCCGTTTGTACCACCCTATGGGTCAGATGACAAGAGTACCGCAGAACGATCTTCGATAGAACCGCAACGACGGGACGCGTCCGCCGATGAGCAACACCATCCCGAAAAGACCGGAGGGGCTCGGCGAGGCGCTGCCTCCCCGCGATTCTTCCTATAACGAATGCTTATGGCAAATCATGTGCCTGCACATGAATTCCGACTCCATGCGTCGTATACCGACTCATTCCCGCTCGGGATGTGTCGTTTGATGCGCCATAACCCGAGAAATGAGTCGGTATATGACGCCCAACCCGAGAAATGAGTCGATCCATGCGCCATTAGCGTTGCTTATGGCGCAGAATCCGTCACTACTCGTTACACTTCGGGCTGCTTGAACCCGAGAGCTGACGAACGACCCCACGGAAGCGACGAGCGAACCCGGCTGGGCGACGAACGAACCCGGGATTTGCGAACGAACCCGAGCGGGCGGGATGACGCAGCCTCCGCCATTTTTGTTCTGATACAGAGCAGGTTAGCGCATGCGGCTCGGCTCGCATGTCAGCCGATGTCCAGTCCGGCCACTAGGCCGTCGGTGCGGTTGCCGAACGACCCCGAGCGGTCGCTTGACGGCTGCATCGATCTAGGGTAATATTCTTATAACGATCGCGGTCAGGTCGGCGAGAGGACGTGGATGGTGCGCTCGGCGACCAGGTCCTTCACCCGCTCGCCATAGGCCTTCATGTGCGGGGCGACCGCGTGGGCCTGGAGGTGGGCGAGGCTCGCCCATGTCTCGACGACGACGAAGGTGTCGGGGCCGAACGCCGTCTGGATCGGCCCGGCGCCTTCGGTGTCGACCGTCGCCACGTACTCGATGCAGCCCTCCTCGGCGTGCACGGCCGGCACATTGGCCTGGAACGCCGCGAGGAGCTCGGTCCGCTTGCCGGGCTTAGCCTTGATCACGGCCACCACATGAACCGGTTGCATGTCCCCTCCCCAGATCCTCGAGCCAGCTCGGCTCCCGCATGGAACCGGCGCCTTCCTACCCGGCACCATCGCCCGCGTCCAGCAGCGCTGCGGCCCTTCGCTCGTGGACCCAGGCCACCGCCCCGCCAGCTTCCGCCAACCCAAAGTAACGGAGGGGCGTGGGGAGGTGCCACCTCCCCACATCACTTGCCCTTCTTCAATCCGTCCCGATCACCGGATTGATGATGACCGGCGCACTGCTCGGCGCGCGGCAGTCGATGACCCAGACGTCATAGACCGGGTGCTCGAGGGCGGAGATCCCAGGGGTGGAGGCGAACATCCAGCCGGTGAACGCGGTGTCGCGGACCTCGTCGGCGCCGAGCGCGTCGATCTCGAGGAAGGCGGCACTCTCGGGGGGCTCGGTGGGCGGTGTCTCGTAGCAGGCGCGGGCGCGGATCGCGAGGCTGCCGAAGCGGATCTCCTGGCCGACCGGGGCCTCGAGCACGTCGATGCGGGCGGTGACCTTGTCGAGGCCTTGCAGCACGGCGATGCCGTGCTCGATCGTGGGCCGCGCCGTCGCCGGACCGCTCGCGACCAATGCCGCCGCCAGAAGCAGCGTCGCGCGGCTCACTCCTCGGCACCCTGGCTGAACATGAACTGGCCGATCAGGTCCTCGAAGCTGATCGAGGACTGGGTGTACTGGATCTCGTCGCCCTCGGCGAGCAGCAGGTCGTCGCCGCCGGGGACGATGGCGAGGTATTTGCCGCCCAGGAGGCTGGAGCTCAGGATTTGCGCCGAGCTGTCGGCCGGCAGCTCGATGTCGTTGGCGACGCTGAAGCGGATCTCGGCGCGGAAGCTGGCAGGGTCGAGCTCCATGGCGATGATCTGTCCCACGCGGATGCCGCTGATGCGCACCGGCCCACCGGGGTCGATGCCGTCGATGCGGTCGAACTTGGCAACCAGCGTGTAGCCGCCGGGATCGCCGACGTCGGCCCGGGCGTAGGCCCAGACGAAGAAGCCGAGGGCGACGATGAGGACGATCGCACCGAGCACGCTTTCGACGATGTTGCGCTTCATGCGGGTGGGGCTCCTTCGGGCGGGGGGCGGGGCTAGGCGGCGTCGCGCTGGTCGGTGTCGAGGCCGAGCAGGCCGCGGGCGAAGGCGTCGGGCTCGAAGGCGCGGAGATCGTCGATCGCCTCGCCGACACCGACGGCATGAACCGGCAGGCCGAAGCGTTCGGCCAGGGCCACGACCACGCCGCCCTTGGCCGAGCCGTCGAGCTTGGTGACGATGAAGCCGGTGAGCTCGACCATGTGGTTGAAGAGGTCGACCTGGTTGAAGACGTTCTGCCCGGTCGTGGCGTCGAGCACCAGCAGCACGTCGTGCGGGGCGTCGGGCTCGAGCTTCTGGATGACGCGGACGATCTTGGCCAGCTCCTCCATGAGCTCGGTCTTGTTCTGCAGCCGCCCGGCGGTGTCGATCAGGAGGAGGTCGTAGCCCTCGCGCCTGGCGCGGGCGAGCGCGTCATAGGCGAGCCCCGCGGCATCGGCCCCGGTCTTCGCCTTCATCACCGGGCAGCCGTTGCGATTGCCCCAGATCTCGAGCTGCTCGACGGCCGCCGCCCGGAAGGTGTCGCAGGCGGCCATCATCACCTTCCTGCCCATCAGCATCTGCTGCTTGGCGAGCTTGCCGATGGTCGTGGTCTTGCCCACACCGTTGACCCCGGCGACGAGCACGACCTGGGGCCTGGCCTCGTCGCGGATCGGCAAAGGCTCGGCCACCTCCTCGAGCACCTCGGCGATCTGCCGCGCCAGCGCCTCCCTGATCTCGGTCTCGGTGACCTCCTTGCCGAAGCGCTCGTCGCGGATGCGCTGGACCATGCGGGTCGAGGTCTCGACCCCGAGGTCGGCCATGATCAGCGCTTCCTCGAGCTCTTCCAGCGTCTCGTCGTCGAGCTTCCTCTTGGTGAAGATGCCGGCGATGTTGCCGGTAAGCGCACCCGAGGAGCGCGACAGACCCTGGCGCAGCCGGGCGAGCCAGCCGGTCTTGGGCGCGGGTTCGGGGGCGGGTGCGGGGATCGGGCCGGGCACTGCCTCGGCCCGCCATTCCTCCGCGATGGTCGGCTCAAGCTCGGCGTGCTCGACCGGCTCGCCTACCGGGACGTGGTCGTCGATCGTGACCGGTTCGGGCTGCCTTTCGAACTCCTCTGATGTCGCCGGTAGGGTCTCCGGGCGTTCGGGCTCACGGCCGAAGAGGCGGCCGACCCACCCGGCTCTCGTGGTTTCCTCGGCCGAGGGAGGGGGCTCGGGTGCCGAGGGCGGCGTGGTCTCGGCAAGGCGCTCCGGCTCGGGTGCCGGCGGCGGTGCCTCGACGGGGGCAACTTCCTCGACGAGGCGAGCCTCGGCCGGCTGCGGTTCGGGCTCTGGCGGGGTTGCGGGCGCCTCGATCGGCAGCGTCGGCTCCTCGGGTCGCCAGTCGCGGTCGTCCACGACCCGTGCCGGGGTTTCCTGCCGCTCCGGCTCGCGCCGGAAGAGACGGCCGAGCCAGCCTTTCTTGCGTTCTTCGCTCATACCGCGATCTCGCCCTCGAGCAGGCCGTTCCGGCTGCCGGTGATGGTGATGTCGGCGAGCGTGCCGGCGGGGGTGGGCGTGGTGAGCTGGACCGGGGCCATGTGTTGGGTGTGGCCGCGGTTCTGCCGCTCGACCAGCACCCGGCGGCGTTGGCCGATCTGCCGGGCGAGGAAGGCTTCGAGCGCGGTTTCACCCTTGGCGCGAAGCTGTTGCGCGCGTTCCTTGATCAGCGGCTTCGGCAGTTGCGGCATCCGCGCGGCCGGGGTGCCCGGGCGGGGCGAATAGGGGAAGACGTGGAGGAAGGTGAGCCCGGCCTCGTCGACGATGGCCAGGGATTGGTCGAACATGGCGTCGGTTTCGGTCGGGAATCCGGCGATCAGGTCGGCACCGAAGGTGATGTCGGGGCGGATCTCCCGCAGCCGCCGGCAGAGGTCGATGACGTCGGCCCTGAGGTGGCGGCGCTTCATCCGCTTGAGGATCAGGTCAGAGCCGGCCTGCAGGCTGAGGTGGACGTGCGGCATCAGCCGCGGCTCGACTGCCAAGTGGTGGAGGAGCTCGGCGTCGATCTCGGCCGGGTCGAGCGAGGAGAGACGCAGGCGCGGCAGCTCGGGCACCTCCCGGAGGATGGCGCCGACGAGCCGGCCGAGCGGCGGCTGGCCGTCCTGGTCCTTGCCCCAGGAGGTGAGGTCGACGCCGGTCAGCACCAGCTCCTGGTGGCCGGCTGCCGCGAGGCGGCGGGCCTGGGCAACGACATCGGCCATCGGCACCGAGCGGCTATTGCCGCGGCCGTAGGGGATGACACAGAAGGTGCAGCGGTGGTCGCAGCCATTCTGGATGCTCAAGAAGGCGCGAGTGCGGCCCTCGATGCCGTCGATCTCGTGGCTTTCAGGGGCGCTGACGGCCATGATGTCGCCGATCAGCGTCCTCTCGCTGCTGCCACGGGCGAGCGCCTGCCAGGTCGCGGGCTTCAGCTTCTGATCGTTGCCGACGAGCTGGGCCACACCCTCGATGCGGCTGTAGGCGTCGGGGGTGATCTGGGCGGCACAGCCGGTGACGATGATCCGGGCGGAAGGGCGGTCGCGGTGCGCGCGGCGGATGGCCTGGCGGGCCTGGCGCTCGGCTTCGGCGGTGACCGCACAGGTGTGGACGATCACCAGGTCCTCGAGGCCGGCGTTCTGGGCGTGACGGCGCATCACCTCCGATTCGAAGGTGTTGAGGCGGCAGCCGAAGGTGATGATGTCGATCTCTCGGGTCATCGGCCGATGCCGGTGCTCTCGCCAATCGTTGCGGGATCAAAAGTGCCGGTGAAGCTCCTGGCCCAGGGGCCGGTCATGGCGACCGGGCCATCGCCGGGCCAGGCGAGCTCCAGCTGTCCGCCATCCAAGATAAGGGTTGCGCTGTCCTTTGCGAGGCTTAGCCGAACAGCCGCCACCATCGCCGCACAGGCACCGCTGCCACAGGCGAGCGTCAGGCCGGCGCCGCGCTCGTGAACCCTGAGGCGGATCCGACCGGGAGCGATGACCGTGGCGAAGCCGATATTGGCACCGTTCGGGAAGATCGGGTGGTGGGCCAAGGCCGGGCCGATGGTCTCGATGCGGTCGACATTGTCCACGAAGAACACGGCATGCGGATTGCCCATGCTCACACAGACGGCCGGCGGCAGGCCCTCGATGTCGAAGTCCACGGCGGCCGTGTCGGCGGGCTCGGCCAGCGGGATCTGCTCCCAGGCGAGCCCTGGTGTCGTCATCTGCACGGTGATCCGGCCGTCGGGGTGACGCTCGGCCGGGAGCAGGCCGGCTTTGGTCTCGAGGGTGACCCGATCGCGGCCCATCTCCTCGGCGACAAGGCCGGCGATGCAGCGGCTGGCGTTGCCGCAGGCCGCGGATTCGCCGCCGTCCGGGTTGAAGAAGTGGACCATGATGTCGGCTGTCTCGCTCGGCTCCAGGAGCACGAGCTGGTCGAAGCCGATCCCACGATGCCGGTCGGCGAGCCGCTGGATCAGGTCGGCGTCGAGCGACAGCGGCTTCGCCCGCGCGTCGAGGACGACGAAGTCGTTGCCGAGGCCGTGCATCTTGAGAAATGCGGTCATGCGCTGCGGGATAGGGCGGATGGCGCGAAAGTGCAATTGGTTGGCGCGGTTGCGATCCCCTCTATAATGCGGGACGGAGGGCAAGATGGCCGAGCAGGCATCGACGAACGAGCGGATGACGGTGGACGCGTTCCTCCAGTGGGACGACGGCACCGACACGCGCTACGAGCTGATCGACGGGCGGGTCGTGGCGATGAACCCGCCGATGGCGCCACATGCGGCGTTGGTGGCCAGCGTCACTGCATCATTGTTTCCACGTGTGCCCCGCGGATGTCGCGTCTACACTGCGGGCGGTGCACGCAATCGCGCCGACGATTGGAATTTTCGGGTGCCGGATGTGGTCGTGTCGTGCACCCGAAGCGAGCAGAACTGGGTCGAAGCGCCGGTCCTCGTCTGCGAGATCCTGTCGCCGTCTACGGCGCGACTCGACATCACGACGAAGCTGGATTTCTACCGCGCCCTGCCGAGTGTGCAGGAAATCCTGGTGCTTCGGACCACCAAGCGGCATGTGACCCTGTGGCGACGCGCCGAGGCGCAGTGGATCGTTGAAG
Source organism: Geminicoccaceae bacterium (assembly GCA_036796215.1). Lineage (GTDB taxonomy): Bacteria > Pseudomonadota > Alphaproteobacteria > Geminicoccales > Geminicoccaceae > SLRI01. Next base: position 6,980 of record DAIRDJ010000140.1, read on the forward strand.
ATTTCATCGGCTCCGCCCTGGTGCCGCTGGCGGCAACGGAACGACCGATGCCGCTCGATGAGGTCTACGCGCCGATCGACGTCGACGACGGGGGCGAAACCGGGGCAACCCGCGGCGATCCGACTTGACGATCCGGGCTGTGCACGCCTAGAAGACAGTTTCGCGGCGCTGCGTCGGGCGGCGGCGCGCACTTTTGCGTGAAGACTTCCGTGTCGCGTATCGACGTCACTGATGAGGACAACGCGTCGGCCGTCGGCTCTGCGCCGATCGCCGGCTTTTGGTGCCGGACATGTTTGAGAGCCTGAGTGATCGACTGGGTGGCGTTTTCGACGGGCTGCGCAAGCGTGGCGCGCTCGACGAGGACGACGTCGCCGCAGCGATGCGCGAGATCCGGATCGCCCTGCTCGAGGCCGACGTCGCCCTGCCGGTGGTCAAGACCTTCGTCGCCAAGGTCAAGGAACGGGCGATCGGCCAGGAGGTGATCCGCTCGGTCACGCCCGGGCAGATGGTCGTCAAGATCGTCCACGACCAGCTCGTCGAGCTGCTCGGCGGCGAGAACGCCGGGCTCAATCAGGGCGGGCCGCCGACCGTCATTCTGATGGCGGGCCTGCAGGGCTCCGGCAAGACGACGACCTCGGGCAAGCTGGCGCTGCGCCTCAAGGAAAAGGACAGAAAGCGGGTACTGCTCGCTTCGCTCGACGTGCAGCGGCCGGCAGCCCAGCACCAGCTCGAGGTCTTGGCCGGCCAGGCCGGGGTGGAGAGTGCGGCGATCGTGCCGGGCGAGGACCCGCTCGCCATCACCAGGCGGGCGCTCGATCAGGCCAAGCGCAACGGCTTCGACGTCCTGATCCTCGATACGGCAGGCCGGCTGGCGATCGACGAGGCCTTGATGGCCGAGTTGATCAAGGTGCGCGATCTGGCCCAGCCGCACGAGACCTTGCTGGTCGCCGACAGCCTGACCGGACAGGACGCCGTCAACGTCGCCCGCCACTTCGCCGACGGGGTAGGGGTCACGGGCATCGTCCTGACCCGCATGGACGGCGACGCCCGCGGTGGTGCGGCACTCAGCATGCGCGAGGTCACGGGCCAGCCGATCAAGTTCGTCGGCACCTCGGAAAAGCTTTCGGGCCTCGATGCGTTCCATCCCGAGCGGATGGCCAACCGCATCCTTTCCATGGGCGACGTCGTCAGCTTCGTCGAGAAGGCGACGGAGACGGTCGACCAGGCCGAGGCCGAGAAGCTGGCCCGGAAGATGAGCAAGGGCCGCTTCACGCTGGAAGACATGCAGGCCCAGCTCAAGCAGGTCGGCAAGATGGGCGGGATGAGCGGCATCCTCGGCATGCTGCCCGGGGTCGGCAAGATCAAGAAGCAGCTGGCCGAGGCCAATATCGACGAGCAGATCCTGGTCCGCCAGTCGGCGATCATCGACAGCATGACCCGCCACGAGCGGCGCAACCCGGACGTCATCGCCGCCTCGCGCAAGAAGCGGATCGCCGCCGGCTCCGGCACCTCGGTGCAGGAGGTCAACAAGCTCTTGAAGCAGCATCGCCAGATGCACGACATGATGAAGAAGATGAAGAAGGCGGGCGGCCCCAAGCAGTTCTTCGGCCGACACATGCCGCCGGGCATGCTGCCGCGGCACTGACCCCCTTCCCTTTCGCCGTTCGCAATCGCAGAGTTTCACTTAGACTCAGACCCAGTCACCCAGACCCAGGAAGACCAATGGCCGTCAAGATCCGTCTCGCCCGTGGTGGCGCCAAGAAGCGCCCGTTCTACCGTATCGTCGCAGCCGACTCGCGTTTCGCGCGCGACGGCCGGTTCCTCGAGAAGCTCGGGCACTACAACCCCCTGCTCCCCGACGATCATCCCGACCGCTTCGTCATGAACGAGGAGCGGGTGAAGCACTATCTCGGCCACGGGGCGCAGGTCAGCGACCGCATGGCGCGCTTCCTCGACAAGGCGGGCATCCTGCCGGGCGCCACCCGCCAGCGCGGCACAGGCAAGAAGGCCGCCGAGATCGCCGCCGAGAAGGCCAAGGCCGAAGCCGCGGCCGCCGAGGCCTGAGCGCTGGTTTCGGGCGGGACCAATGGTCGAGAGCGCACCTGCTGAGCAGAAGCTCGTCTGTGTGGCCGCCGTGGCGGCCGCACACGGGGTGCGTGGTGCCTTGAAGCTCAAGACCTTCACCGAGGATCCCCTGAATGTCGGCGCCTATGGACCACTATTGGACGAGGCAGGGCATGAGCTCTTCAGCGTCCGGGTGACAGCACCCACCAAGGGTGGGGTGATCGTCGAGGCCGCAGGGATCACCGACCGGGATGCCGCCGGGGCCTTGCGCGGGCTTCGCCTCTTCGTGCCGCGCCAGCGCTTGCCGGAGCCCGAGGCCGACAGCTTCTACTACGAGGACCTGGTCGGGCTCGCCCTCGTCGACACGGACGGCCGTGCTCTCGGGCAGGTGATCGCGGTGCACGATTTCGGCGCCGGCGAGGTGCTCGAGTACTGCGACGAGACGGGACAGAGCGGCATGGTCGCCTTTGCGACGGCCCTCGTGCCCGAGGTCGATCTGGCCCGGGGCCGGGTCGTGGTCGTTCCGGAAGTCCGGGAGGCTGCGGCATGAACTGGCGTGCCTCGGTGCTCACCATCTTTCCCGAGATGTTTCCGGGCCCGCTCGGCCAGTCGCTCCTCGGCAAGGCGCTCGAGGCCGGCCTCTGGTCGCTCGAGGCCGTGGACATCCGCAACTTCGCGACCGACCGGCATCGCAGCGTCGACGACGTCCCGTTCGGCGGCGGTGCGGGCATGGTGATGCGGGCCGAGGTTGTCGACCGGGCGGTCGAGGCCGTGCATGGCCCCGATGATCCGCGGCCACTGCTCTACATGAGCCCGAAGGGTGCCCGCTTCGATCAGGCGACGGCCCGCGAGCTCGCCGCCGGGCCCGGCTGCGTCATCCTCTGTGGCCGCTACGAGGGGGTCGACGAGCGGGTGCTCGAGAAGCATCGGTTGCGCGAGGTGTCCCTGGGCGATTTCGTCATGACCGGCGGCGAAATCGCGGCCATGGCGCTGCTCGATGCCACTGTCAGGCTCTTGCCGGGTGTCGTAGGAACCGCGGCGTCGCTGGACGAGGAGAGCTTCGCGCAAGGACTCCTCGAATACCCGCACTATACCCGTCCACAGACCTGGCAGGGTCGCACCGTGCCCGAGGTGCTGCTCTCCGGGCATCATGGCCGCATCCGCGCCTGGCGGCAGGCCATGGCCCTCGATCTCACCCGCCGTCGCCGTCCGGACCTTCTCGACCCGGAAGCCTTGGACGATCGCGGCCGCATCGAAACGCATTGACAGGCGATTTCACCGTCGCCCTTTCCCAGCCCTGAACATGGCGGAGTGCCAACCATGAACGTCATCCAACAGATCGAGCAGCAGCAGGTCGCGGCACTCAGCCAGTCCCGGCAGATCCCGGACTTCCGCCCGGGCGACACCGTCCGGGTCAATGTCCGTGTGATCGAGGGCAACCGCGAGCGCGTGCAGGCCTTCGAGGGCGTCTGCATCGCCAGGCGCAATCGCAGCGTGAACTCGTCCTTCACCGTCCGCAAGATCTCCTATGGCGAGGGCGTCGAGCGGGTGTTCCCGCTCTACAGCCCTCGGATCGACAGCATCGAGGTGGTGCGCCACGGCAAGGTCCGGCGGGCCAAGCTCTATTACCTGCGCGGTCGGCGCGGCAAGTCGGCGCGCATCGCCGAGCGGCGCATCGACAAGGCGGGGATCGTTCTCGACAACGGCAATGCTGCGGCGGCCGAGGTGCAGACGGACAACGGTGCCGCTTGATAACCGGCCATCGAGCGCCGAGATGAGCAACGGGCGGCGCCGGAGCGTGCCGCCCAGATCGGCATGACGACAGGATGATGGTGATGGCAGCGGCGGCGAACGGTCCCCGAACACTCTTCGACAAGATCTGGCAGGCGCATCTGGTCGAGGTGCAGGACGACGGCACCTGCCTCATCTATATCGACCGGCATCTCGTCCACGAGGTGACGAGCCCGCAGGCGTTCGAGGGGCTGCGGGCCGCGGGTCGCACGGTGCGCCGGCCGGAGGCGACCCTCGCCGTGGTCGACCACAACGTGCCCACCGACCCCGATCGGGCCAAGGGGATCAAGGACGAGACCGCCCGCATCCAGGTCGAAGCGCTCGAGCACAACGCCAAGGCGTTCGGCATCGAGCTCTTCGACGTCACCGATCTCAGGCAGGGCATCGTCCACATCATCGGCCCCGAGCAGGGCTTCACGCTGCCGGGGACGACCATTGTCTGCGGCGACAGCCACACATCGACGCATGGCGCCTTCGGGGCCCTGGCCTTCGGCATCGGCACGTCCGAGGTCGAGCACGTGCTGGCGACCCAGACGCTGCTGCAGAAGCGGCCGAAGAACATGCGGATCACCGTCGAGGGCGAACTCGGCTTCGGGGTGACCGCCAAGGATGTGATCCTTGCGATCATCGGCAAGATCGGCACGGCCGGCGGCACCGGCCACGTGATCGAGTATGCGGGCTCGGTCGTCCGCGACCTCTCGATGGAGGGGCGGATGACCATCTGCAACATGTCGATCGAGGCGGGTGCCCGGGCCGGTCTGATCGCTCCCGACGAGAAGACCTACGCCTACATCAAGGGCCGGCCGATGGCGCCCAAGGGCGAGGCCTTCGAAGCGGCCGTGGCCTACTGGCGGACCCTGCCGTCAGACGAGGGGGCGTTCTACGACAAGGATGTGACGCTCGAGGCCCTGGACATCGAGCCGCAGGTCACCTGGGGGACGAGCCCGCAGGACGTGGTGCCGATCACCGGCCGGGTGCCCGATC
>DAIRDJ010000141.1:0-11813 GCA_036796215.1 Geminicoccaceae bacterium
CTCTACGGCGACATGTGCGGCGGCTACTCGGTCCTCAAGGACGTCTACAAGACCACCGTCTTCGCCCTTTGCCACTACCGCAACGCCAATCGGCCCAAGGGCTGCCTCGGCCCCGCCGGCATGGCGATCCCGCTCCGCACCATCGAGAAGCCGCCCACCGCCGAGCTCCGCGAGGGCCAGAAGGACGAGGACTCGCTGCCCCCCTACCCGCTGCTCGATGCGATCCTCCAGGGCCTCGTCGAGGACGACCGGTCGGCAGCCGAGCTGGTCGCCACCGGCCACTCCGAAGCCGCCGTGCGCCAGGTCTCCAACCTCCTCGACATCGCCGAATACAAACGCCGCCAGGCGCCCCCGGGCGTCAAGATCACCGCCAAGGCCTTCGGCCGCGACCGCCGCTACCCGATCACCAACCATTTCCGAAGGCTGGGCCTGCACAAACCCTGACCCGGCCGCCGCCGAATGGCGGAGCCGGAAGGAATGTGGGGGAAATGATTTCCCCCACGCCCCCTCGGTCCGCTCGAGCATTGAGGGCGCCTCGTACTCTTCGTATGGGCACAGAGCGCGTCATCCGCTGAGTGTGCCGCAGGGCGGACGACGCCACCGGTCGCCTTCGGCATGCGAGACAAAAACGGTCGTTTTCGGCCTCGTCAAAAACCACTTCCGTAAGTGCATCGCGGGGCACCGCGATGTTGCGATAAGGCCTGAGTTCCGGCGCGTAGGCCTCACGCTGCTCAAGCTGCCAGCGACTCGGCGCTGGCAGCTTGAATCGTTGCCTGCGAGGCTCGCCGTTGATCGAGCATTGTCGTGGCCCTTTCGAGATTGCCACGAATGACATCAGCGTAATGCCTCGCCCCTGCTCCCTCGAAGAGGTCGAGCGCCACGCGATAGGCCTCCACCGCCTCCTCCAGCCGCGCCGTCCCGCTCTCACGCTCCCCCAGCCTCTGGAGCGCGGTGCCGAGGTTGTTCTGGGTTCTCGCCCAGTCGAGCGAAACCCGCTCGCGGGTCCATTCCTCGAGCGCCGCGCGGTAGGCTGCCACCGCCTCCTTCAGCCGCGCCGTCCCGCCCCCGTTAAGCGGCTCGCGCAGGATCAGCCATTAATCCGCGGCGTAGCTCGGCGACTTGCTGCCGCGATTTGTCCGTACATATCGCAATCTTGATACGACTGTGCGTCCACCGGCTCCAGCCACGTTGCAAGGCGACCGGTGAAACGCTGCTGGCGCTTCTCTAAAAGGGGATGGAACTGCGCGCCGTAAACGTCGCGCAATAGACGCTCTGTCGCCCGAAAGTGATCCGAGCGGACCGCCGACACTTTCGTCGGCGGTCCCGTCGGCACGAGTTCCCGCTGCGTGAGGCGCGGACTACGCGGCGTAGCGATGGTACCAGTTGGTTGCCGGAAGCAGGTTGCCGCCGTTGAGGACGCGCACGGTGCCCTCGCCTCGGTTGGCGCTGATCCGGATCCGGTCGCCATCGAAGCTGGTGAAGCTCATCGAGACGGTCTCCCCGTAAAGCGGCATCTGCTCCTCGAGGATCGAGACTGCGATGCGCTCACCGAGGCGCAGCGACTCGAAGTAGTCGGTGTAGTAGTGAACCCCTGCCATGTTCCGGCCGATGGCGATGTTCGCCGCGAGCTTGTCGAGTTCGCCCTCGATCGTCATCCCGTTCCCGTCGACCTTGGAGAGCTCCTTCCCCTTCGTGGCAATGAAGACGTCTTCGTAGGGCCATTCCCGCAGGTGCTTGCCGGTGTCGTCATACATTTCGAAGAAGGCCTTGAGGATGGTGACGCAGGCGCCCGCAACCGTCGCGTGACCGGCACCGTAGGCGGGATGGGTGGGCGAGCCCTCGGGGAAGGCCATCGGTAGCAGGTAGTTGAGGTTGTCCTCGATGGTCGGCAGCGGGTCCGTCGTCGCGTCCTCCTTCGGCACGATGCGCGCCTTCGCCTTCTGCTCCGTGTTGTGGTCCGCCACCGCCTGCAAGATGCCCGGCGGCACGGTCTCCAGCAGATGCTGCAGGCACGCCTGTAGCTGCGGGCAGGTGATCCGGTTTGGATCGTTCGCCTGCAGGGTCAGGAGCGCGGCCACCACCTCCGGCCGCGCCCGGCGGTGGTAGAGCCACTTGTGCCGCCACACGGCCTTGAGCGCCCGCGTCGCCACCTCCGTGACAAGCGACAGGATGTGAGGGCCGCCGAAGGTGGAGAAGGCGTCGCGGGTGCGGCTGGTGGTCTCCGGCATCCCCCGGTCCTTCGGGAAGTTCATAGGGTCGGCCAGCATGAGCAGGCAGGCGACGTGGTAGCCTTGGTAGAGCGCGTCGAAATGGACGTAGGTGGCCAGGTCGCGCGGCGTCGCGATAAATCGCCGCTTGTCCTGGATCACGTCGAGGCTCTTGAAGCCCTTGGCGCCCGAGCCGAAGTTCACGCCGTTCTGGCAGTCGAGCCACGCCGCCCAGTTGGTGAGAAAGTCGAGCTCCTCCTTGGCCACAAAGTTCCGCTGGTCGATCACCTGCGTCCCGTAGAGGACATAGCCGTCCTCACGCTCGATCTGCGCCACCGCGTGGTGCGCCTCGTGCTCGCCCGCGCCACCGCCATCGCTGCCCTCGGCGCCACCGGGCATTGCCTCGCCGCCATCGGCCTCTGCGGGTCGATCGCCGCCGATGACGGTCTCGCCGTTGGGATGCGGGACCTCCGACGCGAAGGTGAAGCCCGTATTGGCGTTGCCCATCAGCATGAACTGCGACAGGAGCGGCCCTTCCCTCGATCCCGGTGTCGACCCGACGAAGAGATCGGCGCTGGTCACAAGTGGCACTCGACCCTCGAATCGGCGCCGCTCGTCCTCGGTGCGCGGCTCGAACGTGCCGTTGAACCAAGACATCTCCTTCAGGACGTTAAGGAGCGGCTCCACCGGGCTACCCATCGGAGGCGCCGCGATGTCGTTGAAGGTCTGGTCACGTAGGAGGGCCATGACGTAGACCTCTGCCATCTCTGCCGCCAGCTCTTCGACGTCCCGCTTGGCCTTCTCGTTGTCCTTGTTCTCGGGCGAACCGCGGAACGCCGCGAGCGGCGCAGGGGGCATCGCGAAGTCGCCGGCATCCGCGCCCTGGGTGTCGAAGACGTGGCCGGCAAACGGGCTCGTCTGCTTGCGGTATCCGCGCAGCTCGTCCGTGTCCCCATCGGCGACCGCATACCGCGGCGGGTTGACGTCATCGCTTCCGGGCCGGCGGTTCTCGCCTACGGGAAGCGTCTCGAAGGCGGGGTGCTCCTCCCCGGTGAGCATACGCACCATCGCCTCGTAGCTGGCGCGGTGGACGAAGCCGTCCGGGTCGTGCGGCAGCGCCTTGTGATAGTTCAGGGCATAGGTCAGGCTGAAGCGCGTCTCCTCGCCGTTCGGATACGTCACGGAGATGCCGCGCAGCGCCGAAGCGCTCTTCCGGAATCTGACGTGATCGTCCGCAGCGGACCGCCGGCGGTCGCAGTCGACGGTTGGGCGTCCAATTGATGTGCTCATGTTCAACCTTCCGAAAAGGGGCAAACTCCGGTTCCACAAGTGGCGCGTGTAGGCGCGGTCGGCAGCGACCCATTGCCCGTCGATCTCGACGAGGATGGCGGTGGGAGGCGCTCGATGGCGCCCTTGATCTTGTCCCAGCGTCCAGGATGCGTCGCGACGAAGTCGTCGCGGGTCGCGTCGAGCGTCTTGCGCCCCGAGGCTCGCCGCGATCCAGTTGTCGGGCCGCCAGAGCCGCGGGTGAGAAAAAGATCATTGAAAAACACGACATCCTGCGGCGGCTGCCCCTCGCTGTCGGCAAACCGCGCTAGAAACAAGGCGAGCTTCTGAGGTCCGCTGACGGCCATCTGGCGCTCTCCGTTCCCGTGCCTTCGGCGATACCAGAGACAACGAAATTTTGAGCAGGTATGTGATATAGATTACACTTCTCTCGTTATTTGCGCGAAAGGCCGCGAATCCACTTGCTCGTTGGCAGGATCCGGGCGGAATGTGCGATCATCGATCCAGGCCCTGTTCGGGAACCTCAATTGCCAGGTAGTGGCCGGACCCAATCGGCAAGCCTTACGAAGCGGCGACGTACGGCCGCGCCGAGGCGCCGCACCGAAACTCTGCCGGAGCACAATCACCTCTTCCAGATTGCGGTAACTGGACCGATCGAGGAGTATGAGATGCTTGGACACTCTCCCTCCGCAGAGGTGCTCGCCCGTCTCACAGACTATTTTGCTGGAAGATTCTGGCGTCCCTTCGTGATCAACCGATTTCACTTCGACGACCGTGTTGTCCGCAAAGCGGTCAAAATCCCTTGGCCACAACCGTTTGCCAAATAAGGTCGTTTTTGCCATAGGCCACGAAGGCCCCGACCCGTAGGTGCTTGGCGCGGACAGAACCCCCGGGCGAAACCTCGGTAGTTCTGGCACGGTTTTGTCCACGACGTCAAAACGGACGCTCGCCGCAGCCCTCCTCAGAAACTGGCTGGTCGCAAAGCGGTCGTGCCGCTTGGCCAAAGAGCCGAACGCAGCGAGCAGCGTCATTCGCGGTGACAAGCCAATGCGCTCCAAGGTCGGCTGCTTCCCAATCCCGTCAGAGCCTCTGCCCTCACCGCCGCCCGCCAACCTCGTCGATATGCTCGAGAAGATCGGCGGGGTCGGCATAGACGCGATAGGCGCTGGCCCTGACCAGCTCGTCCTCGCCGTAGCCGCCGGAGAGCACGCCAACGCCCAGGCCCCCGGCACGGCGAGCAGCGAGCATGTCCCAGACACTGTCGCCGACGACGCAGGCGCTCTCGATCGGCTGGCCGAGCGCTTCGGCGGCAGCCAGGAACAGGTCGGGGTCGGGCTTGGCGTGGGCGACCATGTCGCGGGTGATCACCGGCACCTTGGCCCGATCGACGCCCAAGTTGTCGATCACCGGGCCTGCCGTCTCGATCCGCCCGCTCGTGGCGACCGCCCAGGGGATGCCGGCCTCGCTCAGATAGGCGAGCAATGCCCTGGCGCCGGGCAACGGTCGGATGGCTGCCGAGCGGCGGTTGTAGGAATCGGCGTGGGCGCGGCGCAGCCGCTCGATCCGCTCAGGGGCGAGATCGACCCCGGTCTCGCGCAGCAGCATGTTGGTGAAGAGCCCGCCCGACATGCCGATCCGCCGATGGATGCGCCAGATCGAAAGCTCGATCCCCTCGCTCTCCAGGGCCTCGTGCCAAGCCAGGACGTGCTGGTAGACGCTGTCGACGAGCGTGCCGTCGAGGTCGAAGAGGAAGGACGTCTGGCGCGCGGGCATGGCAGAACTCCGAGATGCGGACGGATCAGCGGCCCGACCATAGCCGGCATCGCCCGAAGGCGCAGCGCAAAGGCGGCAGGCGGCCAGCGGCGTTCGGCATCGAGCGCGGCCGATCGCTGCCTATCGATCGACCCGCGACAGCGCCAGGCCGATCCCCGACCCGACGAAGAGGCAGCCGGTCAACCGGTGGCGCAGCCGCCCGAGCTTCATGATCAACGGCCGCGCGGATTGTGCCGTAGCCGCCCAGGCGAGGTCGCCGAGGAAGAAGACCCCCAGATAGATCACAGCCGCGGTCAGCAGCGATTGCGAGCCGGCGTGGGCGCTGACGAACTGCGGCAGGAACGCGGCATTGAAGAGCAAGGTCTTGGGGTTGACGCTGGCCAGCAGCAGCCCTTGCAAGAAAAGGGCACGCGCGGGTTTCGGGCTCGCCACCGTTGCGCGCAAATCCTCGACACCCTGCCGCCACGACACGACGCCGAGATAGAGCAGATAAGCGACCCCGGCCCATTTCGCCCATGTCAACGCCGAGGCGGCGATCTCCAGCAGCGCCGCCAGACCGAGCACCACGACAGCGACTTGGAGCGCCACGCCGATCGTCGTGCCCAGGACGGTCATCGCGCCGAGGCGAAAGCCGCGGGCAATCGTGTTGGCGATGATCAAGGCGACGTTCGGGCCCGGGATCGCCACGAGAATCGCGGTCGCTGCAGCAAGGGCCAGGGCGGCGTTCGTGTCCATCGCACCTCAGCCGAATGTAGCTTTCGACGTCGAGCGACCATTCGCCCCCGGTATCCCGGGCGTTGGGCCCGGACGACCGCTGTCGCAAGCAGGACAGGGAAACTAGAGCCGCGTCTCGTCGCTTGCAATCGGCCAACTCCGGCGGCACTGTCCGGCCCAGCGAACAAAACATCCGCGGCCGCACAAATGACGGCCAACGCGGACAACAATCGGCTCGGGAGGCTCGTTTGGACGAAACGGCTACGGCAGGGGTGCCGCTCATCGATGCGGTCGATCTCGAAAAGCGATTCGGCGGCGTGCGGGCGCTGAACGGCGCTACGCTGACCATTTACGAGGGCGAGACACTGGCCCTGGTCGGTGACAACGGTGCCGGCAAGTCGACACTCGTCAAGGCGCTCTCTGGCGTTCAGCCACCGGACGGCGGCGAGATCCGCATGCGCGGGCAGCCGGTGACCATCCCCTCGACCCGCGAGGCTGGGGCGCTCGGCATCGAGGTGGTCTACCAGGACCTGGCGCTGGCCAATTCGCTGGACGTCCCGGGCAATGTCTTTCTCGGCGACGAGCTGACGATGACCAAGTGGGGCTGGTTTTCGATTCCCGACGACAAGCGGATGCTCCATGAGACCGAGGCGACGCTCGAGCGCCTGCGGATCAGAATCCCCGACCCGCGCCGTCCCGTGGGCACGCTCTCCGGCGGCCAGCGCCAGGCGGTGGCCATCGGCCGGGCGATCAGGAAACCCGACATCACCCTGCTCGTCCTCGACGAGCCGACCGCGGCCTTGGGCGTCGAGGAGGTCAAGAAGGTCCTCGGGCTGATCGGCACGCTCAGGAGCCAGGGCCAAACCATGCTGGTCATCAGCCACGACCTCGAGCACGTTTTTCAGATCTCCGACCGCATCGCCGTCATGCGCTCCGGCCGGGTCCAGGGTGTGGTCGAGACCAGCAAGGTCACCAAGACGGACGTGGTGCGCCTGATCGTGGGCGATATCGGCGGAAGTGCCGCGGCATGAGCGCCAGCGTCGAGGAGACCGGCAACGGCCGCCGGGGCGGCACCTTCGCGGCTGCCTGGTACAAGCTCACGGGCCTGCCCTTCCTCAACACCCTGATCGCCATCGTCCTGCTCTACGCCATCATCTCGCTGATCACCGGCGAGACCTTCAACACCCCGCAGAACCAGATCACCATCATGCGGGCGGCCGCCGTCTTTCTGATTCTCGCGGTCGGCCAGACCCTGATCATGAACACCGGCGGCATCGACATCTCGACGGGCTCGATGGTCGGCGTCGTGGCCTGCCTGATCGGCACGGGCATGGCCGCGGGCTATATCCCGGCCATCCTCGCGAGCCCGGCGGCGATCCTGCTCGGCGCGCTCTTGGGCGCCTTCAACGGCTTCAACATCACGGTGCTGGGCGTCCCGCCGCTCCTGGCGACGCTCGGCACCTTCGTCGCCTATCGCGGCTTCGCCCAGCACTACATGGGCGCCAACATGGTCTCGACCATGCCGGAGCTGATCGTCAATGTCGGCCGCTCGTTCTTCCTGGGATTGCCGGTCGCTGTCTGGATCGCCCTGGTCGTCGCCGCCATCGGCTGGTTCCTTCTGGCCAAGACCACCTACGGCCGCTGGCTGACGGCGATCGGCAGCAACCCCAAGGCCGCCGAGGCCACCCGCATCAACGTCAAGGCCGTGGTCGCCAGCACCTACGTCATCCAAGGTGCCTTGGCCGGCCTTGCCGCCGTGGTCCTCATGGGCCGGCTGGCCAGCGCCTCGTCGGCCATGGGCGAGGGGCTGGAGCTGCACATCATCGCGGCCGTGGTCCTCGGTGGCACCTTCCTCTTCGGCGGCCGCAGCACGATGGTCGGCACCGTCTTGGGCGTCTACCTCATCGGCATGCTGGAGAACGGCCTGATCCAGACCGGGGCCGGCTTCTTCATCCAGCGGATCATCCTCGGCCTTCTGATCATCGCCGCCGTGGCGCTGCAGCTCAGGCGGCGCTGACCCGACCCCAAATCAACAGGGAGCAGGAACCATGCAGAGAAGAACACTCTTCGGCACCAGCCTCGCGGTGCTGGCCATGGTTGGCCTCGCCGCACCGGCGCTGGCCGACAGCCACCCGGTGCGCATCGGCTTCGTCTCGCACCAGCACGACATCACCGACCTCTTCGGCCAGCTCGAGATCGGCTTTCGGGAGGCGCTCGACGAGGCGGGGATCACCTACGAGCTCTTCCAGGCAGCACCCACCGCCTCCAACCGCCACGACGAGATGCTCAACATCCTCGAGAACATGGCGAACCTCAACCTCGACTACCTGCTCTTCGGCCCGAGCTCGCTCGAGCAGAACACCACGGGTCTCGTCACCGTGGCCGAAGCCGGGGTGAAGCTCCTCATGGTCGACTACGAGCCCAAGGAGGGCGAGACTTTCCCCTTCGACGACGCCGTTCTCAACTGGTCGGTCTACAACCACTACCAGATGGGCGAGACGACCGGTCGCTGGATCGCCGATTACTTCAAGGAGCGGGGCAACGAGAGCCCCAAGGTCGTCATGATGTGGGGGCCGGTGGCTTCCGAGATCAGCCACGACCGCGGCACCGGGGTCCTGGCCGGCATGCGCGCGGGCGGCATCGAGCCGGAGGTCATCTACGAGGGCTATGGCGACTTCCAGCGCGAGCTCGCCTACGCCGAGACCGAGCGTCTCCTGATCGCCTACCCCGACGTCGAGGCCATCGTCGCGATGAACTCGGTGATGGGCCTCGGCACCATGTCGGCGTTGGAGGCCGACGGCAAGCTCGAGGACGTGCTGGTCACCGGCATGGGCGGCCAGCCGGACGAGCTCGAGATGGTGGCGAGAGGCAAGATCGGCGTCGCCGTCTTCCGCGACCCCCGCAGCATGGGCAAGAACTCGGCCGATGCCCTGATCAAGGACTGGCAGGGCCGCGCGGACGAGATCGAAAAGGTCGTCTACACCGAGCTTCGCACGCTCGACGACGTCGATTCGATCCGCGAGTGGGTGCCGATCGAGATGCTCGACATCGACGCCCGCCTCGCCAACTGACGACCGTCCCGATCCGGGGCTCTCCCCTTTGTTGTGGGATGGCCCGGGCTCGGCTATAGACGAGGCTAACGAACGAAGGGAACGGCGCTCGCAACCGGGCGCCGTTTTCGGTTCAATGCATGACAGGCGGAAAGCATGGCCCGGCGCAAACAGGTCTACGAGGGCAAAGCCAAGATCCTCTTCGAGGGCCCCGAACCTGGGACGCTGATCCAGTATTTCAAGGACGACGCCACCGCCTTCAACAACAAGAAGCACGCGGTGATCACCGGCAAGGGCGTGCTCAACAACCGGATCTCGGAATACCTCATGCTCAAGCTGCAGGACGTCGGCATCCCGACCCACTTCGTCCGCCGCCTCAACATGCGCGAGCAGCTGATCCGCGAGGTCGAGATCATTCCGATCGAGGTCGTCATCCGCAACATCGCAGCCGGCTCGATGAGCAAGCGGCTCGGCATCGAGGAGGGCACCATGCTGCCCCGCTCGATCGTCGAGTACTACCTCAAGTCGGACGAGCTGGGCGATCCGATGATCACCGAGGAGCACATCACCGCCTTCGGCTGGGCCAGCTACCAGGAAATCGACGAGATCATGAGCATGGCGCTTCGGGTCAACGATTTCCTCTCCGGCCTTTTCCTCGGCGTCGGCCTCAAGCTCGTCGACTTCAAGCTCGAGTTCGGCCGCCTTTGGGAGGACGAGGACATGCGGATCATCCTGGCCGACGAGATCAGCCCCGACAACTGCCGGCTCTGGGACGTCAAGACCAACGAGCGCCTCGACAAGGACCGCTTTCGCCAGGATCTGGGCAAGGTCGAGGAGGGCTACCAGGAAATCGCCCGAAGGCTCGGCATTTTGCCCGAGGCCGGCCCCCGCGACATGCGCGGCCCCGAGACCATCCAATAGAGCCAGGAGTCGACAGGCAGGACGATGCAGGCACGGATCACCATCGGCTTCAGACCCGGCGTGCTCGACCCCGAGGCCAAGGCCATCGAGCGCTCGCTGCACGGCCTCGGCTTCGGCGAAGCCTCCAGTCTGAAGAAGTTCAAGGTCATCGAGCTCGAGCTCGCCATGACCGACCGCGACGCCGCCCATGCCCGGGCCCGGGAGATGTGCGAGACGCTGCTCGCCAACCCGGTCATCGAAAGCTACACGATCGACCTCGTCGACTGACCAGCCGACCACGAAGCCGACCAGGGAGAGCCAATGACCAGAGACGAGCCCCTGCTCGTCGGCGTGGACGCGGGCACCAGCAACACCAAGGCCGTCGTCTTCACCGCCTCGGGCCGGGTGGTGGCCCAGGCCAGCACCCCGACTCCCATCCACTACCCCAGGCCCGAATGGGCCGAATACGACCCCGAAAGCCTCTGGCAAACCGCGGCCGCCGCCATCAGGACGGCCACAGCCGACCTCGACGACCCGAACCGTATCGCCGGCATCAGCTTTGCCAGCATGGGCGAAACCGCTGTCCCCATCGCCCGTGACGGCAGCCCCACCGGCCCCGCCATCGCCTGGTTCGACAAACGCGCCCAGGCAGAGCTGGACTCGATCGTCGAGCGCATCGGCCAGGACCGCCTCTTTGCCATCTCCGGCCTCGCACCCGAGCCCATCTTTGGCCTCTGCAAGCTGCTCTGGCACCAGCGCCATCGCAGCGAAGCCTTCAAGGCCACGACCAGGTGGCTGAACACCGCCGACTACCTCGCCTGGCGGCTCTCGGGCGAGATGGCCACCGACTACAGCCTCGCCTGCCGCACCTTCGCCCTCGACCTCGCGAGGCTCGCCTGGTCCGAGGAAATCCTCGGCACCATGGACGTCGACCCGAGCCTCATGGCCCCCCTCGTCCCGAGCGGTGCCGCGATCGGCAAGGTCAGCGCAGCCGGCGCTGCGGCCACCGGCCTGCCCCGCCACTGTACCGTCGCCGCCGGCGGCCACGACCACGTCATCGGGGCGGTCGCGGCCGACGCCATGCGCCCCGGCACCCTGCTGTGCTCGACCGGCACCACCGAGGCCAGTGTCATGGGCACGAACCGCCCGAGCCAGGACCCGGCACTCGGCCGCGCCGGCTACGTCCAGGGCATCGCCTATGTCGAGGAACCCGTCTGGTTCACCATGGGTGGGCTCTTCACCGCCGGCGGGGCGATCGACTGGTTCCGCCAGAGCGTTGCCGGCGGCACTGCCTACGAAACCCTTATCGAGGAAGCCACAGCCTCCCCCCCGGGCAGCCACGGTGCCGTCTTCCTCCCCCACCTCCGCCTCGGCACCGCTCCCGAGCCCAATGCCCGCGCCAAGGGCGCCTTTCTCGGGCTGAGCACCGACATCACCCGCGGCTGCCTCTTCCGCGCCATGCTCGAAGGCATCGCCGCCGACTCCCGCCATTGCGTCGACGGCATGGTCACCCTCCTCGGCACCCCGCAGCCCGACGCCATCCGGGTGATCGGCGGCATCACCAAGAACCGCCTCTACATGAGCATCAAGGCCACCATGCACGGCCGCCCGATCACCGTCGTCGACCTTGCCGACAGCGTCGCCGCCGGTGCCGCCCTCCTGGCATCCCTCGCCGCCAACATCCACCCAGGCCAAAAAGCCGCCACCGAAGCCATGCGCGCCACCGAACGCACCATCCACCCCGATCCCGACGCAGCAGCCCTCTACGAAACCCTCTACCAAACCATCCACAAACCCCTGGCCGCGACAGTCCGACCGATCCACGACGCGATCAACGCCACCGGCGAGCAAACTTCGTAAAGAAGAACAAGAAGATGCGGGG
>DAIRDJ010000142.1:0-11756 GCA_036796215.1 Geminicoccaceae bacterium
CTTCACCCAGTCGATCATCGGCCTCGCCGACGGCATGCTGCTGCCGGCCCTCCTGCTCGCGGCCGCGAGCTCGCTCTTCCTCAGCTTCGGCCTGCCGACGACGTCGGTCTACATCATCACCGCCACCCTCGTGGCGCCGAGCCTCGTCGAACTCGGCGTGGCGCCGCTGGTGGCCCATCTCTTCTGCTACTATTGGGGTGGCGTCTCCGCGATCACGCCCCCTGTCGCCCTCGCCGCCTATGTGGGTGCCGGCATCGCCGGGGCACCGGTGATGAAGACCGGCTTCACCGCCATGCGCCTCGGCATGGCCGCCTATCTCGTCCCCTTCATCTTCGTCTACTGGCCCTCGCTCATCCTCTGGCACGAGGCCGAGCCCTTGCGCCTGATCGCCGCCATCATCGGCGGCGGGACGGCCGTCATCGCCATGGCCGCGATCGGCGAGCGCTGGCTGACCCGCCAGCTCGCCTGGTGGAAGGTGGCAGCCCTCGCCAGTGCGATCGTGCTCGTCATGCACCCGGCCGAGATCGCCAATGTGCTCGCCGTCGCCATCGTCGCCGGCATCGGCCTCATCGAATGGCGCGCCCGGCCCCGAGCCGCTCCCCGCGTCCCCGAGGCCAGCCCGTGACGATGGCGGCCGGCGCCATTGCCGAGCGAGCCGCCGGTCACGATCACCGACTTGCCCGTGAAGTCGAAGAGCCGGCGCATGGCCACCCGCAGAAGCGACGGTCGGCCGCGGGAGATCGGTTTCTCCCGCCTGTATTTTCGCCTTACGCATTTTTTGCCCACGCACGCCGCTCAGGCGGCGATGGCACCGTCGGTGGCGGCAACGATGTGCGCCAAGACGTCCTGCTTGGTGGTGCTGTGGGCCTCGAGGGTGGCGACGACTCGGCCGCCGCGCATGACCATGACGCGGTCGGCTACGGCGAAGACGTGGTCGAGATTGTGGCTGATGACGATGAGCGCGATGCCTTGAGCCTTGAGGCGCTGCATTAGCGCCAGGGTGTTGCGGGTCTCCTCGGGACCCAGGGCTGCCGTCGGTTCGTCCATGACGAGGATCTTGAGGTCGGTATTGTAGATGGCGCGCGCGATGGCGACGGCCTGACGCTGGCCGCCCGAGAGGTTGTGGGTCGGGACGGTGATATCCTCGAGCTCGATGCCGACGTTCTCCTTGAGGACCCGGGCCGCTTCCTTGGCCATCCTGGCGTTCTGCAGGATGGGAATCCCGAGGAAGGACGTCTTGAGCTCATGGCCGAGGAAGACGTTGCCCGCGGCATCGAGCGAGTCGACCAGACCCAGGTTCTGGTAGACGGCCTCGATGCCAAGGGCCTGGCTCGCCCGCTTGCTGCCGATCACGACCGGCCGCCCCTCCAGGCGAATCTCGCCCTCGTCCGGCTCGTAGACCCCGGTCAACACCTTGATCAGGGTCGACTTGCCGGCCCCGTTGTCGCCGACGATCGCCAGCGCCTCGCCCCTGGCGAGGGTGAGGTCGACGCCGGCCACGGCCATGACACCGCCAAAATGCTTGGCGATCCCGGTCATCTGGAGGAGGGGCGGCTGGTCCATGCGGTGCTCCTTTCCCTCGTGGGTCAGCGCTCGAGGGTGCCGATGCCGGAGTAGCGGAACGCCTCCTGCTCCATGGCATCGATCTCCTCCGGGCTCATGTCCTTGTGGACGATGGTGATGCGGCCGAGGAAGACGAGCGGGATGTCGTCCCCGCGGCCCTCGAGGTCGGCGCGGATGACCTCGGCCAAGGAGGTGCCCCAGTCGTCGCCCATGCGCATCGGCGTGGCATCGAGTTCTCCTGCGCGGATCGCCTCGAGCTCCTCGCCGGTGCCGCCCCAGGCGGTGACGAAGACGTCGTCGCGCCCGGCAGCCTGGACGGCGGACAGCGAGCCCATCGCCATGGCCGTCGAGGCGTTGTGGATCATCGTGATCTCCGGGTAGCCAGTCATGATCAGATTGGTGCCGTCATAGGCCGGCTCGCGCTGGAAATTGGCATAGTGCTCGTAGACCTTGACCCAGTCCGAACGCTCGGTCAGGCACTGCTCGAAGCCGCCCGAGCGCTGGTCGTCGATCGAGCCCGGCGTGCCGCGGATGAGCGCGTAATTGCCCTCGGTGCCGACATTCTCGAGAATGTAGTCGCACATGATGAGCGCACCGGCGAGGTGCGAGAAGCCGGTATAGGCCAAGGGCTGCTCGTCGCCCCACATCTGCGGCGGCTGGTCGTAGTTCAGCACGATCACCTCGAGGTCGGGATGGTCGATGATCGCCTTGACGTTGTCCGCCTGCATGCTGAGCTCGGTTGGGCCGAAGACGACGTAGTCGAAGGAATCGGCCTCCTGCAGCACGGCTTCTGTGTAGGTCGCCTGAAGCTGGTGGTCACCCATGCCCGAAGCGTACTGGGTGACCTCGATCGGAATGCCGAGCTCCTCGAAGCGCTTGCTCATCGAGATATGGGCCCGGAGCCAGGCGTCCGAGACGTCTTGCGAGGGATAGATCATGGCGATGCGCACCGGCCCGTCGAGGTCGAGCCCGGCGGGTTCCGCCGGGCCGCCGACGACATCCTGGAAGGCGGCGAGCACATCCTCGTCGACCACCTGGTGGTACCACCAGAAGTCACGCTCGGTGTCGTCGGGGAGCGGGGTGAGCGGGTACTTCTGCGCCAACGCCGGGCCGGCGAGCAGGGCCAAGAACGCCGCTGAGGCGCAGAGATGAGATACAAATCTCGACATGTCGACCTCCCTGTTGATGCATCGTGGTTGTGTCGTCAGCGGACCACCGGCCGGCCCCCCGACCGGTGCCGCCATCGTCGGTTCAGCGCTCGAGCGTGCCGATCCCGGAATAGCGGAAGGACTCCGCCTCCATGGCATCGACCTCGTCGGCACCCTGCGTGCCCGTCGCGATGGTGACCCGCCCGAGGAAGACCAGCGGCACCTCGTCGGTCCGCCCCTCGAGATCGGCGCGGATCGCCTCTGCCGCCGCCACGCCGATGTCGTCGGCCATGCGCATCGGGGTCGCCCAGAGCTCGCCGAGCCGCATCGCCTCGAGCTCGTCGCCGGTGCCGCCCCAGCCGGTGATCAGCACGGCGGAGTCGATCTCCTGGACGGCGGAAAGCGACCCCATGGCCATGGCGGTGTTGGCGTTGTGGATCAGCGTCACCTCCGGAAAGGCCTGGAGGATCTGCTGGGCACCGGTGTAGCCGCCCTCGCGGGTGAAATTGCCGTAGTGCTCGTAGGCGATCTCCCAGTTGCCCTCGGTCGTGACGCAGTCCGCAAAGCCGCCCGAGCGCTGGTCGTCGATCGAGCCGGGCGTGCCGCGAATGAGCGCCAGCGTGCCCTCTCTGCCCAGCGTCTCGAGCACGTAGCGGCACATGTTCAGCGCCCCGTTGAGGTGCGAGAAGGCGACGAAGCTCAAGGGCTGGGTGGCGCCCCACTCCTGCGGCACGACCGTGTAGTTCCAGACCAGCACCTCGGTGTCGGGCTTGTCGAGCAGCGCCTTGACGCCGTCCTGCTGGATCCGGAGCTCCGTCGGGCCGAAGACGATGTAGTCGAAGTCCTCCTGCAGCATCTGCTCGGCATAGGTGGCCTGAACGGTATGCTCGTCGATGTCCGAGGCGTACTGCACTGTCTCGTAGGGCACGCCGATCTCGTCCATGCGCGCCAGCATGGCGATATAGTTCCTGAGCCAGAAGTCGGAGACGTCCAGGCTCGGATAGATGAAACCGATGCGCAAGGGCTCCGCGGGCGGGTTCTCCATCGGCACCGCCGGTGCCCTGACGACCGCCTGGAACGCCTCGATCTGCTCGTCGGTGGCGACGTCGTAATACTCCCAGTAGCCGTCCTCACCTGCCCCTTCGAGCTCGGCCAGGGCAGGCACCTCGCGGGCGTCGCCCATCGCGGTCACACCGAGTGTCAGGGCCAGGCCCGCGGCACCGGTCAGCAGCTGATTTCTCGTCATTCTCGTGCACTCCCTGATTACGATGATCGCGTTGGGCTCAGTGGCGGCCACCGCCCAACCGCCGCAGCAGGCCGGAGACGCCACCTTTGCCCGGATCCTGCAGGGCAGCGTAGAAGGCGACCGAGGTGATGATGATCAGGCCGGCCGCGACCTGCTGCCAGAAGAAGTCGAGGCGCAGCAGCACCAGCGCGTTGACCACCATCGAGAGCAAAAGCACCCCGACCAGCGAGCCCGCCATCGAGCCCCTGCCGCCGAAGAGCGAGGTGCCGCCGACGACGACCGCGGCGATGGTGTGCAGCGTCAGCCCCATGCCGGCTGTTGCCTGGATGGCGTTCAAGCGGCCGGTGAGCATAACCCCGGCGAGGCCGGCGAGGCCGCCGAGCAGCATGTACTGCAAGATCTTGTGGCGGGTGACGTCGATCCCGGTGAGCACCGCCGCCTCGGTGTTGCCGCCGATGGCGACGGCATAGCGGCCGAGCGGCGTGTAGCGGTAGACAAAAAAGCCGACCAGCAGCACGGTGAGGCCGACGATCGCCGCGACGGGCACCAGCTCGGCGATCCGGCCGCGGCCGAGCCAGACGAGCGGGTCGGGGAAACGGGCGAGGACGACGCCGGCGGCGAGCACGAGGGCGATGCCGCGAAAGACCAGATCCATCGAAAGGGTGGCGATGAGGTCGGGGACGCGAAGCTTGGTGATGACAATGCCGTTGAGAAAGCCGCAGGTCAGCCCGACGACGATGGCGAGCAGCATGGCGACATACACGTTGATGCCCGCGTCCTTGATCAGCATCGCCATGACGATGGCCGAAAGGGCCGCCACCGAGCCGATCGAGAGGTCGATGCCGCGGCCGGTGATCACCAGCGTCATGCCCATCGCCAGGACCATGTAGATCGACGCGTCCTGCAGGATGATCATGATGTTCTGCAGGCGGAAGAACCGCGGGTCGGCAAATGCCATGATGAGGCAGAGCCCGACGATCATCACGAGCGGGCCCAGGATATTGACGTAACGCTCGATCCACGGGATCTCGCGACGTCGCGAAGCGCCCGCGAAGCGAGTCTCTGCAGCGACCGCCATGCCTCTCCTGCCCATTTCTTCGTCGAGATTGATCGAGTCTTAGCTGCCCGTACATGCGGCTGTAAAGCCCTTCGGGCAGGTGGGATCGCGTTGTCGCCGGGGGTTGCCTTGGCGAAGCGGCCCCTGGCGTCGCGGACGTCCGTTCCATCGGGCGCTCTGCGGCGGCAGTCGCTCATCCTCTCAGCCGTTCGATCACTGCGCCCTCCCCTCGGCGCCGTCATCGAGCGACGGCGACCTGTGGCAGCGTGCTGCTCCTCGACCACCCGATCCGCATGACTACAGGGTCGCCCGATCTCGACCATGGTTGACCGGCGGGTATGATTTATGACACTGCTTTTCATACCGAAGAGCGGCCACCCGATCCGGCCGCCGAGCCAGAATGGGGACCGGATATGCCTCTCCCGTCTCGCTTGCGCAGAGCTGCCGCCGTCGCTTTTGGCAGCCTCGCCCTCATGCAGGCGAGCACAGCCGAGGCAGAGACCGGCCGGCTGACGATGGTGGCGGATGGCGAGGAACTGGCGACCGAGGGTTTCCTGCCGCCCGAGCTCACCAGGGACGGCTGGGAGCTGCGCTTTGCGAACATCCTGGTCACCCTCGCCGATGTCACGGCCCACCAGACCGAGCCGCCCTACGACGCCGAGACCGGGGCCCCGATCGAGGCCGCGGTCAGCGTCACCCTGGTCGATGGGCCGCTCACGGTCGACCTCGTGGCAGCGGGCGAGCATGGCGGCGTCGCGCTCGCCACGGTCGAGGCCCCGGCCGGCTTCTATAACGCGCTCGCGTGGGACCTCGTCGCCGGAGCCGACGGCACCGCGATGACCTTGATCGGTACCGCCACCCGTGACGGCGACAAGGTGGACTTCCGCCTCAGCACCAGCGATGCCGTCCGCCATCGTTGCGGCGAATATGTCGGCGACGCGCGCCAGGGCATCCTCGAGCCCGGCGGCGTGGCGACGCTCGCTGCCACCTTCCACCTCGACCATCTCTTCGGGCGGGCCGACCAGCCGGTGGAGGGTGCCATGAACAAGAGCGCGCTCGGCTTCGCCCCGTTCGCCTCGGGCGGCGCGCACAGCTTCTCGCTCGAGGGCCTGCATCTCGGCCATGTCGGTGAGGGACATTGCCATGTCGAAGCGCTCTGACCGGCTGCCGGCGCTGCTGCTCGCCTCGCTGCCGATGGTACCAGGGGCAGCGCTCGGCCATGCCGCCATCGTCGAGGCCGAGGCGATCCAGGCGGTGCGGGTCGAGGGCCGCTTCGAGAGCGGCGAGCCGATGGCCGGGGCCCAGGTGACGGTCTACGCGCCGGCCAACCCCGCCATGCCCTGGATGCTGGGCCACACCGATGCCGACGGGGTCTTCCTCTTCGTCCCCGACGATCAGCCCGGCCGCTGGGCGGTGCAGCTGCGCCAGGCCGGGCATGGCGGCATCGCCTATCTCGAGCGGACGGCGGCTGCGGCGGTGCTGTCGACCGCACCTGCCACAACACCGAGCCCTGTGCAGAAGACCGTGATGGCGGCCTGCGTGATCTGGGGCTGCATCGGCACGGCCCTCTATTTCCGCCGCGGCCGGGCCGGCTGAGATGCACCTGCCCGACGGTCTCGTCGATGGCGGCATGGCCGTGGCCGGCTACGCGGCGAGTGCCGCCCTCGTCGGGCTCAGCCTCAGTCAGGTCAATCGCCTCCCCGATCCGGGTGCGCTGGTGCCGCGGGCGGCCCTGGTCGCCGCCGTCTTCTTTGCCGGCTCGCTCGTCAGCATCCCGGTCCCACCGACCACCGTGCATCTCACGCTTGCGGGCCTCACCGGCGTGCTCCTGGGCTGGCTCGCCATGCCCGTCGTGCTGATCGGCCTCTTGTTCCAGGCGATCCTGTTTGGCCATGGCGGGGTCACCACCCTCGGGCTCAACGGGCTGATCATGGGCCTGCCGGCGCTTCTGGCCTTTGCCACCTGGCGGCTCGCCGGTGGCGACCGACGCGAACGCCCGGCAGCGATGGCGCTTGCCGGTGGTCTCGGCGCCACTGGCGTCGTGCTCGCCGTCGGTCTCTTCGGCACCATCGTGCTCATGGGCCTGCCAGCCGAGATCGACGCGGCGGTGGAGCGCCAGGCCGTCGGCCTTCTCATCCTGGCACATCTGCCCGTGGCGGTGCTCGAGGGCGTTGTCACGGCGGCCGCGGTCGGCTTCCTGCACCGCGCCGGCTCGGGGCTCCTGCGCCATGGCTAGGGCCCTTCCGACCCATGCCGGCCATCGCGCGGCGCGGGCACTCCTGCTCCCCCGGGACGTGCGGCTGCGCCTGCTCGCCGCCCTGATCCTCGCCTTCTCGATCGCCCTCGTGACGAGCCCGCTGCTGGTCCCCCTGATTGCCGCCCTTGCCATCGCCGTGGCCCGGGCCGCCGGCATGGACCGGCCCAGCATGTGCCGGCTCCTGCGACTGCCGGGGCTGCTCGTGCTCGCCCTCGTCAGCCTGCTGCCGTTCGTTTCGGGCGAGACCGTTCTCGGCCGGCTCGGCCCCCTGGCTCTCCACAGCGAGGGGCTGGCGACGGCCCTGCTGATCGCCGGCCGGGCCCTCGGCATCGTGCTTGTGACCGTGGCCCTGCTCGGCCGGGTGCCGCTCGCCGAGCTCATCGCTGGCCTGCGCGGCCTCGGCCTGCCGCCGCTGATGGCCGATATCGCGCTCATGATGTACCGCTACGGTGCCGAGATCCGGCGGGACCTGGACGCCATGCGGCTCGCCATGAGGTTGCGCGGCCAACCCTGGCGCCTGCGTTTCGGCCTGCTGCAGGGGCTGGGCTGGACGCTCGCGGCCCTGCTCCTGCGCAGCCACGAGCGGGCCGAGCGCATCTGGACGGCGATGCGGCTGCGCGGCTATGGCGCGATGGGACCGGCGCCGATGCCGCCGCTCGCCCGTGGCGATCTCGGCCGGCTCCTCCTCCTGGCCATGCCCGGCCCGCTCCTCCTGTTCATCGAGAGGCTGCTCTAACCCTGCTCGAGGCCCGCAACCTGCACCTGACCCTGGACGGCGTGCGACCGGTGCTCGCCGGCATCGACCTCGAGCTGCGCCCGGGCGAACGCGCCGCCCTGGTCGGCCCGAACGGCGCCGGCAAGACCAGCCTCCTGCGTCTCCTCGCCGGGGCCATCACCCCCTCGGCCGGAACCATCCGGTTCGCAGGCGCACCGCTAGCCACCGGCAGCTTCACCCCCGGCATCGCCCTCGTCTTCCAGGAGGCGGCGGACCAGCTCTTCTGCCCGACCGTGGCCGCCGACGTCGCCTTCGGCGCCCGGGCCCTGGGCCTGCAAGGTGCGGAGCTCGATACCGCCGTCGCCGCCGCCCTCGAGCGTTTCACGATCGGCCATCTCGCCGAGCGCATGGTGCATCAGCTCTCCGGCGGCGAGCAGCGCCTGGCCTGTCTCGCCGGAGCGCTGGTGATGGCCCCGCGCCTCTTGCTGCTCGACGAGCCGAGCGCGTCGCTCGATCTGCGCAACCGCCGCCGGCTGATCAGCCATCTCGCCGGCCTCGACCAGGCGATGCTGATCGCCAGCCACGACCTCGAGCTCGTGCTCGAGCTCTGCCCGCGCGTCATCCTGATCGACGCGGGACGGATCCACGCCGACGGGCCGGCCGCGACCGTGCTCGGCGATGCAGACCTCATGACAACCCACGGCCAGGAGGTGCCGGCGTCGCTCACCGCAAGGTCGAGCAGCGGCCAGACCGGCTAGCCGTCCACCACCCGAAAATGCGGATGGGCATGCGGTGCACCACCATGTTCGTGCACCTCGATCTCGGTCCGCACCGGGATCAGCGACAGATGACCATGCCGCACGCCGCGCTCGAGAAAGAGGCTGTTGGCATAGGCCTCGACCTCACCGATCTGCCCGCGCATCACCGCGACCTCGATGGTGCTGTCGTGATCGAGCGGCACGGCCAAGGCCGCCACCGTCGCATCGTGATGCGCCTGGCGACTCTGCGGCACCCGCTGGCCGAGATTGCGCCTGGATGGATCGATCACGTAGCTCATCACCCCGATGCAGTCGCGCTCCGCCGGCAGATCGGAGCGGAGTGCCAGACGCAACAGCTCGCGCAGCGCCTCCGACCGGTTGGTGGCGTTCGAGCGCGCCATCAGCCGATCGAGGGCTGCCAGCAGCTCGTCGTCCAGGGTCACGGTGATGCGCTGCACGGGCAGCCCTCCCCAGCATGGCCGCCAACCAGGCTGGCCGGCATCCAGCGCGACCTTGGCAAAGCCCGCGCCGGGAGGCAAGGCGCGAGCGCGGAGCCGCATCGACCCCGAGCTCGCCGCCCCGCCCCTCGCGAGAGCCGGCTACTCGGCGGCGGGCCGAATGGCGTCCTCGTGCGCCAGCCCCCAGTGCTCGGGCGAGCGCCAGAGCCGGGAGCGCAGGAGCTCGCGCTCGAAAATGAACTCCTTGGGCAGCCGGTCGAAGAACTGGTCGAACTGCTCCTCGTGGGCATGTGCCTCGGAGGTGCCGGCGGCGCGGTTGACCGCCATCAGCTCGTAGAACTTCTGTGCCGGGAAATTGAGGCCCGTCCAGTCCATGTCCTCGTGGCGCGGCATCCAGCCGATCGGGCTCTCGACAGCGTAGCCCCGGCCGTGCACACGATCGACGATCCACTTCAGGACGCGCATGTTCTCGCCGAAGCCCGGCCAGATGAACTTGCCGTTCTCGTCCTTGCGGAACCAATTGGCCCGGAAGATGCGCGGCGGGTTGGCTACCTTGCGACCGAAATTCAGCCAATGAGTGAAATAATCGGCCATGTTGTAGCCGCAGAACGGCAGCATTGCCATGGGATCGCGGCGCGTCGCCGCTTGGCCGATCGCAGCCGCGGTTGCCTCCGAGCCCATCGTCGCACCCAGGTAGACGCCGTGCCCCCAGTTGAAGGCCTGGAACACCAGCGGCATGTCCTTGCTCATCCGGCCGCCGAAGACGAAGGCGCTGATCGGCACGCCGTCCGGGTCCTCCCACGCCGGGTCGATCGACGGGCACTGGCTCGCCGGGGCGGTGAAGCGGGCATTGGGGTGGGCGGCGGGCCGGCCGCAATCGGGCGTCCAGTCCTCGCCCTTCCAGTCGATCAGATGCGCCGGCGGCTCGTCCGTCATGCCCTCCCACCAGACATCCCCGTCATCGGTCAGCGCGGTGTTGGTGAAGATGCAGTTCGCGGTGATCGTCGCCATCGCATTGGGATTGGTCTTCTCGTTCGTCCCCGGCGCCACGCCGAAGAACCCGGCCTCGGGATTGATCGCCCGAACATCCCCGCCGGGCGCCCGCTTGATCCAGGCGATGTCGTCGCCGACCGTGCGCACCTTCCAGCCCTTGAAGGCGTCGGGGGGGACCAGCATGGCAAGATTGGTCTTGCCGCAGGCACTCGGGAAAGCGGCTCCGAGATAGGTCCGCTCGCCCTCGGGCGATTCGATCCCCATGATCAGCATGTGCTCGGCGAGCCAGCCCTCGTCGCGCGCCATCACCGAGGCGATCCGCAAGGCCAGGCACTTCTTGCCGAGCAGCGCGTTGCCGCCGTAGCCCGAACCGTAGGACCAGATCTCGTAGGTCTGCGGGAAGTGGACGATGTATTTGCGACTGATGTCGGATTCGCACGGCCACGCGACGTCCGCCTGGCCTGGCTCCAGCGGCGCGCCGACCGAGTGCAGGCAGGGGATGAAGAAGCCGTCCTCGCCCAGCACGTCGAGCACGGCTTTGCCCATGCGGGTCATGATCCGCATATTGTTCACGACGTAGGGGCTGTCGGTGATCTGGATGCCGATCTTGGCGATCGGCGAGCCGAGCGGGCCCATGCTGAACGGGATGACGTACATCGTGCGGCCGCGCATACAGCCGTCGAAGAGGCCCTGGAGGGTCTCGCGCATCTCCTCGGGCGGCGCCCAGTTATTGGTCGGCCCCGCGTCTTCCTTGTTCGTCGAGCAGATGAAGGTGCGGTCCTCGACGCGGCCGACATCCGAGGGATGCGAACGGGCGAGGTAGGAGTTGGGGCGCTTTTCGGGATTGAGGCGGATATAGGCGCCGGCATCGACCATGAGCTGGCACAAGCGGTCGTATTCCTCTTGCGAGCCGTCGGCCCAGACGACCTGGTCGGGCTTGCACATGGCCGCCATCTCGTCGACCCAGGTGACGAGCTTGCTGTGATTGGTCGGCTTCGACGCAGTATCCATTGACGCGGTCTCCCTCTGTTGCACGCCTAGCTTGCCGTCGGTTGTACATCGCGTCGGTGCCGCTGTCAGCCCGACGCGACATTCTCGCCACGCCACATCCAGGACGCGGTCGCAGCGCCCGAATCGTTGCGCACGAAGCCGCCAAACCGCAACGAATACGATGGATCGCGGCTCAGATTCGACCGCCCGACAACAACAGGCAGCGGACCTCAAGGCGCGTGGCCACCGAAACGTTTCGTTAAATTTTCTCCATCCTCGGTGGGTCGCCGCAGCCGACCGACCTTTGGCGGCGTCACCAAGGCCGACCGCCACGCCAGAAAGCCCGCCCCGGCGGGCTCGGCGCGGGCAGAGCGCGCGGCCGCTGCCAGCGAGGAGGCGGCAGCATCGGTGGATGAACGATCGCAAAGCGCAGGCGACCGCGCTGGCCATGGGGAAGAACGGCCGGAAGGCCAGCCTCCCCAGGGGAATCGCACAAGAAAATTGTAGACTCTTTTGGTGTTGAATTCTGCTCGACTGCCGCCGTGTGATCTTTCGGGAGGGCGGCATGGAG
>DAIRDJ010000143.1:0-8302 GCA_036796215.1 Geminicoccaceae bacterium
GCCATGTAGAAGCCGGAGATGAGGTAGAACATCTGCACGGCGGTGCGCCCGTCGGGCACCGGCAGGAAGGTCGGCAGCGGCGGCAGTCCCTGCGCATAGACCGTGAACGCCTGGGCGTGGAAGAACACCACGAGCAGCGCCAGTATCAGCCGCAGGCTACCCATCACTCCATCCCTTCGTTCGCAGCGTGGCAAGAGTGCCACAGCAGGGCGGCGCCGCGGTCGCCACCGCTCCGCCCAAGGCTCGAAATCCCGTCATTCTCGACCCTCGCCGCATGGCGGACCGACCCACGAGGTTGCTCTTTGCCCTTTACGTTCTGCCATCATCCTCCTAATGTTCCCTTAACGTTCCAAAAAATCATCGTAGCGAGGCAGGAGGTCGGTCATGCAGATGCATCGGGATGCCAAGGGGCGCGGCGCCACCCAGAACGCGCCCGGGCGCTTCGAACGGCGGTGGCAGGAGCCGGCGGATGACGGCTGGGGCAGTCTTGCGGCACTCGTGGCGGCCGCCGCACCGCCCAGGACCGAGCTCTTCGCCGATGCCAGCCGCACGATCATCACCGAGAACGCCTCACCGGACATCCCTTTCGACCGCTCGATCAACGCCTATCGCGGCTGCGAGCACGGGTGCGTTTATTGCTATGCCAGACCAACGCATCACTACCTCGGGTTGTCAGCTGGCCTCGATTTCGAAACAAGGCTTTTCATCAAGCATGATGCTGCAGAATTACTCAAGTACGCCTTGGCGCGCCCCGGCTATGTTCCGGCACCACTGGCGCTCGGCAGCAACACCGATCCCTACCAGCCGGTCGAGCGCCGCCTGGAGATCACCCGGCGGATCCTCGAGGTGCTGGCCGAGGCGCGCCACCCGGTCAGCATCGTGACCAAGTCCGCAGCCGTGCTGCGCGATCTCGACATCCTGGTGCCGATGGCGCGGGACGGCCTCGCCTCGGTGGCGCTGTCGATCACCACGCTCGATCGCGCGCTCGCCCGCAAGCTCGAGCCGCGCGCCGCCGCGCCGCACCGCCGGCTCGCGACGATACGCGAGCTCACGAGCGCCGGGGTGCCGACCGCCCTGAGCCTCGCCCCGGTGATCCCCGGCCTCACCGACCACGAGATCGAGCGCATCCTCGAGGCCGCTGCCGGCGCCGGCGCCACCGCCGCGAGCTGGGTCCTCCTGCGCCTGCCGCACGACGTCAAAGACCTCTTCGCCGACTGGCTGGAGACCCACTACCCGTTGCGCAAGGCGAAGGTCCTGGCCGCCGTCCGGGACTGCCGCGACGGCCGGCTCAACGATCCCGACTTCGGCAGCCGGATGCGCGGCCGCGGGCCGGTGGCCGAGCTCATCCGCCGCCGCTTCGAGCGGGCCGCCGAACGGCTCGGCCTGACGCGGCGCCACTTGAACCTGCGCACCGATCTCTTCCGGGCGCCGGGCACGACCGCCCAGCTCGGCCTCTTCGACGACCTCCGACAGCTGTCCGCCTGAACGCACTGGCCGCCCTGGTCAAAGCCGCGAACGCCGCCTATCCAGGGCGGTGCTAGCGGTCGAGCCCAGGGGCCGAGGGAAAGCATGGCGCGTGCCTTCACTACTTACGTCTGTCAGGCCTGCGGGGCCGTGCAGCCCAAATGGGCCGGGCGCTGCGATGCCTGCGGCGCCTGGAACAGCTTCGTCGAGGAGACGGCCGAGCCGCTCGCCAAGGGTGCCCCCGCCCGCAAGCGGCGCGGCCGCGGGCTCGAACTCGTCGGCCTCGAAGGCGAGGGCCGGCCGTTCCCGAGGCTGATTACCGGCATCGGCGAGCTCGACCGGGCCCTGGGCGGCGGCCTCGTGGCGGGCTCGGCGGTGCTGCTCGGCGGTGATCCCGGGATCGGCAAGTCGACCCTGACGCTGCAGGCGGCGGCCGCCGTCGCCGGCTCCGGCAAGCGCGTCGTCTACCTCTCGGGCGAGGAATCGATCGAGCAGATCCGGCTGCGCGCCGCGCGGACCGGGCTCAGCAAGGCCACGGTCGAGCTCGCCGTCGGCACGTCGGTCGAGGCGATCCTGGATACGCTCGACGGCCCCAGGCCGCCCGACGTGCTCGTCATCGATTCGATCCAGACCGTCTATCTCGAAGCGCTCGATCCCGCCCCCGGCACGGTCACCCAGCTCAGGGCGGCGGCCCAGGCGCTGATCCGTTTCGCCAAGCAACGCGGCACAGCACTCCTCTTGATCGGCCACGTCACCAAGGAGGGCCAGATCGCCGGGCCGCGCGTGCTCGAGCACATGGTCGACACCGTGCTCTACTTCGAGGGCGAGCGCGGCCACCAGTTCCGCCTGTTGCGCGCGGTCAAGAACCGCTTCGGCCCGGCCAACGAGATCGGGGTGTTCGAGATGCGCGAATCCGGCCTCGAGCCCGTCGCCAACCCCTCCGCCCTCTTCCTCGCCGACCGCGAGGCCGGGGTCAGCGGGGCTGCCGTCTTCGCCGGGATGGAGGGAACCCGGCCCGTGCTCGTCGAGATCCAGGCACTCGTGGCGCAAAGTGCGCTGGCCACGCCGCGGCGGGCGGTGGTCGGCTGGGATGCCGGCCGGCTCGCCATGCTGCTCGCCGTTCTCGATACCCGCTCCGGGCTTGTGATGGGGGCCCGGGATGTCTATCTCAACGTCGCGGGTGGGTTGAAGATCGGCGAGCCCGCGGCTGATCTGGCGGTTGCCGCAGCCCTCGTCTCCTCGCTCGCGCAGGAGCCCGTGCCGGAGGGTGCGGTGTTCTTCGGCGAGATCGGGCTTTCCGGCGAAATCCGGGCGGTGGCGAGCCGCGAGGCACGGCTGAAGGAGGCGGCGAAGCTCGGTTTCTCGCGCGCCGTCGTGCCGCGCCTGTTGGGCGATGCCGCGAGCGACAACATTGCCGGGCTGGAGATCCAGGCCCTGGCCAAGCTCGATCAGCTTCTCGGCCTGTTCGATCTTTCAGCACACGATGGAGCTCGATGAGCGATCTTCCGGTCACCCTCTTCGATTTGATCGTCGGCGGCATCGTCATCCTCTCGACGCTCCTGGCACTCAGCCGCGGTGCCGTGCGCGAGGCTTTGGGGCTCGCCACCTGGATCGGGGCGATCGTCGCTGCCGTCTACGCCTTCGAGCCCGTCCGCCCGATGCTGCTCGAGGCGATCGGCAACGAACTCCTGACCGATGCCGCGACACTCGCCGTCGTCTTCTTCATCCCGTTCTTCGCCCTGCGCCTGCTCTCCGGCATGATCGCCCGCGCCGTCTCAGGCAGTGCCCTGGGGCCCGTCGACAAGTTACTCGGCCTCGGCTTCGGCTTTGCGCGCGGGGCGCTCATCGTCTGCAGCGGCTATCTCGTGGGCTCGGTGATCGTTGCCCGTGAGCAGCACCCGGACTGGGTCCAGACCGCCATGCTCAAGCCTCAGGTCGAGCAGGGTGCGGACTGGCTCGCCACCCTCCTGCCGCCCGGCCTTCTCGACGCCTCGAAGGAGGCCGCCTCCGAGGCCGCGGCCGATGCCGCCGAGCGCGCCCGCCGGCTGCGCGAGGCGGGCGAGGAAGTGAGCGACGGGGTCGGCTACGCCGATCGGGCACGCGAGCGGATGGACGAGCTGATCCGCGGACGCGTCGAGTGACCATGCGGATCGCCGCCCCGTTCGACGACGACCACCTCCACGAGGAATGCGGCGTGGTGGCCGTCTACGGCCACCCCGACGCCGCCGCCCACGCCATCCTCGGCCTGCACGCGCTGCAGCACCGCGGCCAGGAGGCGGCCGGCATCGTCACCTTCGACGGCAAGCATTTCAACACCTACCGGGCCTTGGGCCTCGTCGGCGACACCTTCAGCGACCCCCGCGTCGTCGACGGCCTGCCGGGCCACGCCGCCATCGGCCACAACCGCTACTCGACCAGCGGCGGCTCGACCCTGCTCAGGAACGTCCAGCCCTTCTTCGCCGATTTCGCCTTCGGCGGCCTGGCCCTGGCGCACAACGGCAACCTCACCAATGCAGTGGGCCTAAGGCGCCGCCTGGTCGAGGCCGGCTGCCTCTTCCAGTCGACCAGCGACACCGAGGTCGTGGTCCACCTGATCGCGCGCTCCACCGAGCGGAGCATCCTCGAACGCCTGGTCGATGCCCTCCACCAGGTCGAGGGCGCCTATTCGCTCGTGGCCCTGCACGACGACGGCATCATCGGCGCCCGCGACCCCCTGGGCGTGCGCCCGCTCGTCCTCGGCCGGCTCGGCGACACCCTGATCCTGGCCTCCGAGACCTGTGCGCTCGACATCATCGGTGCCGATCTGGTGCGCGACGTCGAGCCCGGCGAGGTCGTCCTCATCGACAAGGACGGGCTGCGCTCGGTCTTTCCCTTCAAGCGCCTGGAACGCCGCTTCTGCATCTTCGAATACGTCTATTTCTCGCGCCCCGACAGCACGCTCGATGGCAAGGGCGTCTACGACGTCCGCAAGCGCATCGGCGAGGAGTTGGCGCACGAGCGCCCGGCTGCGGCCGACGTCGTGGTCCCCGTCCCCGACAGTGGGGTCCCCGCGGCCATCGGCTATGCCCAGGCAGCGAACCTGCCGTTCGAGCTCGGCATCATCCGGAACCACTATGTCGGCCGGACCTTCATCGAGCCGACCGACAACATCCGCCACCTCGGCGTCCGGCTCAAGCACAACGCCAATCGCACCACGCTCGCCGGCAAGTCCGTCGTCCTGGTCGACGACAGCATCGTCCGCGGCACCACCTCGACCAAGATCGTCGACATGGTGAAGGCCGCCGGTGCCACCCAGGTCCACATGCGGATCGCCAGCCCGCCCACGACCCACAGCTGCTTCTACGGCGTCGACACGCCCGAGCGCAGCAAGCTGCTCGCCGCCCAGCACAGCCTGGACGAGATGGCCCGGCTGATCGGCGTCGACAGCCTGGCCTTCCTCTCCATGGACGGCCTCTACCGTGCCGTCGGCGAAGCGAGGCGCAACGCTGCCCGCCCGCAATACTGCGATGCCTGCTTCTCCGGCGACTACCCGACGCGGCTGGCCGATCTCGACGGCGGCCAGAGCCGGCAACTGACCCTTTTGCAATATGAACGCTGACCCCTGGCGGCTCGAGGGCCGCATTATCCTCGTCACCGGTGCCGGCGACGGGCTGGGCCGGGCAACATCCCTGGCCCTCGCCAAGGCTGGCGCTGTGGTGGTCGCCACGAGCAAGCGCCGCCGCCGGCTCGAGGCCCTGGATGATGCCATCAAGGCCGCCGGCAAGACCGTGACCCTCCTGCCGCTGGATATGGCCGAGCCCGAACAGCTCCTGCCGATCGGCCCCTCGATCTACGAGCGCTTCGGCAGGCTCGATGCGGTGATCCACTGTGCCGCCATCCTCGGCAAGCTGATGCCCACGGCCCAGCTCGATGCCGACACCCTGCGCGAGACGATGACCGTCAACGCGTTCGCCACCCAGGTCCTGATCGCCACCCTCGATCCGCTGCTCCAGGCGGCCCCCGACGCCAGGGCGCTCTTCGTCACCGACCGCCTGGCCGAGCGCGGCAAGCCGTTCGTCGCCGCCTACACCGCTGCCAAGCAGGCGATGGAGGCCTTCGTCCTCGCCTATGCCAGCGAGACCCGCTCCAGCCGGCTCGGGGTCCGCCTCGTGGCCCCGCCCCCCCTCGCGACCGGTTTGCGCCGGACCGCCTACCCGGGCGAGCCCAAGGACAAGCAGCTACCGGCCGCAACCGCCGCCGACCGGCTCCTGGCCCTCCTCCAGTCCCCCGCCCTGCCGACAGGCGAGGTCCTCGACCTTTGAGCGCCACCCCGCATCTCTTCGCCACCTCGCTTTGGGCCGCGCTCCTGACCATCCTCTATCTCTGGCTCGCGGCCCAGGTCATCCGCGCCCGCTACCGCACCCGGACAGCCCTCGGCAGCGGCGGCGATCCCGGCCTCGAGCGCGCCATCCGCGCCCACGCCAACTTCGCCGAATACGTGCCCCTGGCGCTGATCCTGATCGCCTGCATCGAACTGCAAGGCGGCTGGCCCTGGCTCGCCCATCTCCTGGGTGCAACGCTCCTCGCCGGCCGCACGATCCACGCCCTCGGCATCAGCCGCGAAGCCGAAATCCTCTCCCGACGCCGCCACGGCATGATCCTCACCTTCACCACCCTCGCGACCGCGGCACTGGCCAACCTGCTGCTGCTCGCGATTTGACAGGCTGCCGAGGGATCGCGGCGCCAAGCGAATCGAGTGTTAGGCCGTGACTGTCCGGCAGCAGCTCACCGGGTCGGCGGGTCGCTTATGAGCCAAGACGTCAGAGGTTTTGACACGGCGTTCTGTCCCGCCTCAAGGCGTTGGTCTCACGAAGGGCAGCGACGGGGCCAAAAACGATCCTTTCTGACCAGCCTAGTCGTGCGCCGCACCGAAGAGGCCAGGTAAGTCGCGAGCGCCGTGCAGGACGCGCACCACCTCGATGCCACTGGTGGTCGCCCGATAGAACAGGAGATAGCGACCGAGCCGGAACGACCGGAGGTTCGGCAGAAGGTCGAAGCGGGCTCGGCCCATGCCCGGCGCCTCGGCGAGGCGTGCTGCCAGATCCTCCAGTCGGGCGATGAGCTCGTCCGCGGCCGCCGGATTGTCGGCGGCGATATAGTCGACGATGGCCTCGAGATCGGCGGCCGCCGCCGGCGCGAAGATCGCGCTCCTCATCGGCAAGCCCTACCCGTGGGCTAGCCGGTGAGCGCCTTACCGCGCGTCCTGAGTCTCGAGAAGACCTCGTCACTCGGCAGACCGTCGCCCCGCTCGAGCTGGTCTACGCCGAGCTGCAGCTCGGCGCGCAAGGCCGAGAGCTCGACCTGGCGGTCGCGGTCCTTGCGGATCAGGGCCCGGACGTAGTCGCTCGGGCTGGCATACTCGCCGGCCTCGACACACCCCTCGACATGGCGCTTGAGGGCTTCCGGCAGCGAGACGTGGATCGAGCTGTTGGCCATGATGTTTCCTCTGCGCCTACGCCTCTAGGTTACCATCAGCGACATATACTGTCAAAAACCGTGCTTAGGTCGAGGCTTTTACCAATCGCGCTCAACCCGCACGCTCCGGTGTCGGCCGTGCCTCTCCGGCATCCTCGCGATCGAGCGACCTGGGCGGAAAGCGCGGGAAGACCGGGCGGAAGGGCTGGTCGAGGGCGGCGAGCAGTGGGTCGTCGCGCTCGTAGATGTCGTCGCGGAACTGGACGGTGCCGTCCTCGCCGATGTCCGCCGTGCGGTAGAGCAGGCGGACCGGCATCGGCCGGGCGAGATCGACCCTCCGGGTCTCGCCCGAGGCGATCACCGCCTCGATCCGCGCCCGGTCCCAGCCCGGATTGGCGGCCAGCAGCAGCTCGGCCAGGCCCATCGCATCCTCGACCCGGATGCAGCCGCTGGAGAACGGCCGGGCGGGCTTGCCGAAGAGCTCGGGCGCCGGCGTGTCGTGCAGATAGACGGCGAACTCGTTGGGGAACATGAACTTCATCCGGCCGAGCGCGTTCAACGGCCCCGGCCGCTGGACGAGCGTCCAGGGAAAGGCACTGCCCTCGAGCGCTGCCCGGGTCGCGACCTCGAGTGGCACCCACGCACCCGACCGGTCGAGCGCGTAGAAGCCCTGCTCGACGAGGTAGTCGGGGTTGCGCCGGATGCGCGGGATGATGTCCTTGATCAGGATCGAGCGCGGCACGGTCCAGTCGGGGTTGACCTCGAGATAGGTAATGGTGTCGGCGAAGACCGGGGTCTGGCGGAAGGGCTGGCCGACGATCGCCCGGCTCCGCCAGGTCACCGCACCGTCCTGCCAGCGTTCGACCGAAAACGCGGCGATGTCGACATCGATCCGCTCGGGCGGATTGGTCCGCAGGATCCAGCGGGCCCGCTCTAGATTGGCCCGGAGCTGGTCGACCCGCCGGTCGACCGGGACATTGAGGGCGGCGCGCGTCGACGGGCCGACCTTGCCGTCGACGGCGAGCCCGTGCCGGGCCTGAAAGCGGCGGATCGCAGCGTCGAGGACCGGATCCACGACCGCGGCATCGCCTTGCGGCGGCTCGGCGAGATCGCCTGTGGCGCGCAGCCGGGCCCGGAGGATCACGACACTCGGATCGCTGCTGCCGACCTCCAGCGTCGGCCCCGGTGGCAAGACCGGCCAGCCGCCGCTGCCGGCGCTCGTCCGGTAGCGGACGAGCGCGTCGCTGAGTGCCCGATAGGCCGGGTGAGCGAGCCGGGCGCGGTCGACCACGGTGCCGACACTGCCCGCATCGAGTGCGACGCTCACCGCCCCGATCACCTCGCCCGAGAGCGCCGGCCGGTCGAAATTCCAGTTCGGATCGAG
>DAIRDJ010000143.1:8402-11735 GCA_036796215.1 Geminicoccaceae bacterium
GCGCATCGGCATCCATAAGCGATCGTGATGACACTCATCACCAGACGTCGTTTGCACAACCTCGGGCGCAAGGCGAAGACTAGCGCCAAGTGGTCCCGAGGTCCAAATCCCGGACCGGCCGCCGCTGCGTACTGGAGGTTTCATGCCCAAGCGCCTGCTCGTCATCGGCAACCGCAACTACTCCTCCTGGTCGCTCCGCCCGTGGCTGGTGCTGCAGAGCCTGGGCCTGCCCTTCGAGGTGCTGCGCATCCCCCTCGACCAGCCCGACACGGCCGAGCAGATCCGCCGCTACTCGCCGGCCGGCCGGGTGCCCGTCCTGGTCGAGGGCAATGTCGTGGTCTGGGACTCCATGGCCATCATCGAGCATCTGGCCGAAACCCACCCCAGGATCTGGCCAGCGGCGCCCGCCGCCCGGGCGATGGCCCGCTCGATCGCGGCCGAGATGCACAGCGGCTTTGCGGCCCTGCGCCAGGAACTGCCGATGAACATCAGGGCGCAAGGCCGGCGCATCGAGCCGTCGCCCGCGGCCGCGGCCGATATCGCCCGGATCTGCGCGATCTGGCAGGAGGCCCGCGACCGCTTCGGCAAAAGCGGGCCCTGGCTCTTCGGTGCCTGGAGTGCGGCGGATGCGATGTACGCACCGCTCGCCTCGCGCTTTGCCACCTACGGCATCGAGCTGCCCGACGCCCTCGCCGCCTACCGGAGGACGGTGCTGGACTCGCCCGCGATGCAGGACTGGTCGGCCCTCGCCAGCGCCGAGAGCGAGGTCATCGAGCACGAGGAGGTCGGCCGCTAGCCCTTCGGTCGACGCAGCAGCCGGCCCGCGATCAGCCCTGCTGCGAGCGCCAGCATCAGGCTCTCGCCCGGTCGCTGGCGGGTCGCCTTGAGCGCCTCGTCGACCAGTGGTGCCAGGGCCTCGGCCATGGCGGCGTTGGGGTCGTCGGCCAGCGTCTCGAGCGTCGCGTTGCGCGGCAAGGGCTCGTGCCGGCCGGGCCGGTTCGCGACTAGAACGGCGAGCCCGGCGAGGATGACGGCGATCGCGGCAACGACGACGGCCGCAGCCCAGGCCGGCATGACCTCGATGAGGGCCGCGAAAATCGCGATCTGCAGGAAGACCACGGCGACCAGGACCAGGACAACGGCGACGCGCCAGGCGACGGAGGTGACCGCCGCCGCCTGCGCCCGCCGCTTCAAGTAGGCCTGGTCGGTCGCTGCCGCCACGAGGCGGGCGAGGCGGGCCGCCTCGGCGAGCATCGCCGGACGCTCAGTGACGGCCGAGGAGACGGGAGATGATCAGCCCGAGGCCGAAGGCGGCGAGCAGCGTCAAGAGCGGCTTCTCCTGGACCTGGGCCTCGAGGGCGGCGTACTGGCTGTCGCCCTTGCTCTTCAGCTGCCGGGCAAGCGCGTCGGCCTCCTTGCGCAAGGCGTCGAGCCGTGCTGCCGTCTCGCTCTGCACCGCATCGACGCTGTCACGGCCGAGCCCGACCAGCGTCTCGTTCAACCGCTTGAGGTCCGCCTTCAGCTGCTCGATATCGGCCTCGAGCTTGCCGGTGTCGCTCTTCTTGTCGGAATCGTCATCGCGTGCCGCCATCAATTCGCTCCCTTGGTTGTCGAAATCCGCCAGAATTGCCCGAGGGATAAGGTGAACGCACGGCGAGAGGCAAGGTTCCCACCCGGAAGCGAGCCGCCGGGCAAAGGCTCAGTGCGACAGCAATGCCGGCACCGGCATGTGGTCGAGCATGCTCTGGGTGGCCCCGCCGAGCACCAGTTCCCTGAGCCGCGAATGGCCGTAGCCACCCATGACCACGAGATCGGCACCCATGTCCGTCGCCTGGCCGATGATCACGTCACCGACCCCGAGCCCGCCGCTGGCTGCCGTCACCACCTCGGCCTCGAGTCCGTGCCGGGCGAGATGAAGGGCGAGATCGGCCCCGGGCTGCTCGCCGATCTTGCCCTTGAGCGAGCCCGGATCGACCACGAGGATGGTGACCTTCTCGGTCTTGGCGAGGAGCGGCAGGGCATCGTTCACCGCCCGGGCCGCCTCGCGCGAGCCGTCCCAGGCGATCAAGGCCTGCTTCGGCGGCAGGGTGCGGGCACCGATATAGGGGATCATGAGCGCCGGCCGGCCGCTCTGCATGAAGGCGGCCTCGGCGATCAATTCGGCATCGACATCGCCCTCGTCGGGATCGGCCTGGCCCACGATCGCCAGATCGTAGTAGCGGGCCTGACGGGCGAAGGCGGCGGCGAAATCGTCGAGCATGACCCATTCGTGGCGTGCCTCGATCGCGAGCCCGGCCCGGTCTCCGCGCTGGCGGATCTCCTCGAGCAAGGCCAGGGCCTTGGCCTCGCTATCCTCCCGCTGCTGGCCCAAGACCTCGGCCGGGATGTGCACACCGAGTGCCGGCGGGACATGCGGCTCGGCCACCAGCATCACGGCAGCGAGGTGGGCATCGCAGCCCTGCGCCAGCGCGATGGCGGCATCGACCCGCTTCATCGAGGCCTTCTTGTCGTCCACGTGGACCAGTATGTTCTTCAAGCTCATGGCCGCCCCCTCTACCGTGACCACTACCGTTATCGCATTGCGAATGCCGTCTTAGCAATGCTGCCGCATTGATCTGCGTCAGTCAGGTGGCTACTTTGAGTGCGCGGGAAAGCTGGACTCGGCCTCATCACGCTGCCCGCGCGCTGATTGTGACAGTCGAATGACAAAAAATGAAGAGCAGGCGACAGGCTTGCAACTGGAGGATTCGTGCGGGCACCGACGGTGGATCGGGAGATCGAGCTCAAGCTCGTCGTTGATCCAGCTGACCTGACGATCGTCGCCGACCAGTTGCGCCAGAGCCCAGGGGCCTTCTCGGGGCCCGAGGCGAAATGGCTGGAGAGCCGCTATTTCGACACCGCCGACCGTCGCCTTGCCGCCCGCGGGGTAAGCGTGCGCGTCCGCCGCATCGACGGGATCGGTGCCGAGACCGAGGAGCCGGCGCATTACCTCCAGACGATCAAGGCCAAGACGCACGGCCAGGGGGCGCATACCGAGCGCGGCGAATGGGAGTGTCCGATCGAGGATTGGACCCCCAGGCTCGACCTCGTGACCGACGCCGAGGCGCTCGATCGCCTGGGCCTCGTCCTGCCCGAGGAGCTCGAGCTGGTCGTTGCGAGCGAGGTCGAGCGCACCCTCGTCCTCGTCGAGCAGCCGGTGCCGGCAGCGCCTGCCGCCATCATCGAGGTCGCCTTCGACAAGGGCCGGCTGGTGGCAAGGCCACAGGGCGACGCTGCGGCGGAGCTGGCCCTTCCGATCGCCGAGATCGAGCTCGAGCTCAAGGCGGGCCCGAT
>DAIRDJ010000144.1:0-11724 GCA_036796215.1 Geminicoccaceae bacterium
CGGCAAGGAAGCCTCGCCGACGGCGGCGATCATCGACAGCCAGAGCGTGAAAACCACGGAATCCGGCGGCATCCGGGGCGATGACGCCGGCAAGAAAGTGCCCTCCGGGGCCTGCTGGCCCCGTCGCCTGCGGCGATCGGATCGATCGCCTGCTGACGATCGATGGCCGCAAGCGCCATCTGCTCACCGACACGCTCGGTCGGCCGCTCGTCCTGGTGGTGCATGCCGCCGACATCCAGGATCGCGACGGCCTAGCCCAGGTCTGCCACCGCATCCGCCGCCGCTTCCCATGGCTCATCCTGCTCGTCGCCGACGGCGGCTATCGGGGCGACCAGGCCGCCTGCGCCGCCGCGCAAGAACGGCTCCGCCTCGAGATCGTCAAGCGGCCGCGCAATGCCGCGGGCTTCCACCTGCTGCCGCGACGCCCGCCGCGGTCTGCTGACCGCGTCCCTTCCAGGGATCGGAGCGAAGGCCGCCTGGCCTTCGCTGGGTGATCGAGCGCACCTTCGCCCGGGCTCGGCCGCAACCGCCGTCTCGCCAGGGACGTCGAGACGCTGATCGAAACCAGCACCGCCTTGGCGGCCGTCGCGATCATCCAGCTGCTCGTCAGGCGACTGGCAAGGTGCTGAGATTGCTCAGGGACGTTTCGGATGGGCTCTAAGCGACGATTGACGTTTACGAAAGAAGAGGCCTCCGGTCCTGTTCCGGTCGAGCAAGTCGTTTGGCGAGGCGCGGGCGCGTTGCCGAGCCTAAAGCAGCGTTTCGCGGCGCCTTTGATTGCGGGCGAGCCAGATGCGGGTTTCCTCGGCGGTCATGGCGGGATCGCTCATCGTGCATTCGGCGGCATCGCAGCCGGCGCGCTTGAGCAGCTGCAGCTGGCTGTTGCTCGGCACCCCCTCGGCGACGAGGCGCAGGCCCAGGTGGCGGCCGAGCTGGATCACGGCATCGGCGAAAAGCGTGCGGTGGCGGTCGCCGGGCACCCCTTCGAGGAGCGCCTGGGCGAGTTTGAGGGTGTCGACCGGGCAATCGCGCAAGAGGGTGAGCGAGACCATGTCCTGGCCGAAGCCGCGGATCGCGAGCCGCGGTCCCTTGGCCTTGAGCTTTGCGACATTGCCACCGTTGCCGATCAGGTCCTGATAGAGCGGCGTCTCCTCGACCTCGAGCTCGAGGCAGGCGGGCTCGAGGCCGTGCCGCTCGAAGATCGCAAGCCCGCGGTCGGCAAGCTCGAGCCAGCCCAGCGCATGCGGGCTCTGCAGCGGGATCGCCAGGTGATCGACCTTGCAGCCGGCGCTCCGCCAGGCGGCCATCTGGATGGCCCCGGCCTCGACCATCCAGAGCATCAGCCGGTCGAGAAAGCCCGGCTCCTCGATCATGCCCAAGAACCGGTCGGGGCCGAGGATGCCGCGGTCGGGATCGTGCAGCCGCGGCCGGGCGATCAGGCCCATGGTCGGCGAGCGGAGCGTGATCTGCGGCTGGAAATAGAGCTCGAAGCGGCCTTCCTGAAGGGCCTGATCGAGGCCACCCTTGGGCGCCGGCTCGACCATCCGCTCGCCCAGCAGCGGCACGATGAGGCCAGTGGCGGCCGAGAGGTTGGCGTCGTGAAAGCGGCAGGTGCGGCCGCCCGCGGCCTTGGCCCGGTGCATGGCGGCATCGGCCAGGCGCATGATCTCGTCGGGCTCGCTCGCGTCGATCGGATAAAGGCTGACCCCGAAGCTGGCCGAGAGACGCAGGACCTCGCCGGCAAGCGCCATGGGTGCTTCGATCACCTGGATCAGCTTCTGCACGACGAGGGCCGCGTCCTCGGGCCGCTGCAGGTTCTGGAGCAGGATGGCGAAGCCGTCGCCCGTGAGTCTGGCGATCGTGTCGCTTTCCCTGAGCCGGTGGCCGAGCCGCTCGGCGATGATGGTCAAGAGCCGGTCGCCGGCATCGAAGCCGAGCCGGTCGTTGATGGCGCTGAACCCGTCGAGATCGATCGCCAGCACGGCCGCCCCGAGACGGTTGCGGCGGGCCGTCTCCAGGGCCTTGCGCAGCCGTTCGAGAAAAAGCGTGCGGTTGGCGAGGCCGGTCAGCGTGTCGGTCGCCGCCGGCGGATCGAGCCTTCGGGTGTTGCGGGAGCGGGCAATGGCGAAGCGGATGCAGCGATCCAGCCGGCCCGTGTCGCACTCCTCCTTGTCGAGAAAATCGGCGACCCCGGCCTGGATGGCACGATATTCGAGCGCCTCGTCGGCGGCATCGCTCAAGAGGATGATCGGCCGGTCGAAGCCGCGGCGGATGGCGATGTCGACGAAATCCAGGCCAGAGCGGCCGGGCAGGCCGAAATCGACGAGGCAGGCATCGAAGCTCTCGGCGGCGAGCCGCCTGAGGCCGGCTTCCACGCTGGTCGCCCAGACCACCTCGAAGCGGGTTTCGGGCGCCCGGGACAGGAGCGCTTCGACAATCTCGAAATCCTCCTCGTCGTCCTCCACAACCAATAAGCGAACGATCGGCCGCTGGCTGCTCTGCAGCAGCGATTCCTCGATCTCGCCGTCATTGGCCCTGGTGGCGAGGAGCTGCGGCTGGCAGCGCAACGCGTCCATCACCACCACCGGGCCCGACCAATCGGCCGACTGAGCGTCCACGGTGTCGCTGACGCCGGCCACAGATGGCGCCGACGGCGAAGCAGCGGCTGCATCGGGATGCCGGGGCAACGGGCTGCCGTGAGCTGAGAACGTCATGAGCGGGGCCATCGCCAAATCTAAACTCTTGATAGAAAGAGCCTATAAATGGACGACCTTAGGTTGTCCAGCCTATCCCTTGCACAACTTACCGTGGATTTCCCCAGGACGGTCCACAGGCGCGCAACGCCAGCCGCCCCGGCACCGGCGAGAGCGCCCTACTGGCCGAGAAACGCGACCAGGAAGCTGCTCGGGGCCGGATCGATCACCCGGGCGGTGCCGTTGTCGATCTCGACGATGGCGAGGCCGTGCTGGGTGGTGCCGTCGCTGCGCAGCCGAAAGATGCCGGCACGGCCGACAAAGCCGCTCGAATCGGTGAGCCGGGCGGTGGGGAAGCTGCGATCGATCGTGGCGACGACGGCCGCCAGGGCGGTGGCGTCGTAGGCGAGCCCGGCGAGCGTCACGGGATCGCGGCCGAAGGCCTGGCGAAAGCGGCTTTGAAAACGGCGCTCGTTGTCGGGTGAAACGCTCGCATACCAGCCGCCCTGCAGCGTCTCCTCGAACAGCAGCCGGGGATCGTCCTCCCAGAGCACGGTGCCGAGCGGCCGGGTGGTGCCGAGGTCGACATCGTAGAAGGCGAGCAGGGCCGCCACCGAGCGCAGCCGGTCGCCGCCGTCGGCGAGGAGCAGCGCGTCGAAGCGGTCGCTGCCGGCGGGGCCGGCGAACTCGCGCACCACCCGGGCGAGCTCGCGCTCGTCCGGCGGATAGAACACATGGGCTGCCCCGCCGAACGGCCCGCTGTCCGCCATGGCGGCCTGAAAGCCGCTGATCGCGCGCTCGCCGTAGGCGTCGTCGGGGGCGAGCGCGCCGATCCGGGTCAGGCCCTGGCGCCTCGCGTAGTCGATCACGCGCGTCACCTGCTCCTCCGGGCGAAAGCCCAGGACCCAGACATTGTCACCCGCAACCGTCGCGTCATTGGAGAACGAGATGACCTTGAGGTCGTGCTCGGCCGCGATCCGGCCGACCGTGCCCGCCGCACTCGCGAAGAGCGGGCCCAGGATGAGCTCGGCGCCGGCCTCGATCGCCGAGCGGGCGGCAGCCGCCGCCCCCGTCGGCGTCCCGCCGGTATCGCGCGGCAGCAGCACCATGTCGGTCGGCCCGACATCGAAGAGGGCGATCTGGGCCGCCTCCAGCATGTCCCGGCCGACCGCCGCCGCACTGCCGCTGAGCGGCAGCAGCAGCGCCACCTTGACCGGCCCCGTGGGCACCGGCTCGACGACCGCCGCGGGCACGTCTGGTGTCGGCGTCGGATCCTGGTAGACCGGTTGCGCGCGCTGTTGCGCGCATCCGGCCAGGAGCAGGACGAGGCCGATTGCGGCGAGCTTGGGAAGGGACACGCTTGACCTCGCCATCTCGAGAAAGTGAGCCATCGCCGGTCGTTACCGACGAGCAGCAACCTAGGCGAGCGCTGCCGTCGAGTAAACTCGCGAGCGGGCTCTACCTCGTGGCCACACCGATCGGCAATCTTGGCGATCTGGCACCGCGCGCGGTGGCCGTGCTGGGATCGGCCGATCTGGTGCTTTGCGAGGACACCCGCAGGAGCGGCCGGCTGATGGCGCATCTCGGCCTCGACGTCCGCCTGCGCCCCTATCACGAGCACAACGCCGCCAAGGTCCGCCCCGGGCTGATCGAGGCCCTCGCCCGCGGCGCGGCGATGGCACTTGTCAGCGATGCCGGGATGCCCGGCATCGCCGATCCGGGCATGAAGCTGGTCAAGGAGGCACGCGACGCCGGCGTTCCGGTCACGGCGGTGCCCGGCCCGTCCGCCGGCATCATGGCGCTCGCCATCTCGGGCCTGCCGACCGACCGCCATTTCTTCCAGGGATTTCTGCCGGCGAAGGCGAGTGCGCGGCACAAGGTCCTGGCCGAGCTCGCCCGCATCAGGGCGACCCTCGTGCTGTTCGAATCGCCGCATCGCCTGGCCGAATCCCTCGCCGACGCGGCCGCGGTCCTCGGCCCCAGGCCGGCGACGATCGCGCGCGAGCTCACCAAGCTGCACGAGGAGGTGCGCCGGGGTACGCTCGACGAGCTCGCCGCCGCCCTCGGGCAAGAGCCGGCGCCCAAGGGCGAGATCGTCGTCGTCATCGGCCCGCCGGAGGACACCCCGCCCGAGCTCGACGACGACGCGATCGACGCGCTCCTCCTCGAGGCGATGGCCGCGCA
Source organism: Geminicoccaceae bacterium (assembly GCA_036796215.1). GTDB lineage: Bacteria > Pseudomonadota > Alphaproteobacteria > Geminicoccales > Geminicoccaceae > SLRI01. Next base: position 4,878 of record DAIRDJ010000144.1, read on the forward strand.
CGGCGCCAGTCGGGCCGCGGCCCTGGTCGCCGAGGCGACCGGCCGTGCCAAGGGCCCGCTCTACCGCCGCCTGCTGGAGCTGCGCGGCAAGCGCTAGGCCATGACCGCCGCATGGCGCAGCAGCTTTCGGGTCAGGGTCGGCAGGGCGAGCTCGTCGAGCCGATCCTCGGGATGAAAGAACCCGCCCTCGATCGGCAGCGACGGGCGACCCTCGACCAGGACCAGCTCGAGGGCGAAGTGGGTGAAGACGTGGCGCACCGCGCCGGGCACGGGGCGCCAGTCGGCCGGCGGCAGCCCGCTCAGCAAATCGGCCTCGCTGGTAAACGGCTGCGCGTGCCAGGGGCCGGTCGGCAGCTCGATCAGCCCGGCGAGCAGCCCCGTCTCCGGGCGCTTCTTGAAGCAGAGCCAGCCGCGCGTGTCCGCGATCAGCATGGCGGTGGCATAGCGGGTCGGCCGGGCGGGCTTCGCCAGCTTTCGGGGCAGCGCCTCGGCTAGGCCCGTGGCATGCGCCCGGCAGGCGAAGGCCCAGGGACAGTGCGCGCAGACCGGCCGCCGCGGCGTGCAGACGAGGGCCCCGAGCTCCATCAAGCCCTGGGCGAGGTCGGCCGCACGCTCGGCCGTGGCCAGGGCCATGGCCGCCGGGTGGAGCTCGGCCTTGGTCGAGGTGAGCGGCGCCTCGTGGGCGAGCAGTCGGCTGAGCACCCGGGCGACATTGCCGTCGATCGGCACCACCGCCTCGCCGAAGGCAATGGCTGCCACCGCGGCACCGGTATAGGCACCGATCCCGGGCAGCGCTTGGAGCTCGAAGGCCGTACCCGGCAACCGGCCGCCGTGCCGCTCGGCGATCGCCCGCGCCGCCGCGTGCAGGCTGCGTGCCCGGCGGTAGTAGCCGAGCCCCTGCCAGGCGTGCAGCACGTCGTCGAGCGGGGCCTTGGCCATCGCCTCGGGTGTGGGAAACCGCGCCAGGAAGGCGGCGAAGCGGGGGCCCACCGTCGCCACCGTCGTCTGCTGCAGCATGATCTCGCTCACCAGCACGGCCCAGGGATCGGCGGTCTCGCCCGGCTTTGCCCGCCACGGCAGGTCGCGCCGCGCGGCGTCGTACCAGGCGAGCAGGGTCCGGCGCAGGTCTTGCGGTCTTCCGGGCAGCGGGGCTGGCGATGCGGGCAACGGACGCGTATCCTGAGACCGGGTTGGACAGTGGAAGCGACAGTGGCGCAACGAACGACGGCGCACCAGGGGCAGGCGACCCAACCGGCGATCGGCACCGAGCGGCGCCGGGCGACGGCGGCCGTCTCGCGCCTGTTGACCAGGCTCCTGACGCCGGCCGCCCGGCAGCGCGGCTTCGCCGCGGTCGCCGTGATCGAGGAATGGCCGTCGATCGTCGGCCCGGCCTTGGCCCGCCGCTGCCATCCGGTCCGCCTCGCCTTTCGTCCCGGCAGCACGACCGGCGGCACCTTGGTGCTGCAGGCGGCTGGCGGGGCAGCGCTCGAGCTGCAGCACACGGCGCCGCAGCTGCTCGAGCGGGTCAACGACTATTTCGGCTTTCGTGCTGCCGCCCGGCTGCAGCTCCTGCAGATGCCGCTGCGCCCGCTGCCACGCCAAGAGCTGCCGCCGCCGAGCCGGCCATTGACCGAGAGCGAGGAGGCAGCCCTGGCCAGGGAGGTCGCGGGCATCGGCGATGCCGAGCTGGGTGCCGCCCTCGCCGCCCTCGGGCGCAGCATCAAGGCGCGTCGGCCGGCTGACTGAGGACGCGTGTCGCACACAAGGACGCGAGCGCGGGTTGTGCGCGCTGCCGGCGTCGCCCTATATCCCAGTGGCACATCTGGAGGGTGATCGATGCAGCGACGGCAGTGGCTCGGCGGGACGGCGTCTCTGGGTTTCCTGGCGACCCTGCCGCTGGTGACGGTTTCGGCCAAGCCCGCGGTCACCGAGCGGGTGCTGGGTGATCCGGATGCGCCGGTGACGATCATCGAGTACTCGTCCTTGACCTGCCCGCATTGCGCCGCCTTCCACACCGACACCCTGCCGGCGATCAAGGAGCGGTATGTCGAGACCGGCCAGGCGAAGATGGTCTATCGTGACTTCCCGCTGGACCAGAATGCGCTGAATGCGGCCGTGATCGCGCATTGTGCCGGCGCGGAGCGCTACTTCACCTTTCTCGAAGCCCTGTTCGCGAGCCAGGCGCGCTGGGCCCGCTCATCGGACCCGCGGGAATCGCTGCTGCAGTTGGCAGGGCTCGGCGGTCTGGCGCGCGAGGCTGCCGAGGCCTGCCTCGCCGACGAGGCGATGCTCGATGCGGTCCTGCAGACCCGGCTCGACGGCCAGGAGGAATTCGCGATCAGCTCGACCCCGACCTTCATCATCAACGGCGAGATCGTGTCGGGCAACCGGTCGGTCGACGAATTCGTCACAGTGATCGAGGCGGCATTGCCCTGACCCGTCCCGGGTCTTGCAATCACGCGATCTGGCGGTAGGCTTGCCCAACCTGCCCCATATCTTGTGGTCGCATCCTTGGAATTCACCCGCCTTCGCGTCAGCGGCTTCAAATCGTTCTGTGATGCGACCGAGCTGGAGATCGGCTCGGGGCTGACCGGCATCGTCGGCCCCAATGGCTGCGGCAAGTCCAACGTCGTCGAGGCGCTGCGCTGGGTGATGGGCGAGAGCTCCGCCAAGGGCCTCAGGGGCGGCGAGATGGAGGACGTCATTTTCGGCGGCTCGGCGGTACGCGCCCCCTACGATCTCGCCGAGGTCGCCCTGGGCCTGAAGCTGCCGCCGGTCACCGGTGACGATGCCGCGATCGCGGTCCTGCCCAGATCCGAGGATCTCGAGATCAGTCGCCGGATCGGCCGCGGCACGGGCTCGCTCTACCGCCTCAACGGCCGCGAGGTCCGGGCCCGCGACATCCAGCTCCTGTTCGCCGATGCGGGCTCGGGGGCCAGGAGCCCGGCCATCGTCGGCCAGGGCCAGGTCGGCTTCATCGTCGAGGCCAAGCCGGAAGAGCGCCGCCGGCTGCTCGAGGAGGCGGCCGGCATCGGCGGCATGCACAGCCGAAGGCGCGAGGCCGAGCTCAAGCTGCAGGCGACGCTGGCCAATCTCGAGCGGGTCACCGACCAGCTGGGCATCCTCGAAGCGCGGCGCACCGCCCTCGAGAAACAGGCCAGGGACGCCGAGCGCTACAAGAAGCTGCAGGCGCAGATCCGGGCCCTGGACGCCTATCTCGTCCGTGCCCGGATCATCGCCGGCCGGGCAGCACTCGCGGCGGCGAGCGAGGCCGTGGCGGCGGCCCGGCTCGGCCAGGGCGAACGGCGGGCGTTGGCCGAGGCGGCCGAGGCGGCGCACGCGGCGGCCGCGGCCGAGCTGCCCCGCCTGCGCGATGCTGCGGCCGTGGCCGCCGCACGTCTCGCCCGGCTCGCCGAGCGGCACGAACGGCAGACCGAGGCCACCGTCCAGCAGGAAGCCGCAGTGGTCCGCCTCCTCCAGGATCGCGACGAGACGGCGGCCCGGCTCGACGCCCTCGCCCGAGCACTCGAGACGGGTGCCGCCCGGCGGGACGCGATCGCCCTGGCCGAGGCGGAGCTGCGTGCCCGGCTCGAGGCTCTGGCCGGCGAGAGCGAGCGGCTCGGCCCCGCGGCCGGCGCCGCCGATGACGCCCGCCGCAGCCTCGAAGCGGAGCTGCGCACGGCGCAGGACGAGACGGCGGCCCTCGAGCGCCGGCTCGAGGCCGAGCGCACCCGCCACGACGAGCGCCATCGGCGGCTGCGGGCCGTCCAGGGCGAGCTCGCCCGGCTCGGCGAGGTGGCCGACGACGCTTTGGTCGAGGCCGCCGAGCGCAAGCATCACGAGGCCGAAGCGGCCGTGGCGGCGGCGACCGCCTCGGTCGACACGGCGAGAGCCGAAGCCGAGGCGGCCACAGCCCCGCTCGCCGTGCACCGCCGCGCACTCGATGCCGCACGAGCCGTGGTACAGGACGACGCCAGGCATCTTGCCGGGCTGGAGGCCGAGCAGGAGCGCCGGCGAGCGGCCGTCGAGAGCCAGGGCGAGCGGCGGCTTTGGCACGAGCGGGCGTTGCACCAGCTCGCCGATGAGGCCCTGCGGCTCGCCGCCGAGACCGCGGCACTGGCGACGGCACCTGGCCCGTCGGGCCAGGCCGAGGCGGCGCTCGTGGCGCTCGAGGAGCGCGCCCGGGCACTCGACGTGGCGGTCGCAGCGGCCGGGCTGCGCGTCCAGGAGCTCGGCCCGCCGGTGGCGGAGGGGACACAGGCGCTTGCCGCCCTCGCCAACGAGCGGCTGCGGCTCGAGGCCGAGGCGACCGCCCTGGCGTCGCTCGCCGAGACGGTCGAGACGAGCCCGATCCTCGATGTGCTGACCGTCGAGCCCGGCTTCGAGACGGCGCTGACCGCGGCCCTCGGCGAGGACCTCATGGCCGGCACCGAGGCGGGTGCCGCGGCCCACTGGCAGGGCGAGGCGAGCCGCGCCGCACCCGCACCCCTGCCCGCCGGGATTGCCAGCCTTGCCGCGGAGGTAAAGGGTGCGCCGGCCCTGGCCCGCCGCCTCGCCCAGATCGGCGTGGTGGCCGATGCCGCGACCGCAAGGCGGCTGCAGCCGGCGCTCGCCCAGGGCCAGCGGCTGGTGACCCGCGACGGTGGGCTCTGGCGCTGGGACGGCTTCGTGCGCGGTGTAGAAACCGATGATCCGATCGCGAGGAAACTGGCCCAGCGACAGCGCGCCCAGGCGATCGCGGTCCGGCTGCACGAGCTCGAGACGGCCGAGACCGAGGCCGGGCGGACGCTCGAAGCGGCCAGGGCAGCGCTGGACACGGCCGCGAGCGAGGCTGCGGCCCGCGGCAGCGAGCGGGCCGAGCTGGTTGCCCGGATCGAGCGCGACGCCCGGGCGCTGGAAGCGGCCCGCGAGGCGGCCGAGCGGCGCCGGGTCGAAGGGGAGCGGCTGGCCGCGGCCGGGGCCCGCCTCGCCGCCGAGCGGGACGAGCACGAAACCGCCCTGGCCACGATCGAGGCGGCGCTGGCGAGCGAGGCCATGGCCGGGCTCGACACCGAGATCGAGGCAGCCCGGACCGCCCTGCACACGGCCGAGGAGCGGGCCACGGCGGCGGCCCAGACCCTCGAGGCGGCCGAGGCTGCCCGTGCTGCGATGGCCAAGGCACTCGCCGACGCCGAAGCCACCGAGCGACAGCTCGCCCAGGAGGCGATGGCCGCCCGGCTGTTCTTCGAGCGGCGCGCGTCGGAGGCGGCCCTGCGCAAGAGCCACCGACAGGAGGCAACGGGCGGGCTGATCGCCGAGGAAGCCCAGCTGCGCGCCGAGCTCGAAGCGCTCGACGCCGCGATCGCCGCAGGTGGCACGGCCCTCGACCAAGCCCTGACCGCGCGCCGGGCGCTGGAGGCGCGGGCGGCGGCGGCCGTGACCGCGGCCGAGGCGCTCCGCGGCCGCGCCGTGGCGGTCGAGGCCGAGCGGCACGGCGCCCTTGGCCGCCTCGCCGATCTCGGCGACGAATCCGCCCGTCTCGCCGCCGATCTGGCCGAGCGGATGCGCGAGCGGGAGGCGGCGACGGCCAGGCTCGCTGGCCTCGAGGCCGAGGTCGCAAGCGCTGCCGCAGCCCTCGACGGTGCGCGCAGCACCACGCTCGGCCAGGAGCTCGAGCGGGCCGAGGCGGCAGCGCAGGCGGCCTCGCACACCCTGGCGGTGGCCGAGGCCGAGCTCGAGCGGCTCGAGGCCGAGCGCCGCCGGGCCGAGGCCACCCTCGCCGAGGCCAAGGAGCGCCTCGCCCTCGCCGAGGCCGAGCGGGCACGCCAAAGCGAGGCACAAGCCGAGCTCGAACGCGAGACAATGCGCCGCCTCGGCCAGCCGATCGACGCCGTGCTCGCCGCGGTCAACGATCCCGAGATCACCCGTGCCCTCGAGAGCGAGCAGCCTTCGGCCCTCGAGGCCCGGCTCGACAAGCTGAAGGTGAGCCGCGAGCGGCTGGGTGCCGTCAATCTCCGCGCCTCGATCGAGTGCGCCGAGCTCGCTGCCGAGATCGAGCGGCTGGAGCACGAGGCCGCCGAGCTCGAGGCCGCGGTCGAGCGTCTGCGACGGGCGATCGCCACGCTCAATCGCGAGGCCCGGAGCCGGCTCGAGGCCGTCTTCGACGACGTCGACCGGCATTTCCGCCATCTCTTCCAGCGCCTGTTCGGCGGCGGCAAGGCGCATCTGCGCCTCGTCAACATGGAGGACCCGCTGCACGCCGGGCTCGAGCTCGAGGCGATGCCGCCGGGCAAGAAGCTGCAGAACATCCGCCTCCTCTCCGGCGGCGAGAAGAGCCTGACGGCCCTCGCCCTGGTCTTCGCCTTCTTCCTCACCCAACCCTCGCCGCTCTGCGTCCTCGACGAGGTCGACGCCGCCCTCGATGACGCCAATGTCGAGCGTTTCGCCGACCTTTTGGAGGAGATGGCCAAGGAGACGCGGACACGGTTCCTGGTCGTCACCCATCATCCCTTGACCATGGCGCGGATGCATCGCCTCTTCGGTGTCACCATGGCCGAGCGCGGCGTCTCCAAGCTGGTCTCGGTCGCCTTCGACGAGGCCGAGCGGTTCAAGGAGAGCGCCTGAGCGGGGCTCGAGCAGCGAAGGAAGGACGGCAGGGAGGATGATCCTCCCTGCACCCACCGGGACTTCGGGCCGGAGCGAATTCCGGCGGCGGGGCGCTGGTGCGTGGTGGGGGTCGTTCGCTGGTTTGCGACCAAACATTTGAGATCGGACCCGCAAGACTAGGCTCGCCATATATGTCGCTTGGTTTAATCCTTGCCTATCCGGTTGACGCAGACACCCACTAGGGATAGTAGATGGGCGTGAA
>DAIRDJ010000145.1:0-11718 GCA_036796215.1 Geminicoccaceae bacterium
GTGATCGGCAGCTGCCGTGCTGGATCGGGATCAACGCTCAACCTCTGGTACCTCTGCCGCACTCGGGGTGGTTGCCATGCATAATGTTATAATATAACTCGACCTTGTCAAACCCGCGAACCCGCCCGCGAACCCGGATGCCCGCCATGCCGCCACGCCCGCTTCCCGTCACCGTGCTCTCCGGCTTTCTCGGGGCCGGCAAGACCACACTCTTGAACCACGTGCTGAACAATCGCGAGGGCAAGAAGGTCGCGGTCATCGTCAACGACATGAGCGAGGTCAATATCGACGCCGCCCTGGTCGAGCGCGGCGGCGCCAATCTGTCGCGCACCGAGGAGCGGCTGGTCGAGATGACCAATGGCTGCATCTGCTGCACCCTTCGTGACGATCTGCTGAAGGAAGTCACATCCCTCGCCAGGGACGGCCGCTTCGATCACCTGCTGATCGAATCCACCGGCATCAGCGAGCCCTTGCCGGTCGCCACCACCTTCGACTTCCGCGACGAGGCCGGCTTCTCGCTCGCCGACGTGGCCCGGATCGACAGCATGGTCACCGTGGTCGACGCCATCAACCTCACCGCCGATTTCGGCAGCCACGACTTCCTGGCGATGCGCGGCCAGAGCCTGGGCGAGGACGACACCCGCACCGTGGTCGATCTCCTGGTCGAGCAGATCGAGTTCGCCGACACCATCGTCCTCAACAAGGTGGGCGACGCGACCCCGCGGCAGCTGGCCGATGCCAGGGCCATCATCAAGAGCCTGAACCCGGTGGCGCAAGTGGTCGAGGCCGATTTCGGCCGGGTGCCAGTGGCCGAGATCGTCGGCACCGGCCGCTTCGACCTCGAGCGCGCCCAGCGCTTTCCGGGCTGGGTCCAGGAGCTTTACGGCTTTCAGGACCACGTGCCGGAAACCGAGGAATACGGCATCTCGAGCTTCACCTTCAAGGAGCGCCGGCCCTTCCACCCCGAGCGCTTGCGCCGGTTTCTCGACAGCGACTGGCCGGGGGTGATCCGGGCCAAGGGCTTCTTCTGGCTGGCATCCCGCCCCGATCACGTGGGCGAGCTCTCGATGGCGGGGGCCATCATGCGCCACCAGCACATGGGCTACTGGTACGCCGCCGTGCCCGAGGACCAGTGGCCCGAGGACCGCGCCACCCGGCACCAGATCGCCGAAAACTGGGACCAGACCTGGGCCGACCGCCGCCAGGAGCTCGTCTTCATCGGCCAGAACATCGATCCCCTGCAGCTCCGCCTCTGGCTCGAAGCCTGCCTTTTGACCCCGGCCGAAATCGCCCAGGGCCCTGACGCCTGGCGCCGCTTTCCCGACCCCTTCCCGCTCTGGCGCGAGCGGCCCGTGCAGAGCCGGGTGGACGCCTGATGACGGCGCTCGCGGAACGCCCCGAAAAGGCCGCGAAAGCCAGAGCCCGCATGGTCGAAACGGCCGCCGATTTGGCGGCCATCCACCAGTCGGAAATCGATCTCGTCATTTGGAATAGACCTGCGAAAGCGGATGTATATCAAGAGGTTGCAACATTATCGCTCGACCAGCTGCCGGCCTTTCGCCTGGAGAGTGTGACCCTCGCCGAGCTCGACACCAGGCTGGCACCGCACACCGCCGCCACCCCGGCACTGCGCACCGACATCGCCGAGCTCGCAAAACTCTACGCCCGGCTCCAGCGTCTGACCCGGGTGCGGATCAGGCTCGAGACCGTCACCACCGACGCCTGCTCGCTGTTCCACGTCGACCGCATCCGCCTGCGCCTGCTCACCACCTATATCGGCCCCGGCACCGACTGGCTCGACGTCACCGCCGCCCCCGACGAGCGCATCCGCCGCCTGCCCGACGGTGCCGTGGCCCTCTTCAAGGGCTCGCTCTGGCCCGGCAGCCCCGGCTGCCCGCACCGCTCCCCACCGATCGCCGGCACCGGCCGGCACCGGCTCGTGCTCTCGATCGACGAGGGCCCGCACCGGTGAACGCGCAGAACCCGGTGCCTGACACCTACGCCGCCTGGCGCCGCTGCATCGAGGTGGATTGCGGTCTCGCGCTCACCCCCGCCTTCATCACCGCCAGGCTCCAGGCGCTGGCCGACGACCGCGACCCGCACACCAGCCGCTTCGTCGCCCAGCGGGGCGACGCGCACCGAAGGCGCGTGCTCGGCTGGCTGCAGGAGACCCGCGCGGCGACAGCACACGGCAGGCCATAGGCGATCACGGTCGCGATCGGGTGCCCGGCACTCCAGATTGTGGCCGTCGACAAGCTGCTGCAGCGCGGTAGTAGCTGCGACGCAGCAGTGCCCTTGGATGCCATCGGCGCAACCGGCAGGGCGTTCTGGACATCAATCGCAACCATGTGCAGCAGGCCGAGACGTGAAAGGCCGTCCTCGACGACCGATGCCCTCTTCGCCATGGCCGTCATGAAAGGGCTCAGGCGGGCGGTTCGGCGTTAGGCAACAGTGCCAAAGTTCGTGCGGCGCCCAACCCGCGCGCTAACGTCCATACACTCTGCTCATTAGGGCATTTGCGCTACCCCTATGTCAGAGCCGAACCCGCGGACTCTCGGTAGACTTCATTCTGCGCGGGCGTGGCTGCTGTGCTGGTATTCGAGGACTCGGCGTCGGGTCGCGTGGCGTCGCCGAGGTCGCACACTGTGTCGGCGGTGCTCGCGATCAGGGCCTGATCATGGCTGACCAACGCCACGGCCACCCCCTCCTCGGTGGCTACGCCGGCGATGAGCCGGATCACGTCGCGTTGGGTGATCGGATCGAGGCGCGACGTGGGCTCGTCGGCGAAGAGAAAGCGCGGGCGGGCCAGCATGATGCGCAGCAGTGCGAGACGCTGGAGCTCGCCGCCCGATACCGCGCCGGGCCGCCGCCGCAGCAGCACCGGCTCGAGCTGCAGACGGGCGAGGAGCTCGTCGATCCGCTCTGCTGGCGCGCGGTGGCGCCGGGCCACGTCCGCCAACGTGGCGCCGAGGCTGCGACGGGGCGGAAAGGCCGCGACCGGGTCCTGATAGAGCTTCTGCAGGGCGGTCGCTGCGAGCCCTGGTGCACGGACGACTTGGCCCGCATCGGGGCGCAAGAGGCCGAGCATGGCATCACCCAGGCTCGATTTGCCGCAGCCCGAAGGGCCGGTGATGCCGACAATGCAGCCGGCATGGGCCGTCAGGTTCAGCGCCGAGACCAGCCGCCGGCCGCCCCGCGACAGGGTCAGGTCTCGGACGGCGACCACCGGCTCGCCATCGACCGAAAGCCGGGCGCGCCGCGGCCAAGTCCGGGGATCGGCCGCGATCAGCTCGCGCGTGTAGCTTGCTCGGGGTGCGGCGAAGACCTCGGCGACCGGCCCGGTTTCGACCACGTTCCCCTCGCGCAGCACGATCAGCCGGCCGCCGACCATTCGGGCGAGGGCGAGGTCGTGGGTGATGACCAAGAGTCCGCCGCCACCCGCCATCTCGCCCAGGAGCAGGGCCGCCACCTCGTCGCGCCGCTGGGCATCGAGCCCCTTGGTCGGCTCGTCGGCGATCACGATTCTGGCCCCGCCGGCGCGCGCCGCGACGATGGCCACCCGCTGCGCCATGCCGCCCGACAGCTCGTGGGGGTAGCGATGCTCCGCACCGGCGAGGCCCAGTGCGGAAAGGTCTGCCATCGCCCGTTTCCGTGCGGCGGATCGGGGCAGGCCGCGCACCAGCCGGTGCCCGTCCGCGACCTGCGGTGCTGCCTGCATCAGCGGGTCGAGCGACAGCCAGGGCTCTTGCGGCAAGACCGCGATTTCGCGCCCCCAGAGCCCACGGAACGTCGCGGGTGCCGAGGCCTGCCGGATGTGGCCGCCGAGTGCGACCTCGCCTTCGGCCTCGAGGCCCGCGGGCAGCGTGCCCATGATCGCCTGTGCCAGCAGGCTCTTGCCCGAGCCGGTCTCGCCAACGACCACCAGCGGCTCGCCGGGCTCGAGCGTCAGCGAGACCGACGCCACCAGCAGGTTGGTCCCGTCCCGAACGCCGATACCGCGCGCCTCCAGCACGTTCATGAGGGGCGGCTCCCGGCAAGGAGCGTGAGGCCCAAAAGCAGGGCGAAGGTCGCGATGACCGGGGCCAGCAACGCCATCGGTGCCTCGCGCCAGTAAGGCAGCAATTCGACCATCATCAGGCCAAGCTCTGGCGTGGGCGGGCGCATGCCGACGCTGACGAAGCTGAGTGCGGCGATGGCCATGATCGCCGTGCCCGTGCCGAATGCCGCCACCGTCAGCATCATCGGCGCGATCTCGGGCCAGAGATGCGTGCGGAAGACATAAGGCCAGCCGAAGCCCAAGAGGCGCGAGGCTTCGACCGCGGGGGAGGCCAGGACCGAGCGCGTCGCTGCCCGGGTCAGGCGGAAGAACTCGACCCAGAGGACCATCGACAGCCCGGCCCAGAATCCTGTGGCCGTGCCCGGCATGATGGCGAGAACGATCAGCACCAGCAAGAGGCCGGGGAGTGCCAGCAGCGCATCGGCGAGGATGACCAGCAGCCGCTCGACCCAGCCGCCGCGTGCTGCCGCCAGCGTGCCGAGCACGAGCCCCGCAGCCCCGGCGGTGGCTACCGCAGCAAGGGCGATCGCCGGCGAAAGGCGCAAGGCGTGCGCCAAGCGGTGAAAGATCGACCGGCCGAGATGATCGTAGCCCAACGGTGCCGCGGGCTCGGGCCCGGCCAGCGACTTCGCCAGGGTCTGCGCGAAGGGATCGCCCGGCACGATCAGCGGCCCGAGCAATGCCAGGGCTGCGACCAGTGCCACGATCACCCCGCCCGCGAGCTGCGCCGCCGGTGCCGGCTGGCGCGGCAACTCCAGGAGCATGCCGGTCACGCCCTGGTCCGCGGATCGATGGTGCGCGGGTCGATCCGGCGCACGGCCAGATCGATGGCCGCATTGACCACCACGAAGCCGAGCCCGAGCACCAATGCCGTGCCCTGGACCATCGGCACATCACGGGCAAAGACCGCATGCACCAGCGCATGCCCGATCCCCGGCCAGCCGACGATCGACTCGATCACGACGACGCCTTCGACCAGGGTGACGAACTGCAGCCCAAGATAGGTCAAGAGCGGCACCGAAACGTTGCGCAGCCCGTGCCGCCACAGCACCTGCCGGCGCGACAACCCCTTCCACTCGGCAAAGTGGTAGAAGGGCATGGCGGCGATCCGCGCCATGGCGTCACGGGCGATGCGCGCGTTGACCGCAGCCAATCCCAGCGCCAGGGCCAAAGCCGGCAGGACGAAATGCTCGACCCGTCCGTAGCCGGCGGCGGGCAGCCAGCGCAGCTGCACCGCGAGGATCAGGATCAAGATCAGCGCCATCAAGAATTGCGGCACCGACTTGAACCCTGTCGAGACCACCAGCAACACGCGGTCTAGCCAGCCGCCGGGCCTGAGTCCGGCCAGGATGCCGAGCGGCGGGCCGATCAGCAGCGAGAGCCCCACCGCCGCCAGGGCGAGCCACAGCGACGCTCCCAGCTGATGCGCGATCTCCTCGATGACCGGCTGGCCCGAGACCAGCGACACGCCGAAATCGAGCCGGAGCAGGTCACCCAGCCATTGCAGCAGTGCCGGAAACCAGTGGCCGCCGAGCCCCAGCTCGGCGCGCACCGCCTCTGCGGCCGCGGCGTCGACATGGTCGTAGCCGTAGCGTCCGGCGGCGATGCGATAGGCAGCGTCACCGGGCAGGCTGCGCATCATTGCAAAGGTGGCGACCCCGACCAGGATTGCCACCGTGACCGCCTGAACCAGCCGTGTCGCGAGCGCGTTCACTTCGCGAACCGCAGCCCTGCCAGACCGAAATCACGCTCCCACGGATCGATCACCGCACCCTCGACATCGCGCGCCACGGCCAGGGTCTGCTGGTACCAGGCGATCGGGATAACCGGCAGCTCGTCCTGCAGGATCTCGGTGATCCGCGCGCGCTCGGCCTCGCCCCCTTGCCCGCGGGCCAGCGCCTGCGCCAGCTCGACGATCTCGGCATTCTCCCAGCCCATCGCACCCCAATCGCCCGTGGGCGCAAAGTCCGAGAGGATGGTGCCGATCGGATCGGGGATCAGCGCGAAATTGCGCGCCAGAAGGGCGATCTCCAGCGAGCCGTCTTGATGGCCCGCTGGGATTTCCGACGAATTGGTGCTGTTGATGGTCAAGTCGATGCCGATGGCCCTGAATTGCTGCTCCAGGACGGCGGCCACCAGCGGCAGCTCCGGGCGGTCGGGATACGTCGTCAGGGTCAGGGCGAAGGGCTCGCCCGCGCGCTTGAGAATGCCGTCGGCGCCAGGGGTCCAGCCCAGCTCGGCCAGCAAGGCCCGTGCTGCCTCCAGATCGTGGTCCAGCGGTGCGAGCTCGGCGTTGTGCCAGGCGCCGATCGCCGGCGGGAAGAGCTGATCAGCACCTTCCGGATAGCGCAGAACGGCACGGGCGATGCCAGTGCGGTCGATGGCGAGGCTAAGGGCCAGCCGGGCCCGCGGCTCCGCCAGGAACGGATGCGCCGCGTTGACCTTCAAGAGCAGTGCCCTGGGAATCGCCACCGAGAGCACCGTCACGGCTTCGGACTGCTCGAGCCGCGTCACGCTTGCCGGATCGAGGTTGAAGACGACATGCGCGTCACCCGATTCCGCCATCAGCGCTCGGGTCTCGGCTCGGCCCACGGCCGCATAGCCGACATTCGGCACATTAGGCTGTGCCCCCCAGTAATCCGCGAAGGCGGTCGCCGAGAGGGCCAATGGCGGGCTGAAGTCGGTCAGTCGATAGGGGCCGGTGCCGATTATGCTGCTGGCCGTGCCATCCGGCCCGTAGGCGGCGGGTGCCAGGATCTGGGTGCGCGATTCAGCAAGAAAGGCAGGCAATGCCGCGACCGGCTCGGTCAGCGCGACGACCAGGGCGTCGCCATCGGCCCCGATATCGGCGATCGGCAGCCCGGCGATCGGCCCGGGCTTGCCGCGCGCGATCTCGAGCGCATTGGCCGCGGCCTCGGCCCCGAGCGACGTGCCGTCATGGAACACCACACCCTCGCGCAGTGTGAAACGCCAGGTCAGGCCGTCCTCGGCGACGCTCCACGCCGTCGCCAGACCAGCGAGCAGATTGCCCTCGGGGTCGGCATCCACCAGCGTCTCGGCGATGCCCATCCGGGTGAAGATGTGGCCACTGGTCGACGGCTCGGCCGAGAGGACTTCGAACGGTGCCACCACGGCGAGCGTGTCGGCGGCCTGGGCGATCGCGGGCATCGCGACACCGAGCGAGAGAACAGCAGCGATGAGGTTTCGCACACGTGTGTGCATGGTCGGGTCCTCCTGTCGAGAGCAACGACGCTTGCGTTATAAGATAACGTTACGTTCGGCAAGCGGCGGCTGACGATCAGCGGGCGTGGCGCGCGGCCGCGGCTCGCCACGTCTTGTCATGCACCATCGACCACCTCGAAGCCCTCGAACTCCGGGTGGCCGAGATATAGGCCCTTGTGGTCGCCGGCATCGCGATGGGCGTTGCGGAAGGCGTCGCTGCGGGTCCAGGCGATGAAGGCGTCGCGCGAGGCCCAGACGGTGTGCGAGGCGAAGAGGGTGTGATCATCCAGGATCGGGCCGCGCAACAGGTGGAACGATTGGAAACCGGCGGTGTCGGTCAGCCTGGTCTCACGATTGCGCCAGATTGTCTCGAAGCGGTTCTCCTCGCCGTGGCGGACGCGAAAACGGTTCATCGCGATGAACATGAGGTGTCTTCCTCGGTCGAGAGTTGCGGGATTAGCTGGTCGATACCGCGCCTGAAGCAGGACGCACTGGCACTTCTGAGCGGCACGAAGGGCTTGGCGTGGCGGCGGCAGAGGGCGCGGGCGCGCAGGCTCGCCCCGTGGCTGACGCAGTCGACCGGGCAGAACACGACATCGGCCTGCGGGACCAGCTCGTCGAGCCGGGTGACGTTCTCCTCGATGCCACCGTCGTGGTGCAGGAGTTCTGCGTCGATCCGGGCGGCATCGGCCCGCAGAAACGGTAGCGCACTCGGCCGGCCGCCGACATAGAGGAGCGAGCGCAGCATCGCGACACGGCAGGCGGCCGGGCGCTCCGGCGGCTGGTGGCGGGCGAGATCGGCAAGCCTCGAGGGCAGCGGTGGCAGCCGGTCGCGTTCGGCGAGGGTTGCCCTCAGACTGCCGTTGGTCGCCTGCAACCGAGTGACCTGCTCGCGCAGGGCGGCGATCCGGCGTCCCTGCTTGGCCAGTCGACGATCCTGCCGGGCGCTGGCATCGTTGCGCGCCGGCATCGGCGTGATGGATGTCGCGGTGGCCGCCCGGGCCGAAGCCAGCTCGCGCTCGAGGACGTCGATCCGGGCGCGCTGGGCCAGATCCTTTTCCTCGGCACGGGTCCGCGCCTTCTGCAGCCGCTGCTCCAGCTCTTGGTTACGCTGCAGGGCCGCCCAGAGTGCCGCCTGCTGCTCGCGGCTGGCACCGGCCATGAAGTGGCCGAGCATGTGGACATCGCCGAAAATGCGGTTGGACAGCTTCTGCGGCAGGTCGGGCAATGTCTGCAGCGCCCAGTAGGGACCGGCGATCGCCCCACGCCTACAGGCCTCCTGCCAATAGGCGAGGATGGCGTCCTCACCCTCGAGCCTGAGGCTCTGGCGGATGGCCCCGGCATACTTCTTGTCGAGACAGGCGTCGATGATCCGGCCGACCGGCCCCTGCCTTGCCGCCTCGTTGACGAGAAAGCCGTGCACTTCGTACTCCGGGGCCCCTGGCTCGCACTGCAATTTGGCCTTGCGCAGTACCGCCTTGACGTCGGCGGGGGCGAGGCAGGTGCCGATCACCGAGCAGTGCGCCCCGTTCCTCACTTCCCAAAGTTTCAGACGCTGTCCCTGTTTCATGGTCATGCCACCTCTTCGATTGGAGGTTGTCGTTTTTCGGCGCCGAGCCTGGAGGCCAGAAGTGGCCGGCCGCTCACCGGATGGCGGAGCACGTCGACTGCAATGCCGAAGACAGCCTCGATGCGTTCGGCGGTGAGCACGGCCTCGGGCGGGCCGTCGGCGACGACCCGGGCTCGGTCCAGCATGATGATCCGGTCGGCCACGAGGGCTGCAAGATTGAGATCGTGGACCACGGCTGCGACCAGGACCGAAGACCGGGCGAGACGCCTCGCGATCACGAAGAGCCGTTCCTGATGCGCCGGATCGAGGCTGGCGCTGGGCTCGTCGAGCAGCAGGATGGCGCCCTCGACCAGGCCCTCGGGGGTCGCCAGCTGGGCGAGCGCCCGGGCGAACTGCACGCGCTGGCGCTCGCCGCCGGAAAGAGTCGGGTAGCTGCGTAGGGCGAGCTCGGCCACACCCGTTCGCGCCATGGCGTCGCCGATCAGCCTTGTTTCGATCGCCGAACGGTAGCGGCCGTGATGCGGGCTGCGGCCCAGCGCCACCACCTCCTCGGCAGTGAAGGCGAAGGCGAGGTCGTGGTGCTGCCGAAGCACCGCCCGGCGGCGGGCGAGGTCGCGAGGCGGCCAAGCCGCGAGCGGTCGGCCGGCGAGTGCCACGCTGCCTCGATCTGGGCGGATCATGCCGGCCAGAACCTCGAGCAGGGTCGATTTGCCCGCACCATTGGGACCCACGAGCACCGTCACCTCGCCCGGGTGCAGCTCTAGGCTGACCGGGCCGAGGATGCGCCGGCCCTGGCGTTCGACCTCGACGGCCGTGGCGCTCAGCATCGCTGCCCGACCTTCAAAAGGCGGTCTGCCGCAGCCGTCGCTGCAGCATCCAGAGAAAGAACGGGCTGCCGACGAGGGCCGTGACGATGCCGATCGGCAGTTCGGCGGGCAGCACGACGAGCCGGGCCACGAGGTCGGCACCGACCAGGAGCGTGCCGCCGAGCAGCGCCGAGACCGGCAGCATCCGCCGGTGATCGACACCGACCAAGAGCCTGGCCAGATGCGGGGCGACGAGGCCGATGAAACCGATCATGCCGGAGATCGCGACACCGGCGCCGATCGCGAGCGCGGTGACGACGACGACCAGTGCTTTGGTCCGCTCGACGGCAAAGCCCAGGAGCCGCGCGTCGGCCTCGCCGAGCAAGAGGGCGTTGAGCGCCCGGGCGGCATAAGGGATCGTGAGGAGCGGCAGGACGAGGAGCGGCAGGGTCTGCAGCAGGGCCGGCCAGGTGATCGCGGCGAGCGAGCCCATCATCCAGAAGGTCGCCTCGCGCAGCTGCTGATCGTCGCTCATGAAGACCAGGACACCGATCAGCGCCCCTGCGAGCGCGTTGATGGCGATGCCGCCGAGGAGCAGCATGGCGACGTCGATCGTGCCGTTCTTGGAGGCGATGGCGACGATCAGCGCGGTGACGACGAGCCCGCCGGTGAAGGCCGCGACCGGCAGGCCGAAGCGCATGAGCTCGGGCGCCGTGCCCGCGAGCCAGGGGCCGACGACGACAATGAAGCCGACCGCCGCCACAGCGGCGCCGCTCGAGATGCCGATCAGGCCCGGATCGGCCAAGGGATTGCGAAAGAGGCCCTGCATGCCGGCGCCGGCGATGGCGATCGCCGCCCCGATGGCGAAGCCGGCGAGCAGCCGCGGCAGGCGGATCTCGACCAGCACGATGGCTTCCCGGGCGAGCGCCGGGTCGACCGTCCCGGACGGCCAGTGCCGGAGAATCGAGAGGACCTCGCTAGGGGCGATCGCCACCGCCCCGGAGCCGAGGCCGAGGAGTACCACCAGGGCGGCGATCAGGACGAGGCCCGGAACGATCAGGGCGGCTCGGGTCGGCCGTTCGCCGGCAACCAGGGTGGTGGGCGTCATCCGTCGCCCATCGGCTTCGTCTCGGCAATCCTGGCGAGCGAGTCCGCGAGCTCCCGCACCGCTTGGGGCGTGCGCGGGCCGAAGCCCAGCAGCAGGAGCCCGTCGAGGGCGATAAGACGGCCGGCCTCGCCCGCCGGCGTCAGCCTGATTTCCGGCCGGGCGAGAAGTGTGGCGGACCCGCCCAGGGCTTCCACCGTTTGCGTCATGGCGAGGATCAGGTCGGGGGCGGCGGCGATCGCCGCTTCCGGGTTCAAGGGGCGGTAGCCGGCATAGCCGGTGACGGCGTTGGTGCCGCCTGCGAGCCGAATGATCGCATCCGCAGCGGTGTCGTGCCCGGCCGCCTGCGGCGCGCCGCGTCCCATGCTGATGATGAAGAGCACGCGCGGGCTGGGCTCGACCGCGGCGACGGCACGTTCGGCGGCGGCGAAGGCGGCGGCGATCTCGGCCTGCAGCCGCTCACCTTCCGCCTCGCGGCCGAGCGCTCGGGCGACCGCTTCGACCTTGCCGTAGATGCCCGCGATCGATGGCTCGTCGGGGATCGTCTCGACCGCGATGCCGGCAGCTTCTAACTGTTCGAGCACCGGGCCCGGTCCACTGCCGGCGCTGGCCAGGACCAGATCGGGGCTCAGCGCCAGGATCGGCTCGGCCGAGAGCCGACGCATATAGCCGACATTCGGCAGGTCTCGTGCCTCGGGCGGCCAGAGGCTGGTGGCGTCGACCGCGACGATCTCGTCAGCGGCGCCGAGCGCGAAGGCGATCTCGGTCACTGCCCCGCCGATCGAGACGATTCGGCGGGCGTCGGCGGCCGCGGCGGTAGACAGGATCAGCAGGCAGGCGAGAACCAGCGCCCTCATGCCGCCCAGCACCCTCATGCTGCCATGTCGCGCAACCGCCGGCAGCCGCAGCGGAGATCGGCGATCCGCTCGCGCAACCGTGCCGCCCGTTCCCGCTCGCC
>DAIRDJ010000146.1:0-11588 GCA_036796215.1 Geminicoccaceae bacterium
GTGTTCTCGCCCAGGAGGATCTCGCCCGCATCGGTGATCGAGCCCAGATGCTGCCAGGGCTCGGCCGAAAGGATGCCGAGATGCTCCGGGGCATAGTCGTTGGTGAAGCGAACCGCTTCCTCCCACGAGGGGGCGAGGACGACACCCCCGCATTTACCGCCAAGGACAGCGTGGACGTAGTTCTGCCGCTCGGACCCGAGATTGGCGATCAACTCCGGCAGGCGGGCCATGGCCCGCTCGGCGATCTCGCGGCTGTCGGTGACGAGATAGGCACTGCTGTCCGCACCGTGCTCGGCCTCGATCAGGAGGTCCAAGGCTGCGATGTCGGGGTTGGCGGTGGCATCCGCCAGGACGATGGACTCAGATGGGCCCGCCGGCAGGCCGGTGTCGATCTTGTCCGCGAGATGGCGCTTGGCGGCAACGACCCAGGGGCTGCCGGGGCCGACGATCTTGGCGACCCGGGGCACGCTCTCGGTGCCGAAGGCGGCGGCCGCCACGGCAACGGCCCCGCCGACACGAAAGACGCGGCTGACCCCGGCTTGCTTGGCGGCGAAGAGCGAGGCGGCGTCGATGCCGCCCTCGGGTGTGGGCGGGGTGAGGACGATGATCTCCTTGACCCCGGCCACCACGGCCGGAACGGTGGTCATCATCATCACGGATGGGAAGGCGCCCTTGCCACGGGGCACGTAGCAGGCGACCGAGCCGATCGGCGTCCAGCGCTCGCCGGCAAAGGCGCCGGGGCGGATCTCCATGATCCACATCTCTTCGGGCTTCTGCCGTTCGTGGAAGCGCCGGATGTTGTCGATGGCATAGCGGATCGCGTCCTTGACGTCCTGGGCCAGGGACTTCTCGGCCGCCTCGAACTCCTCGGGCGTGGCTTCCAGCCTTGCCGGATCGAGGCTGATCCGATCGATTCCCTTGGCGAGCTCGACCACCGCCCGGTCGCCCCCCTCGCGGACCTGGGCCACGATGCGGGCCACCGGCTCCATGAAGGACGAGAGGTCGGCCTCGGTGCGCTCGAGCAGGGCGGCGCGCTCGGCCGGGGAGAGCTTCTCGAGCTCGAAGAGATTGATCATGTCAGTTCCGCTTGGACTTGAGGAGGATGTCGAGGCCGACCAGCCGGTCGAGGAGCCAGATCGCGGCCACCGCGATCAAGAGATAGACGACCGACACGGCGGCAAGGTCGGGGGTGATGATGTTGCGGATGGCGTTGTAGACCAGCACCGGCAGGGTGACGATTCGGGCATCGACCAGCATCAGGCTGACCAGGAACTCGTTGACCGCGAGGATGAACATGATCAGCGCCCCGGTCAGGATGCCGGGTGCCACCGCCGGCAGGGTGACGGTGAAGAAGGTGTGCGTCGGCGGTGCCCCGCAGTTCATCGCCGCGTTCTCGAGGTCGGGGTCGAGGTGGTTCACCGACGCCGCCACGGCCCAGATCATGAAGGGGAGGTTGATGACGCAGGCCGCGATACCGATCGGCCAGACCGAGCCCAGAAGCCCGGCTCGGCCGAAGAGCAGCATCAGGGCAATGCCGGAGACGACCAGTGGGATAGTGAAGGGGAGGAGGAGGTAGAGCTGGAGGCCGGTCGGAAAGCGGATCCGGAAGCGGGCGAGCGCCAGGGCCGCGAGCGTGCCGGCAGGGACCGCGAGGGCCGTGCAGACGACGCCCACCCAGAGCGAGCGCTGCAAGGCCGCCATGAACTCGGGGCGGGTCAGGAGGGCCTCGTACCAGCGGAGCGAGAAGCCCTCGGGCGGGAAGGCCACCATGTTGCCCGCGGTGAACGAGATGATGACGATCACGACGTTGGGCAGGGCCAGGAAGACGAGGTCGAAGACGACCACGGCCAGGAGCAGGATGGTAAAGGGTGAGCGCTTCATGAAAAGTAGATGCGGGGAGGCAGCGCCTCCCCGCGCCCCTCCGTTACTTCGGGTTGGTGGTCGAGACGAGCGCCGGTGCAAAGTCCCGAGGGGGCGTGGGGGAAATCATTTCCCCCACATGCTTTACTCTTCATCGCTGATTCCTGGCAACATAGCCGAGCGTGCCGAGGCCGAAAAGGGCCAGCATGATGCCGGCTATGGTGGTGCCGAGCAGGGTCAAAACGATGGCCAAGGCACCGCCGAGGCCGGGATCGGAGAGGCGGAAGAATGCGTCATAGATGCCGTTGGCGAGGAAATCGTTGCGCCCGCCGCCCATGATCGCCGGCATGGCGAAATCGGTGAGCGTGAGGGTGAAGACGACGACCGCGGCGGCCACCAAGCCGGGCTTGACCAGCGGCAGGACGATGTGCGCGAAGGTGCGGGCCGGGGTGGCGCCGAGGCTGCTCGAGGCGAGTTCGACTTCTTCTGAGACAGCGGTGAAGGCGGGGGCGAGCATCAGGACGGCAAAGGGCAGCATGTACTGGACGAGGCCGAGGACGACGCCCGGGAAAGTGTAGAGGACTCCGATCGTTGGCAGGCCGAGCCAGGTGAGCGTGGTGTTCATCAGGCCCTGCTGGCCCAGGACGATGAGCCAGCCATAGGCGCGCACGACCTGGCCGATGAAGAAGGGGAGGAAGAGGGAGACCAGGAGCAGCTTCTTCAGCCAGGGCCGGGGGGTGCGGACCATCAACCAGGCGTAGGGCAAGGCGATCAGGAGGGTGAGGCCGGTGACGATGACGGCTGCCATGACGGTGCGCCAAGCCAGGATCGCGTAGACCGGGCGGTCCCAAAGCGTGACGAAGTTGGCGAGGCTCCAGGTCTCGCCCATGCGGAATGTGGCGCGATCGAGGGTCTTCAGCGACGCGTCGATGAGCGGGAAGATGCCGATCACGAGGAGCCCGGTGACCAGGATCGCCGGCAGCAGGAAGAGCCAGGGGGTGAGCCGGCCGCCACCCTTGGGGAAGAGAGCGGCGCGGGCCGCCTCGATGCTGTCCAGGAGCGCCATGGCGATGCCCTGGCCCTCGCGTGTCGGTTGCGATTGTCGCGCGGCGCCTCGAGCGCTAGGTACGGGCTCACGCATTGTCAAAGGCTGGCCTGCTGGCCGGTCGCAAACGGAGTGGTTGGCCCATGTGGCTCGATGACGAGGACGAGGAGAAGAAGCCGGAGGAGGCCCCGAAGGCCGGCATGGTCGAGGAGAAGCTCTTCAAGAGCCGGACCGTTTTGATCACGGGCCAGGTCGAGCACAAGATGGCCAAGGCCGTGACGGCCCAGCTCCTGGCCCTTTCGGCCGACAGCGACGACTGGATCAACGTCTTTGTCAGCTCGCCCGGCGGCCATGTCGAATCGGGCGACATGATCTACGACATGCTCAAGTTCGTCGGCCCCAAGGTGCGGGTGATCGGCACGGGCTGGGTGGCCTCCGCGGGTGCCCTGATCTTCGTGGGCGCTGCCAAGGAGAACCGCTTCTGCCTGCCCAACACGCGATTCCTCTTGCACCAGCCCTCGGGCGGGATGATGGGCTCGGCCACCGACATCGGCATCCAGGCCGAGCAGATCATCAAGATGCGCGAACGGCTCAACCGCATCTTCGCGCTCGAGACCGGCCAGGACTACGAGCGGATCGCCAAGGACACCGACCGCGACCACTGGATGTTCCCGGACGAGGCCATCAAGTACGGGCTTCTGCACAAGGTGATCCGGACGAAGGGCGAGCTGGGCTAGCACGGAATGACCGTCGGGCCATAGCCGATGAGACGTCGGTCGGCAGTGAGGAGATACATCGGCTCACTCGTCGCTTGGGCGACGAGTAGCCGGTCGAACGGATCACCGTGCAGCTTCGGCAGCGACGCCACTCGGACTGCGTGCTCGGGTGTCATATCGAGCAGTTTGTAGCCGGCTTCTTCGAAGAGTCGGATGGCGTTGTCGGCCGAGAATGGAGGGGCACTTCGCTTGCCGAGCGAATGCTTGATGGCGATCTCCCAGATCGAGACGGCGGACACGAAGGCCGTGTTGATCGACGCGTCGAGCAAGTCTCGCACATGCGGCTTGATTCGATGGGTAGTGCCGACCGACCAGATCGCGATATGCGTATCCAGCAGCAGTCTCACGCGTCGTCGCCATAAAACATCGCGGCGATTTCCTCGTCGTCAGCATTGAAGTCTTCTAGGCTCATGTCAGGGAATTCCCCGTCGTGGAGCCCCAACCGAATTTTTCGCGGAGGCCGTGCATCGAGCGGCACGAGCTTGGCGGCGGGCTTGCCGTTGCGGGCGATGATCACCTCCGCCTCGGCCCCGCTCTCGACGGCCTCGACCAGCTTCGAGAGGTTGGTCTTGGCCTCCAGCATGTTCACGGTCGTCATCACTCAGGCTCCTTAGCTAACCCTGACTAAGATAAGACTGCCGAAGGCCTAGCGCAAGCCGACGCGCATCCACCAGGAGGGGGTCCATGGGGGAGGCTCGTCTCCCCCATGCCCTTCAGCTTTGCATGATCTCCTTGAAGGCCTGGAACCAGTCGCTTTCGTGCTCGACCAGGACGCGGGTGGGCACGGAGATCAGGCGGGCGAAGTCTTCCGGCGTCTGGGGGAAGCCCGGATCGCCGTCGAGGTCGGCGGGCGGCTTCAGGCCGGGGCGCAGACCGGGCAGGCCGAGGCCGTCCATCCAGACCTGCTGCGCCGCCTGGCTCATCGCCAGGTTGACGTATTCCTTGGCCCAGTGGAGCTCGTTCTCGGGCAGGCCCTTGGGGATCCACATGGCGTCCGTGTCGACCTTCGCCCCCTCCTTGGGCACCGTCCAGGAGACCGGGATGCCGTTCTGCCTGGCGGCCCGGGCATTGGAGAGGATGGTGCAGGCGACGTCGATCTCGCCGTTCTGGAACCAAGCGGTGAAGTCCGGGTCCTCGCCCAGCAGCGGCTCTTGCTCCTTGAGCTGGCGGATGAAGTCCCAGGCCGGCTCCATGTTGTCCGGGATGTCCGCGAAGCTGCCGCCGCCCGCGATCTGGGCCGAGGGGTGGAAGCCGATGCCGTCATTGTAGAGGGCGACGCGCCCCTTGAAGCGCTCATCGAGCAGGATGGTCCAGCTGTCGGGCGGGCCGTCGGGGAAGGCGTCGTCGCGAAAGGCGAGCACGTAGACATAGGAGTACATGTTGATCATCGGCACCCCGTCGAAGCCGGCGGGGCGTGCGGCGGGCAGCATGTCGGCGAGGTTGGCGAGGTCGCCGAGGTCCTCGGTCACGCCCCGCAGCGCCGACTTGGTGGCGTTGGTCGAGGTGTCCCAGTTGACGTGAATGGGCGGCGTCCGGCCCTGGTCGACCGCGGCCCAAAGGCGCGGCTGCAGCTCGTTGTCCTCGGTGAGGTCGTGGCGCACGGCGATGCCGGTCTCTTCGGTGAAGCGCTGCGACACGCCCTGGTCGAGCGAGTCCACCCAGACGCCGCCCCAGGCGCGGACGATGATCTCCGCGGGCTTGTCCTGGGCGTGCGCGGCTTTGCGCCAGACCCAGGGGGCGGCGACGGTGGCCGAGCCGAGTGCTGCTGTCTGCAGCAGGCGGCGGCGGCCGATGATCGGCAGGTTCTTGCGCATACGAGGTGTCCTCCGTTCTTGGTTGTTCAGTCGGAAAAAAGCAGCAGATGAGCCGATGACCAGCCGACGGTGACGGGCTCGCCCGGCTCGTGGCGGCCATGGCCTGCCGGGTCGTGATCGAAGAGCTGGAGCAGCGCATCGCCGAGTGCCGGCACGCGCACCTGATAGAGGATGCGATCGCCCTCGAACACGGTCTCGGTGACGATCGCCGGAAAGCTCGTCTCGGCGGCATGGCCGGGTTCGACCAGACGCAGCTTCTCCGCGCGCAGGGCCGCTGCGACCTGGCTACCTTCCAGCACCTCGCCCACGCCCCTGACAACGACATCGCCGATGCGGACGACCACTCGGTCACTCTCGCGGCCGATCACCGTGGCATCGAGAAAATTGGTGAGGCCCAAGAAGCCCGCGACGAAGCGGTTGGCAGGCCGGCCATAGGTCTCGGCGGGTGGCGCTGCCTGCTGCAAACGGCCCTCGTGCATCACCATGACCTCGTCGGACATGACCAGCGCTTCCCGCTGATCGTGGGTGACATTGATGGTGGTGACCCCGAGCTCCTTCTGAATACGCCGGAACTCGAGCTGCATGTCCTCCCTGAGCTTTCGATCAAGCGCGGCCAAAGGCTCGTCGAGCAGCAGGATGTCCGGCTCGAACACCAGGGCCCTGGCAATCGCGACCCGCTGCTGCTGCCCGCCCGAGAGCTCGTGCGGCCGACGCGCGCCCATGCCGGAAAGCCGCACGAGATCGAGATAGCGCTCGACCCGTTCCTTGATGCCCGAGCGGGCAAAACGGCGCATGCGCAGAGGATAGGCAACGTTGTCGAAGGCGGAAAGATGCGGAAAGAGCGCAAGCCGTTGAAACACCATGCCGATCGACCGGCGCCATGGCGGGACGGCCTCGATCCGGCTGCCATTGACCTCGATATGGCCCGACGAGGGCGCAATGAAGCCCGCGATCATGCGGAGCAGCGTGGTCTTGCCGCAGCCCGAGGGGCCGAGAATGGTGAGGAACTTGCCAGCCAACAGGTCGAGCGAGACGGCATCGACCGCGACCGTTTCACCGAAGCGCTTGCCCACACCCGAAAGCCGCACCATCGGCTGCACGGCGTCTCCTCGACATTTGTTCTGCAACAGAAAGAAAGTGCCGCTTGTTGCGTTGCGGCGCAAGGGCTGACGCGGCAGGCGATTGACCGCGCCCCGCTCGCCTTACCCCGGCTTCGGCGGCGCCATGTTGCGGCGGGTGTAGGCCGGGGCGAAGCCCATCTTGACAAGATTGCGATAGGAGATCTGCGGCTCGCCCGGCACCTCGTCGCCGGTGCAGGAGACCAGGAGCCGACAACCCAGATCGAGCGCATGGCTGATCCGGTGGCGAAGCAGCGCCGACTGGCCGTTGAGACCACGAAAGTCGGGCGCCGTCGCCCCCCAGTCGAGCCAGGCGATGCCGTCCTCGACATAGAGCGTACCGCAGCCGGCGGGCCGCCCCTCCCAGGCGGTCATGAAGACGTGCCAGTTCGGGCGGCCGACGAGCGATGCGACCACCGCTTCGCCCTCGGGCCCGAGATCGAAGGCGGCAGCTGCGATCCGGCCGAGCGCCTGCGCATCGCCGGCCGTGGCTTCCCGAACCTCGAGCCGGGTCGAGACTGCGGGCGGCCGCTCGCGACCACGGCTGAACTTGACCCAGGCGCGCGCCGCGACGAGGCCTTTGGCCTTGAGCCGCTCCGCGAGATCGGCTGGTCCCGCTTCCGGATGCAGGTGGACGAAGAAGCGGCTGATGCCGGCCTCGTTGTAGGTCGCGAGCATCGTCTCGATCGCAGCGTCGTCCGCCGGCTGGTCGAGCCCGAGCCCGATCGTCCGGTTGAGCACGATGGCCGTCGCCGGCAATGCGCCGAAGGCCGAAATAAAGGCGCCATCCAGCGCCCGGCTCGCCCGGCCGAGCCGCACCGCCTTGCCGGCCAGGGCCCGGTTCAGATCGATCAGCGCCTGCCGCTCGATCCATTCCGGTTCGCGCTGCATTACGGTCCCCTCCCCTGAACGCGACTTTCGCTAGCTGGTCGGCCTCTTGCACCAAACGACGCCCCGCGGCAGCCTCGCACCGCATTCCCCTTCGCATCGGAGTTTACCATGATCGACGCCGTCGACGCCACTTTCGACCTCGCCGGGCGCAAGGCACTGGTGACCGGTGCCAGCCGCGGCATCGGCGAAGCCCTGGCTCTGGGCCTCGCCCGGTTCGGTGCCGATGTGGCGGTCACCGCCCGTGATGTCGCCCGGCTCGCCGAGGTGACAGCGGCGATCGAGAGTCTGGGCCGCAAGGCCGTGCCGGTCGCCATCGACGCGCGCGATGTCGCCGGCATCCGCAGTGGCGTCGCCGAGGCGGCAACCGCCCTGGGCGGGCTCGATCTCCTGGTCAACAATGCCGGGATGGAGGAGGTCTCGCCCTCGCTCGAGGTCGAGGAGGCGCTCTGGGACCGGATTCTCGACACCAACCTGAAGGGCGCCTTTTTCACCGCGCAGGCCGCCGCACGGGCGATGCGCGACGCCGAGACCGGCGGCACGATCCTCAATGTCTGTTCGCTGACCTCGGCCGTGGGCGTGCCGACCGCTGCCCCCTACGGCGCCTCGAAATCCGGGCTCTTGGGCCTGACCAGGGCACTCGCCACCGAATGGGCCCCCTTCGCCATTCGGGTCAACGCCATCGGCCCCGGCTATTTCCGCACCGCGCTCACCGAGATGTTCTACGCCGACGAGGCATGGCAGGAAGCCATGCTGCAGAAGATCCCGGTCGGCCGGTTCGGTGACCTTCGCGACCTCGTGGGTGCCGCCGTCTTCCTCTCCTCCGATGCCGCTCGCTATGTCAGCGGCCAGATCCTCTATGTCGACGGCGGCTATCTCGCCGCGATCTGAGGTCAATCAGTGGCAAGTGCGCTCAAGGCGATCGCGATCTCGGCGGCGAGCCGGGCATTGCTCAAGACCAGCGCCACATTGGCATCGACACTCCGCCCGCCGGTGAGCTCGACGATCCGGGCAAGCAGGAAGGGTGTGACGTCCTTGCCGCCGATCCCGGCGGTGGCCGCGACCGCCAAGGCTTCGCGGATCGCCGAATCGATCAGGTCGTCGGGCAGGGCCGCCGCGTCGTCGATCGGGTTGACGATCAAGGCCCCTCCCGGATAGCCCAGCCGGCGCTGGATCTCGAGCCCGCGCGCCAGGTTCACGACATCGTCGCAGCGCAGCGGCACGGCAAGCCCGCTGGACCGACAATAGAATGCCGGGAACTCGTCGGTCCGCCAGCCGCAGACCGGCACTCCTTTGGTCTCCAGCACCTC
Source organism: Geminicoccaceae bacterium (assembly GCA_036796215.1). Classification (GTDB taxonomy): domain Bacteria; phylum Pseudomonadota; class Alphaproteobacteria; order Geminicoccales; family Geminicoccaceae; genus SLRI01. The sequence continues at coordinate 8,812 of DAIRDJ010000146.1, forward strand.
CAGCGTCTTCGGCAGATCGAGGATCGACTTGGCCCCGGCACAGACCACGGCAACCGGTGTGCGGGCCAGTTCCTCGAGATCGGCCGAGACGTCGAAATCGCGCTCGGCACCCCGATGCACGCCACCGATGCCCCCCGTGGCGAACACCCTAATCGCGGCCATGTGGGCTCCGATCATGGTGCCAGCGACCGTGGTCGCACCGAGCCTGCCTTGCGCAATACAGGCCGGAAGGTCACGCCGCGATACCTTCATGACGTGCTCGGCCGAGGCGAGTTCGGCCAGCTCCTCGGCCTCGAGCCCGATCCGGATCTGCCCATGCATGACCGCAATGGTGGCCGGCACCGCACCGACCTCGCGCACCGCATCCTCCAGCGCCCGGGCGGTCTCGAGATTGCGCGGCCGCGGCAGGCCGTGGGCGATGAGTGTGCTCTCCAACGCCACGATCGGCCGGCCGGCCTCTCTGGCAGCGGCAACCTCGGGACTAAAGGCGAGCAAGCTCTGCATGGGCAGCACTATCGTGCCGGGTGGCCTGCTCGCGCAACCCCGCAATGTCGGGAAAGGGCGAGCCTTCGAGAACGGCTGCCGCTGCCAGTCGCCCGAGCCGGGCAGCCGCCGTCAGCTCCAGTCCGGCGAGACGGGCCACGAGCGTGGCAGCAGCCAGCGCATCGCCGGCCCCGGTGACGTCGACTTTTGCGACGGCAAGGGCCGCGAGCCGGGTGACCCCGCCCGCATCGGCAATGACGAGACCGGCAGCACCAGCGCCCATGACGACGGCCCTCGCCCCAAGCGTCAAGAGCCGGTGTGGCTCGGCATCGCCCGCCAGCACCTCGGCCTCGGCGACATTGGTGAACAGCAGATCGACAGCAGCGAGCCTGCCCTTCAGCCGCAGCGCCTTCGCCGTCGAGACCGTGTCGACCGCGACCAGCGCCGGGCGGTCGGGATGGCCGAGCAGGTGGGCGATGCAGGCCTCGGGCAGATTGGCATCGATGACCCAGGCGGCGGCCGGTAGCCGTGCCGGAGGCTCGAGATCGGCGGGCCGGAGTTCATCGAGGACCGCCATGTCGGCGAGACCGAGGGCGAGCTCGCCCGAGGGCGCCAAGACGGCCCAATAGCGCGCAGTCGGCGCCTCGGGGCTCCGCCCGACCTGCCGTGTGTCGACCCCCAGCCCCCCGATCTCGGCGAGCAGTGCTGTCCCCGCTTTGTCCTCTCCGACCCGGCTCGCCAGGCTGACCCGGGCACCGAGCCTCGCCATGGCGACCGCAACATTCCGCCCGACCCCACCCGGCGCCTCACGCGCCTCGACCGGATTGGAGGTGCCGGCCACCAGCGGGGCCAGGGATGTGAGCCGGCTGTCGAGGGCAATCGCACCAAAGACGGTGACTGGGCTGGGTGTCACGGCTGGCACGCGTGGTTCATGGGCCGGTCTCGATCTTGCGTAGACCCTGGAGCAGTAGCGGCAGCTCCTCGATCGCGGTTTTCCAGACAACGTCGAGGTCGATCAGGGAATAGGCGTGCACGATCCGATTTCTCATGCCGACAATGTTGCGCCAGGGGATTTCAGGATGGGCATCCCGCGTTTCGGTCGACACGTTGGCCGCGGCCTCGCCAATGATCTGGATGCCCCGTAGACAGGCGAGCTGCAGCATATCGTCCGTGTCGAGATCCTGACGCTGTCGACCATCAACGAAGCGGCATACCTTCTCGGCCGCATCGATCATGTCCGAGACCCGGACCCGGTCCTCACGCCGCATATTGGACGGCCGCTTCGCGCACCACCTCGTCCCTGAAATGCCGGCTGAGATCATTGGGCGTTCGCAGGTCGACCTTGCGACCGTTCATCAGCGCACCGAGCTCGAGCTCGATCCCGGCAAGGGCAATCAGACCCGGAATGCGATCGGCCTCGAACTCGACCAAAAGATCCACGTCACTGTCGGGCCCGGCCGTCCCCTTCAACTCCGACCCGAACAGTGATAGCTTTTTGATCCCATGGCGCCGGCAGAGCTCGGCAAGGGTGTCCGGATCGATCGGCAGTCGCTTCGCCATGGCTCGGCCTTCCTGGTCCATCTCCTAACCTGCCCCCTGCCCTTGGCCCCCGCAACCCCGTCAGCCACCGTGCCCTCAGCCGCCGTCTCGTGCCGCCTCGTACCAGCGCACGATCTGCCGGCGCTCCTCGGGCTCCATCCAGGTGAGGTTGGCAGGCGGCATGGCGTGGCTGCGCCCGGCCTGCAGGTAGATCTCGCGGGCATAGCGCGCCGTCTCGGCCTCGCTCTCGAGCAGGATGCCGTTGGGTGCGGCAGCGATGCCGGGCCAGAAGGGCTCAGCCGCATGACACATCGAGCAGCGTCCCAGCACCGCGGTGTGCACCTCCTCGAAGCCTGCAGTGGCCATGAAACGCTCCTCGCTGGCCGAGGCAGCGGCAGGCTCGGCGAGCGGCGTCGCCGGTACGCTCGAAAGCCAGACGACACCCAAAAAGAGTGCCACGGTCGCGGGCCAGGTCCACCACACATGCCCCTTGCCCGCCGAGTAGCTGTTGAAATAGTGCCGGATCGTCACCCCCATCAAAAAGACCAGACTCGCGATCAGCCAGTTGAACGGGGTGGCGAACACCAGGGGATAGTGGATCGACAACATCAAGAAGAGCACGGGCAGGGTCAGGTAGTTGTTGTGCGTCGAGCGTTGCTTGGCCACCCGGCCGTACTCGGGATCCGGCGTGGCCCCCGCCTTCAAGGCGGCGACCACCTTCTTCTGGTTGGGGATGATGATCATGGCGACATTGG
>DAIRDJ010000147.1:0-11524 GCA_036796215.1 Geminicoccaceae bacterium
TGGGGAGGCTAGCCTCCCCACGCCCCTCCGTTATTTTGCCAAGAGCGAAGCACGAGACGCCAAACGTGCCGAAGCGACTAACTCGACCAGTGCCGCCACCAGGCCAAGTCAGGGCGTGACAGCCCCGCGACCCCGCGTAAAATATTGTGACCAGCGGAGCCCGCCATCATGCCGACCCAAATCGACCTGCCCCCCGACCTCGAAGCCTTCACCCGGGCCTGCGTGACCAGCGGCCGCTACAGCGACACAAGCGACGTCATCCGCACCGCGCTGCGCCAGCTCCAGGACGCCGAAAGCCGTCGCGCCGCCTTCAACGCCATGCTCGACGAAACCCGCCAGGAAGTCGCCCGCAACGGCACCCACGACGTCGACGATGTCCTCCCCGAGGTGGACGCCATCATCGACGCCGCTGAGCGCGACCAAACGAAACGGTGAAGAAGGCACGCCTGTCCAGCCGTGCCAGAGAAGATCTCACGGAAGCCGCGAGATGGATGGCTCGCGACAGCCCGACAGCGGCCAAAGCCCTCAGCGCAGCCAGCTAGGCTTCAGTTCTTTGCTTCTTTCTGGCCCGCTTTCGGGCATCTCTTTCCAGGTCGCGTTCTTTCTTTTCAAACGCCTTCAAGTCTTCCGATCGAACATTTCCATTTGCTGCATCAAATCGATAAACAAGACCATCAACGCGTAAGCCACCAAAAACGCATTCTTCAAACCATATTCGCTGATTCCCAGGAATGCCGATAGCTTTGCCTATAATTTGGAATGGCAAGCCATGTGTTCCGTCAAGGTATACGTCGACAATCGAAAAATCCTCTGGCAAATCAATATCTTTCATAATGGCGCCTAACACTGAGTATAAACGCCGTTTTTCCACAACTCCAACCAGCGGCGACACAAGAAAGTATCGCCATTCGTCCAGGTCGTGGTCGTACAGCCACGCGGCTGCCACCGGCCGCAACCCGGCAGCGTCGGCGGCGGCCAGGAGGCGGCTCCCGGCCACCTTCATATCCTCTCGTAGACCTCCACGAGCCATGGAAAAACCCCATATGCGTGATGGATCGTTGCGCGCAACATACCACGGGCCTCGACTTCTGTCACGTCCCATTTTGGGTCGTAATTCCTATCAACGGGGTAGCGGCGTCGAGGCTCCCAGTCCTTCACTTCGAGCCAGCTCTTTTTAAACTCCTTACTGGACGCCAATTTCCGCTTCAGTTCATCGCCGAGTCCGCAGCGGTCGGGAAGAAAGCGCAAATTATGCCATTTCGCGCCCGTATCGCCAGCCGGCCACTCTGAAAGCCTCTCCCTCTTAACTCGGCAAGCCTTCATCATGAACTCAATCGAATAGCCTGCATCCAAATAGACAGTAAACCATGGGCCGCCCGTTTGCGCATGTTTTTTTGCGAAAAGGAGGTAATCCTCACCCCTTTGTTTGAACTGGTCGCTTAAACTCATGGTTGTTCCCTTGAAAATTTCCCACTCACGATGCTGGGGGGAATGAATTTATGCAGTCTGTGCAACGTAATGTTCTCATATTCCCAAATAGAGTACATAGTGCCGTGAGCAGTTCTTCATGGCGGTATCAGACAACCGCGGAGCATTCACCGTGGCTCATGTTCCGAGCGATTTTCATGGCCGCAACGGCAGCGGCTGAACGTGGATTTAGCGCATAGAATCCTGCCGGCACATACTTTTTTATGAGGAACGCTCTGAAAGGGACGCGTCCCTCTTTAACCTCTCGCCGCAAAATCCTCGCGAAACCTATCGATCTGGTGCATGCGTTCGTGGAGGATCGTGACGATGCCGATGTCGCCGTTGGTGAGGCTGCGCCAGTACACGAGGTGGTGCCGGTGGCGACAGACGTAGCCGTCGACGCCGAAGGCGGCCGGGACGGGGCGGGAGAGGATGGCGCGGCTTTCGATTTGCGCAAAGGCTTCGAAGAGCCCCTCGAGATAGCGCTCTGCCTGGGTGTCGCCCCAGCGGTCACGGGTGTAGCGATAGATCTCGTCGAGGCGGTGCGAGGCCGCGCGCTGGATGCGGACGGCCACGTGGTTCAGCGGCGGTTGCGGGCGATGACGTCGGCGGCGGTGAGGGGCTCGAATGTATCGTCGGCTGCGGCGAAGGCGTGCTGCAGTTCGGCCTTCAGCCGCTCGAAGGCCTCTTGCTCCACCCGTTCCTTGTCACGGCGGATCAGGTCGCGAATGTACTCGCTGACATTCTCGTAGCGCCCGTTCTCGCCGACATTGGCTGCCACGAACTCGGCGAGCACCCCGCCGACGCGCACGGTCGCCGACTGTTCTCACCCGCCCCACCCATCCACCACCCCCAAAAGACCGGAGGGGCCCGCGGGGAGGATCATCCTCCCCGCGCTTCTTCCCATAACGAACGCTTATCGCAATTCATACGCCTGCACATGAGTCGGCCCGACCTGCGTCCTATACCGACTCATTGGCGCTCGGGATGTGCCGTTTTATGCGCCATACCCTGAGAAACGAGTCGGTATATGACGCATAGCCCGAGAAATGAGTCGATCTATGCGCCATAAGCGTTGCTTATGGCGCATGAAACGACCGATTCTGCGACAATTGCCGGCGAACGAACCCGGCAAATAGACGATCGAACCCGAGGAATCGACGATCGAACCCGGCTATGCAGCGAACGAACCCGGGCTTGACGAACGAACCCACGGGGACAGGTTGCCGCAGCAAGTGGCGAAAAACGGCGTCACGACAATCGGTTGCAGGGCAAGGAGAGGTGTCGGTCGCAGCGTGCCGGTAGCGGCTGGCAGCGATTGGCCGAACGACCCCGACCGCAGGCTTGCGGCCGAGGCTGTTTTCCGCTATTATTCCTATGCCGACGGGTCTGTGCGGTGTCGGTCGGCCGCGCCTGGCCGAGATGGAGGATCCATTTGGCCGGCACCCGGTCGACGGTGATGTTGCGTTGCCGGTTCAGCCCGTATGGTTCGAGCCCGACCATGCGGCCGGCGGATGACGCCCCGAGCTCGGTGCTTGCGCAGAAAGAGATTCCACGACCCCTACGCCCCCACATCCCCTCCAAATAGCCGGAGGGGCCCGCGGGGAGGATCATCCTCCCCGCGCTTCTTCCTGTCGCGTTGGCCTGCCGGACGCGCTCGCAAACCGCGGCCTGTTGCCTATCTCTCGCCTGAACCAGCGTGGATGAGGTGGAACTCTTGGATATCGTGACGCAAGGGGTGTTGGGTGCGGCGGTCGGGCATGTCGTGCTCGGTCGACGAATCGGTGCGAAGGCCATGGCGATCGGCTTTTTGGGCGGCATCATCCCGGATCTCGACATCTTTCTCGTCCAGGACAGCCAGAGCCTGGACTACTGGCACTACCACCGCGGCATCACCCATGCGCTCGTCTTCGGGCCCGTCCTCGGTCTGCCACTCGCCGCCCTCTCGCTCGCCATCCAGCGCTGGCGCAATGGCCCACCCACGCCCTTCGGCCTCTGGTATGCCTTCTGGGCGCTCGTACTCGTCACCCACCCGCTCCTCGATCTCGCCACCCACTGGGGCACGGCCTTCTTCATGCCGTTCACCGACGCCCGTTTCGGCGTGTCGGCCATCCCGGTGATCGACCCGGTCTACACCCTGCTCCTCCTGGCCGCCCTCGGCTTCGCTCTCGTCAAGGGGGCGCGGAGCGGTGCCGCCTGCCACCTCGTCCTCCTGGCCCTCGCCCTTTCCACCCTCTATGTCGGCCTCGGCTGGGGCCAGAACCTGAAGGCCGAGCGCCTGGCCCGGGCCGACCTCGAGGCCGAGGCGATCAGCGCCGAGGAGGTCCACGCCTACACCACCATCTTCTCGCCCTGGCTGCGCCGCCTCGTGGTGGTGACCCCGGGCGCGCATCTGGTAGGCTTCGTCTCGACGCTGAAGCCACAGCCGATCGACTGGATCGAGGTCGAGCGCGAAACCGTGGCCGAGGCCCTGAAGGCCGGGCTCGACGGCACGACCGAAGCCAGGATCTACACCACCTTCGCCAACGGCCCGATCCACGCGGTGCTCGCCCTGCACGAGGGCAATCCGGCCGGCGGCCAGGAGCTCCGCCTCTACGACATGCGCTTCGGCTTTCCGGGCCGGGCGCTGACCGGCCTCTGGGGGATGACCGCCATCATCGACGCCGAGGGCGATCTGGTCGCTGCCCGCCGCTTCTCGGTCGAGCGCGAGATCGACGAGGGCGACATCATGGCCCTCGCCCGCGCCACGCTCGGCCTGGAGCAAACGCTGTTCTGAGCATTCACAACCCGCCCCCCCGTCTGCTACCCGGACGCACTGCGTTACGGTTCCGCCGACCGCAGGGAGACCGCCCTTGACCGTCCTCACCCGAGCCGAGCCGACCAGCCCGCGCTATGCCGACCTGATCCCGACCAGTGCCGCCGGTCGCGACCCGCTCTTCTTCTTCGGCACGCTGATGCGCCACGAGGTGCTCGAGACCGTCCTCGACCGACGGGTGGCGGACCACGAAACGCCGGCGCCTGCGATCCTGCACGGCTACCGCCGCGAGCGTGCCACGGCCGCCAGCTACCCCGTCCTCGTCCCCGACACAGCGGCCAGGGTCGAAGGCCGCCTGCTGCACCGGCCGAGCGAGCGCTGTATCCTGCGCATCAACCACTTCGAGGACGAGGAATACCGGGCGAGCCGGGTCACCGTCACCGCCGGCCGCAACCGGGTTGCCGCCTGGGTTTTCCTGCCGCTCGACCATGTCGCGATGATGCGCCCCTCGGGCGAGCCCTGGCACCTCGACCACTGGGCAGCACAGCATCTCGATGCCTACCGGGAAGCCATTGCCGGCTGGATGGCCGATGCGCCTGTTTGAGAACAAAATAACATAGAAAATTTGTATTGAAACGCATACCTCCGCGCTTACTTGTGCAATCAACCCGCTCAGCTCGGAGTTTCGCCATGCACCGCTGCGCCGTCACCCTCGCCGTCACCGGCACGCTCGCCCTCACCACCCCGCTCGCCGCCGCGATCGACAATCCGGGCCCGCTGGTCGCGCCATCCAGCGCAACGGCCATCAGCCGGTGCTCGCTATCCTGTTGCCCGGCAAATCCGAGGCGGCGCTCCATACCCTCGCCGTAGTCGCACAACCCGGTCCAAACACGCGCGAGGTCAGCCGATCCGATCGCCATCCGCGTCCTCGTGCGCGCCGTCGACCAGCGTGAGGCGCCTGCTCAATGGCTCGACCATCGCCGCTCGGCGTGAAAAATCCATAGAGCCTCGGACCACCTCATCGCCAACTCGCGTCCAGTCCAACCGAGCCTCCACGTCGGCTACGCGACGCGGAAACTCTTACTTCGTTCGCTCGTCGTTTCGGCAGGTTCGTTCGTCGGTCCGCCGGGTTCGTTTGCCGGTGTTTGTAACGAGAAGTGACGGATTCTGCGCCATAAGCAACGCTAATGGCGCATAAATCGGCTCATTTCTCGGGTTATGCGTCGTATACCGACTCATTTCTCAGGATATGGCGCATGAAACGACACATCGCGGGCCAGAATGAGTCGGTATAGGACGCATGATTCGCGGATTCATGTGCAGGCATATGATTTACTATAAGCGTTGCTTATAGGAAGAAGCACGGGGAGGCAGCGCCTCCCCGTGGGCCCATCCGGTTTTTTCTGGGTGGTGGTGGACCTCCGTGCCGCGCCCTGGGGAGGGGACGGTTGTTTCGGCAGGGGTTGATCGCGTTCCGGTTTGGCGGTCATCTCGGTACGCACCACCAGTGCTGGAGCCTCGACCGATGTCGTCCGACGAGCCGCAACGCCTGAGCATCGAAGACCTCGACGCCGTGCTCGCTCGGGCGAGGGCGGAGCAATGGACCGAGCTAGCGTTGGTGGCCGGTGATTTCGTGGGCAGGCACACAGCCGACTAGCGGCGCTCCGGCTGGCCGACTGTACGGATTTTCGTTCTCGATGCGCCGCTTCCGCACCTGCCGGATGCACTTTTCGAACTGACGGCCCTGACCTCGCTCGATCTGAGGAGCAACCAGTTGGGCGATGCCGGCGTCGAGGGGCTGGCGCGGCTGACCAACCTGAGCTCGCTCAATCTCATGGAAAACCAGATTGGCGATGCTGGCGCCGAGGCGCTGGGACGGCTCAGCGGCCTGACCTCGCTCGATCTCAGCAACAGCCAGATCGGCGCTACCGGTGCCGAGGCGCTGGCACGCCTGAGCGCCCTCACTTCGCTCAATCTCTCGGGAAATCATATCGGCGATGCCGGTGCCAAGGCGTTGGCGAGACTGAGCAGCCTGAGATGGCTCGATCTTTGGCGCAACCAGATTGGCGATGCCGGTGCGGAAGCGCTGTCGCGGCTGAGCGGCCTGACCTCGCTCGCTCTTGGGGGCAACCGGATCGGCGATGCCGGTGCCGAGGCACTGGCACGGCTGAGCGGCCTGACCTTGCTCGATCTCGAAGGCAACCAGATCGGCGATACCGGTGCCGAGGCGCTTTCGCAGCTGAACGGCCTGACATCGCTCCATCTTGGGGGCAACCGGATCGGCGATGCCGGTGCCGAGGCACTGGCACGGCTGAGCGGCCTGACCTTGCTCGATCTCGAAGGCAACCAGATCGGCGATACCGGTGCCGAGGCGCTTTCGCAGCTGAACGGCCTGACATCGCTCCATCTTGGGGGCAACCGGATCGGCGATGCCGGTGCCGAAGCGCTGTCGCGGCTGAGCGGCCTGACCTCGCTCGCTCTCGAGAACAACCGGATCGGCGATGCCGGCGGGCGCGCGTTGCTCGACGCCTGGGCTAATCCGGGGACGAGTGGTCGACGACGTGAGCTCGATCTGAGGGCCAACGACCGCCTCAAGGGTCTTCTGCCGGCGGAAGTGCTAGAGCAGACCGACGCGCAGGTGATCATCGCGGCTTGGCGGCGCCGACAGCGGGAGGGAGTTGGCGAACAGCCCTTGCCCGAGCCCGAGGCGGCAGGCGCGCCGTCGCCGGCTGGCCTGCGGGTTTCTGTCGGGGATGACGGGCGGCTCAGGTCTGAAAATGCGCCGTTGGCCGAGGAGGCTCGGGACGACCAGATCGGGCGGGAGCTGCATGCCGAGGTGATCGAGGCGTTGGATCGGCTGATCGTGGCGGCGGGGCGGTCGAATACTGTCGCCGAGTGGCGGGAGGCGGCCGAGGGGGCGAAGGAACGGCTCGGTGCCGAGCCCTCCGAGGTGCGCGTGTCGGCCCTGTTGCGGATCGAACGGTTGCGGGGACTGCGGGAAGCCGACGAGCGGCGGCGGCAGGAGCCCGATCCGCTGGTACAGCCGGCCGAGGCCGGGGTTGCGGCGGCGCTGGGCGACGCGGTGGCGGCGGCGAATCTCTATGTCCAGACCGATCCGTACCTCGCCGAACAGCAGCAGCGTCTAGCTGATCCGGGGATGAAGCTCGAGTTGACAGTTGAGGAGGCCGCGGCAGTCGAAGCCGATCTCGAAGAGCTGGACGTGGCGGAGCCCGAGCTTCTCGACGAGTTGCGCCAAGGGCGAGAAACGGCCGTGCTCGGCGGGGCCGCAGGCCAAAGAGCGGGCATTTGGCTCGCCGGCTCGTGGCGCAACGTGTTTCGTGAGGTGATCAGGCAGGTGATCGTCGCCGCTCGGGCGGCTGCGAAAGGTGCTAAGCTTGGAGCCTCGGTAACTGTCAAGCAAGCGGCAAACCTGTTGCGAGAGATTGGCCTCTTTGGAAATCGGGCGGCCCGTGCTGCGGGTAGAGCGGCTGCAACCGGTGCCGCTCATGCAGGTCGGGCATACGCAATCGCTGTTGGGACGGCTGCCGGTACGGGCACCGTTGTCGGCATGATCGCGTTCTTGGAGCATAACTATGGTCTTTTGACCAAACTCGGCTGGAGCGCCGATTTCATGGCCAAGATTGCATCATTGATAGGCCTGTAGGCAGTAATGGTGGGCGCGATATGTCAATATTAAAAAGACTGCAAAAAACCGATGGGGCGCGGGGAAGATCATCTTCCCCGCATGCTTTCTTTCTTGTCGCGCTACCCCTGAAAGACCCGCTGAACGATTTCCGGCCACTTGCTCCCTGGTGGTTCGGGGCGAGGTGGCGGGTTCTCGCTGAAGAGGGCTTCGACGGCTTTTTTGGCGTTGGCGAGGTCGGTCAGGGGGGGTGGGGTTTTGGGTTGGTGCTCGGGTTCGTGGCCGAGCCAGGTGGCGCGGCCGGCTTTGACCTGGGTGTCGTGGATGATGCGGACGTCGCGGGTGAGGCGGGTGGGGAGGGCCAGCATGCCGAGTTGGTACATGATGGCCTGGAGGCGGAAGTCGGCGAGGCGTTCGGGGATGTTGCGTTTGCGGATGCTGCCGTCTTTTGGGCGTATCGGGCGATTGCTGTGGCGGCCGCGGGCGAGGTCGAAGATGTGGGTGGGTTTGCCGGTGGCGATGGCTTCGGCGAGCATGGACATGCTGTCGCTGGTGACGATGACCTCGGAAGCCAGGCCCAGAAAGGCGAAGAAGGGGTTTTCCTCGGCTGGCTGGAACTTGACGAAGCGGTGGAGGGTGTGGGGGGCCGTGAGCTGGGCCTCGAAGGCGGCGATGGCGTGTTCGGGGGTGCGGGCACTGGTGGTGACGAGGAGCGAGCCGCCCTTGCTCGCTGCCATGCGGCTGGCGTGCCAGCCGAGCAGCGCACCGTTCTCGCGGTCGAAATTGTAGGGGCCGGCGTGGCCGCCCAAGAGGACGGTGATGTGGGGTTGCGGCAGGTGGGCGAGGCGGGAGTGCCAGCGTTCGGCTTCGGTTTTCAAGCGGGCGGTGTTGACACGTTGCAGGGGCAGCTCGTTGTGGAGGATGTGGGGTTTTTTGGGCAGGCGGTATTGCGGGGTGGTGACGATGAGGTCGAAGCATTCGTGCAGCGCCCAGGGGCGGCCGACATGGACGAGGCGGACGTGGTCGCCGCCGGCTTGCTCCTGGATCCAGCGGACGAGCGGTTCGTTGCGCCTGCCGGCGGAGATGACGAGCTCGGGCCAGGGGGGCTCGAGCGGGTCGGAGCAGTCGGCGACCAGGCCTTTTGTAGTGGGGCCGGCGAAGAGGTTGGTGAGGAGCTCGGTCTTGCGGTAGGCGAGGCGCCTCGTCTGATAGGGCCAGCCGAGGGCTTCGGCCAGGGCCGTGATCTGGGTATTGTCGCCGGCCTTGCCGCCCAGCATGAGCCAGGTGCGGGGCGGGGTATGGGTCACGGGGTGCTCGGTTCCGTTCAGATCAGCATGTGGTGGTTGGCGGGTCGGCCGATCATCGGCGTCGCTGCGCTTGCAACTGGCGGCGCCGCGTGCCCGCTACCCGCCCGCACGATCCAGGCGGCGGCACGGTCGTGGCGACGGGCCGGAGCGGCAAGGGCGGCCGGTTCAGCGCTGGGCCAGCGTGGTGGCACCGTCGACGGTCGGCCGCCTCGCCTCGATGACCTCGGTCTGGCGGTGGAACCGCTCGAGCTCGGCGCCGACGAGGCGGTTTCCGGCTTGCGGCTTGATCGACATCGGATTGATCTGGTTGCCGTTCTGCAGGACCTCGTAGTGAAGGTGCGGGCCGGTCGACCGGCCGGTCGAGCCGACATAGGCGATCACCTCGCCCTGCCGCACGCGAGACCCATTCTTCACCCCGTCGGCGAACCGGCTCATGTGGGCGTAGGCCGTGCTGAACTCGTCGTTGTGGCGGATCTGGATGTAGTTGCCGTAGGCGCCCTTGCGGCCGACATAGGTGAGCACACCGTCGCTGGCGGCGTAGATGGGCGTGCCGGTCGGTGCCGCGAAGTCGACGCCGCGGTGCATGCGGTTGTAGCCGAGGATCGGGTGGCGCCTGGGGCCGAAGCCGGAAGATAGCCGGGCACCGTCGATCGGCGTGCGCATCAGCCACTTGCGCAGCGAGCGGCCGTCGGCGTCGTAGTAGCCGTGGCTACCGTCGGCATGCTCGAAGCGATAGGCCTGAAGCCGCCTGCCGCGCAGATCGAGGCTGGCGAACAACACCTCGCCGCCGCGCACCTCGCCATCCGGGCTCTCGACCTGCTCGTAGACCAGCTCGAAGCTGTCGCCCGGGTGGACGTCGCGCTGAAAGTCGATGTCCCAGCTGAAGATATTGGCGAGATTGACCAGCGCCTCGTCGGGCACCGAGTGGCGCCGTGCCGTCTGGTAGAGCGAGGTGTCGACCACGGCATGCGCCGCGTGCACCGTCTGCACGAGCTCGCGATCGACCTTGCGTGCGGTGAGCTCACCGTTCGCGTCGCGCTCGACGCGCAGGTCGTTGCCGAAGTCGAGATTGAGCGAGAGGGCGGCGAGCCGCGGTGCGGCGAGGGCATCACCGGCGCGCTCGACCTCGACCGCCATGGCCTGGCCGACCCGCAGGTGGCGCGGGTCGTAGACCGTGCTGAGCGTGCCGACGACCTCGTGCGCCTCGGCCCGGTCGATGCCCGAGCGCAGCAGGATCTGCAGGAGTGTGTCGCCGCGCTGCACGACAACGTGTTCGGCATCGAGGGTGGGCTCGGCATCGCGCACCGGTATTGCCGGGGCGGCGAACCAGTCCGCGGTCGACCGGCCGGCCTCGGCCGGAACCGTCGCCACAGCCTCGATCGCACCGCCACGGTCGAGATCATCGGCGGCCCCGGCTGTCGCCCGGAGCGCGGACGGCGTCGCCTGCCGAGCCGGCGCTGGGTTCGTCGGCCCGGCCTCGGCGGCGGCCACCAGCACTGGCGTCGGCGGATCGGTCGGCGCCGGCTCGGCGCTCAGCGCCTCCGGCAGCCGCAGCAGCTGGGCCGCGAGGTCGACTTCTGCGGGCGCCCCTCGAGCGGCCGGTTCGACCCGCGGGTCGGCCGCGGCGTCGAGTCCGTGGCTGGAGCCCGAGGCGGCGTGCAGGCCGGCGGCGAGGGTGACGACCGCCATGCCGGTGGTCAGGGAAAGCGTGATGACCAGTCGGCCGAGTGCGTCACCTGCGGGCCGTTTTCCGAAGCGAGGAGGTTCTGAAGGTCGGATCAAGACGGCTCTCTTCGTTACGGCGGCCCTGGCCCCAGGGCTCGCGCCGCAGTTGCTGTCGCACATGACCCTGCGCCGAGGGGCAATACCGGCGCATCGCACGTGGTCAAGACGACGCTGGTGCCTACTCCGACAACGACGACCGATTGTGGGCTGTCGGTGAGTGTTGGCGCCTTTCTGGCAGCGCTTTACACCTCGCGCAACAGGTGAACCGCACACTTCGCTCGCAAGTGCGAGCAAAGCTGGTCGCCGGAGATCCGAACGGCTCGACGATTGCGGGCTGGATTATGCCCCCCTATCGCCAATTCTGTCAAATCTTCAAGCGGATTGACGCCATATTGGTGGCGCCGCGGGCACGTTTGGCGCCGCGCTGTGGTGTCACCACGTGTCGCGGCTGCGGCCGGCCGTCACCTGCTCGAGAAAAAACCTCTTGCGGTCGGCCGGGGCCGTGGCTATACCCAGTCTATCGCGGCGGCGCCGACGTCGAGCAACCCTTGTTGCTCGGCTGCTCGCCGTCATGTTCTTTTGACAAGTTGGTTGATTGTGGAGAGGGGATGTGCAGGCGGCGTTTGG
>DAIRDJ010000148.1:0-11499 GCA_036796215.1 Geminicoccaceae bacterium
ACCCATCTCTTCGCACCCCCGCAACCCTTGTCTCCCGTCCGTACAGGGGTCCCCGCGCTTCTCCCTACCCCGACCAGCTGTGGGAGATTGCAAGCCCCGAGGTCATTCGGCGAACGGTGGCGTCAAAAGGCCAGCGGCTTGACCTGCAGTACCTGCGGCAGGGCCTGGATCTTCTCGAGGACCGCGTCGGGGACGTCGGCGTCGACCTCGATGAGGGCGATGGCATCGCCGCCGGGCTTGTCGCGGCCGAGATGGAAGGTGGCGATATTGATGCCGGCATCACCCAGGATGCCGCCCAGGGCCCCGATGAAGCCGGGCTTGTCCTCGTTCCTGACATAGAGCATGTGCGGGGCGAGGCGGACCTCGATGTCGATGCCGCGGATCCGGACGACGCGCGGTGCTCCCTCGTGGATCAGGGTGCCACAGACCTCGCGCGGGCCGCGCTCGGTCAGCACCTCGACGCTGACCAGGGTGCGATAGCCGTCGAGATCCTCGGTCTCGACCGTGGTCACGCCGATGTCGCGCGAGCGGGCGACGGCCGGGGCGTTGACCATGTTGACGCTGGCGAGGAGCGGGCTCAAGAGGCCCTTGAGGATGATCTGGGTCAGGGGCCGGGTGTTGAGCCGTGCCACCTCGCCCGCATAGGTGATCTTCACCGCCTCGAGCCCGGTCTCGGTGAGCTGGCCGGCGAACGAGCCCAGCTGCTCGGCGAGCTGCATGTAGGGCCGGAGCCTGGGCGCCTCCTCGGCCGTCACCGCCGGCATGTTGAGCGCGTTGATGATCGCCCCCTTCAAGAGGTAGTCGCTCATCTGCTCGGCGATCTCGAGCGCCACCTGTTCCTGCGCCTCGGCGGTCGAGGCCCCCAGATGCGGCGTGACGATCACGTCCTCGAGCTCGAAGAGGGGCGATTCCCTGGCGGGCTCGATGGCGAAGACGTCGAGGGCGGCACCGGCGACGTGGCCGGTCTCGATCAGGGCGGCGAGTGCCGCCTCGTCGACCAGACCACCCCTGGCACAGTTGACGATGCGCACTCCCTTTCTGGTCTTCTGCAGGTTGTCGGCCGAGAGGATGTTCTTGGTCTGCTCGGTCAAGGGCGTGTGCAGGGTGATGACGTCGGCGCGGCCGAGCAGTGTGTCGAGGTCGACCTTCTCGACCCCCAGATCCTGGGCGCGCTCGGGCGACAGGAAGGGGTCGAAGGCGATCACCCGCATCTTCAGGCCTTGCGCCCGGTTGGCGACGATCGAGCCGATATTGCCGCAGCCGATGACGCCTAGCGTCTTCGACGAAAGCTCGGTGCCGACGAAGCGCGACTTCTCCCACTTGCCAGCCCGGGTCGAGCGGTCCGCAGCCGGCAGCTGCCGGGCCAGCGCCATCATCATGGCAATGGCGTGCTCGGCCGTGGTGACCGAGTTGCCGAAGGGCGTGTTCATGACGACGACACCGGCCTCGGTCGCGGCCTCGATGTCGACATTGTCCACACCGATCCCGGCGCGGCCGACGACCTTGAGCTTGGGCGCCGCGGCCAGCATGTCGGCCGTGACCTTGGTCGCCGAGCGGATGGCGATGCCGTCGTAGTCGCCGATGATGGCCTTCTGCTCCTCGGGCGAGAGGCCGGGCTTCACATCGACGGCGATGCCGCGCTCTTCGAAAATGGCGACGGCGGCGGGGCTGAGCTTGTCGGCGATCAGCACACGGAACATGGCGTATCCTCTGCTAGTCTCGAGCAGTCAGGCGGCGGCCTTGGTGGTGGCGAAGGCCCAGTCGAGCCAGGGCAGCAGGAGGCGCATATCGTCGGGCTCGACGGTAGCACCCCCCCAGAGCCTGAGTCCGGGTGGGGCGTCGCGGTAGCCGGCGATGTCGTAGGCGACCTCTTCCTCGTCCAGGCGCCTGACCATGGCCTTGACGAAGGCGGCCTGATCGGCCGTGGGGCGGCTGGCGACCACGGGATCGGTGATCTTCAGGCAGATCGAGGTGGAGGAGCGGGTCGTCGCATCCGCGGCGAGAAAACCGGCCCAGGCGGAGCTCTCGACCCAGCTCTCGACCGCCTGGAGATTGGCTGTCGAGCGCTGGATCAGGGCCGGCAGGCCACCGATCCCCTCGGCCCAGGTCAAGGCGTCCAGCACATCCTCGACGGCGAGCATGGAGGGCGTGTTGATCGTCTCGCCCGCGAAGATCCCGTCGATCAGCTTCCTGCCCTTGGTGAGCCGGAAGATCTTCGGCAGCGGCCAGGGCGGGCTGTAGCTCTCCAGCCGCTCGACGGCGCGGGGACCGAGTGCGAGCATGCCATGCTGGCCCTCGCCACCGAGCACCTTCTGCCAGGACCAGGTGACCACATCGAGCTTGGGCCAGGGCAGGTCCATGGCGAAGACGGCCGAGGTCGCGTCGCAGAGCGTGAGCCCGCTCCGGTCGGCGGCTATCCAGTCGCCGTCGGGGACTCGCACACCCGAGGTCGTGCCGTTCCAGGTGAAGACGATGTCCCGCTCGGGGCTGGTGGCCGAAAGGTCCGCAAGCGCCCCGTAGTCGGCCTCGAAGCTGCGCAGCTCCTCGAGCTTCAACTGCTTGACGGCATCGGTGAGCCAGCCCGACCCGAAGCTCTCGAAGGCGACGACATCGCAGCCCCGGGCACCCAGCATGGTCCACATCGCCATCTCGAAGGCACCGGTATCCGAGGCCGGGACGATGCCGAGGACGTAGTCGTCCGGAATGCCGAGGATCGCCCGGCTCTTCTCGATGACGGCGGCCAGGCGCTGTTTCGCCGGGCCGGAGCGGTGCGAGCGGGCGACGAGTGCGTCCTGCAGGAGGGCCACGGACCAGCCGGGCCGCTTGGCGGTCGGACCGGAACCGAAGCAGGGATTGGACGGGCGGTGAGCCGGTCGCTGCATGAAACCTCGCAAAGTGTCGCGGATCGGAAAAAATCGGCCGGAAGCTAGAAGGTATCCCGCTGCACTGCAACACGGCCTTTCGGCGCAGGGCTATCTCCGGCGAGCGGTGTCCGCCAACCTCGAAGATGATCAGAAATCGGGCAACACGATCGGTTCGGCGGCAACAACACGCTCGCTTGCCGTGATTTCGGGCAGCGAACGCCGGAACCGAGCGCTCTGGCATGTGCCTTGCTGCGAGCGTGGACAATCACACACGTCGTGCTCGCCTCGGCGGCCACGTCTCTTTTGGGAGTCCGCCACCTTGCCTCTGCTCCGTCGCTCGATCCTCGCGCTGGCTTGCGCCCTGCCGCTGACCTTGCCGGCCGTCGCTTCGGCCCAGGAACGCACCGATTTTCGCATCTGCTGGTCGATCTATGTCGGCTGGATGCCCTGGGGCTGGGCCGCCGACAACGGTATCGTCGGCAAATGGGCGGACAAATACGGCCTCGACATCGAGGTCGTGCAGATCAACGACTATATCGAATCGATCAACCAGTACACCGCAGGATCCTTCGACGGCTGCTCCATGACCAACATGGACGCGCTCACCATCCCTGCCGTCGGCGGCGTCGATTCGACAGCGCTGATCATCGGCGATTTCTCCAACGGCAATGACGGGATCGTCTCGAAATCGGCAACGACGCTGGAGGCGCTCGCCGGCGCCGAGGTCAACCTGGTCGAGCTCTCGGTCTCCCACTACCTCCTCGCCCGCGGCCTGGAGAGCGTCGGCCTCGCCGAGCGCGACCTCGCGGGCGTCGTCAACACCTCCGACGCCGACCTGGTCTCGGTCTTCACCGCGTCCCCCGACGTCGAGCACGTGGTCACCTGGAACCCGCTCCTGGCCGAGGTCGCTGCCATGCCGGGCGCCACGCCGCTCTTCGACAGCAGCCAGATACCGGGCGAGATCATCGACATGCTGGTGGTCAATACCGCGGTGCTGGGGGCCAACCCGGACTTCGGCAAGGCGCTGGTTGGTGCCTGGTACGAGACCTTGGCGATCATGAGCGCCGACGACGAGGCCGGCATCGCTGCCCGTGCGGCCATGGGCGAGGCGTCGGGGACGGATCTGGCGGGCTACGAGATGCAGCTGGGTTCGACGATGATGTTCTACGATCCGGCCGATGCCGTCGCCTTCACCACGAGCCCCGATCTGATCGCGACCATGGACCGCGTGCGCACCTTCTCCGACAGCCACGGTCTCCTGGAGGGTGGGCTCGACCATGTTGGGATTGGCTTTCCCGACGGCACGGTGCTCGGCAGCGACAGCAACGTCAAGCTGCGCTTCATGGCCGAGTACATGACAATGGCGGCCGAAGGGGCGCTCTGAGCCCCTGATGCGCCGGCTGATCAACCAGGAGCCCGGGCGGGCAACGGGCTTTCTGCTGGCGGCGCTGCCCTTCGTGCTCTTGGTCGCGATCTATCTGGTGGCGAGCGAAGCGCGGCTCGCCGTCAATCCCGATGACAAGCTCCTGCCCTCGCCCGCCGCCTTCGTCGACGCCATGCACCGGATGGCCTTCGTCGAGGACCAGCGCTCGGGCGATCTCCTGCTCTGGAAGGACACCGCCGCCAGCCTGCAGCGACTGCTTTCGGGCCTCGCCATCGCCGCCGCACTCGCCTTGGCGCTCGGTACCCTGATCGGCGCCATTCCCTATGTGCGCACGACGCTCGGGCCGGTCATCGCCGTCATCGCGATGATCCCGCCCTTGGCGATCCTGCCTATCCTCTTCATCACGCTCGGCCTCGGCGAGGTCGCCAAGGTGGCGCTCATCGTCCTCGGCGTCACCCCGGTCATGGTGCGGGACCTCGCCTTTCGCGTCGCCGAGATCCCGAACGAGCTGATCTTGAAGGCGCAGACGCTGGGCGCCTCGACCTGGCAGCTGCTGTTGCGCGTCGTCCTGCCGATGCTGCTGCCGAAGCTGATCCGGGCGGTCCGCCTGGCGCTGGGTCCGGCCTGGCTCTTCCTCATCGCCGCCGAGGCCATCGCGTCCACCGAAGGGCTCGGCTATCGCGTCTTTCTGGTCCGTCGCTTCCTCGCGATGGACGTCATCCTGCCCTACGTCGCCTGGATCACGCTCCTCGCCTTCACCATGGACTGGCTGCTCGGCCGGCTGAACCGGCGGCTGTTCGCCTGGTCGGAGCGGGCATGAGCACGGTTGCGGTCGAGCATCTCTGGATGGGCTATGACGGCACCTCCGTCCTGGAGAACATCAGCCTCGCCGTGACGGCCGGCTCGTTCGTCACCCTCGTGGGTGCCTCGGGCTGCGGCAAGAGCACGTTTCTCCGCCTGCTCCTGGGGGCGGAACGGCCGCTCAAGGGCAAGATCACGGTCGACGGCGAGCCACTGCCGCCCGAGCCCGGCCCCGATCGCGGCATCGTCTTTCAGCGCTACTCGGTCTTCCCGCATCTGACCTGCCTGGAGAACGTCGTGCTCGGCCTCGACTTCCAGGCCGCACCCTGGGCCGGGCGGCTGTTCGGCCAGAAGCGGCGGCGGGCGCGGGAGAAGGCGGCCGGGATGCTAACGGCGGTCGGGCTCGAAGGAGTCGAGGAGGCGCTGCCGACGGCGCTTTCGGGCGGCATGCAGCAACGCCTCGCGATCGCCCAGGCGCTGGTCCTCGAGCCCAGGATCCTCCTGCTCGACGAGCCCTTCGGCGCGCTCGATCCCGGCATCCGCCTGGACATGCACGCGCTCGTCACCCGGCTCTGGCGCGAGCGCGGCATGACCGTCTTCATGGTCACCCACGACATCTCCGAAGCCTTCAAGCTCGGCACGCGGGTCCTCACCTTCGACAAAGTCCGCCGCGACCCGCAAGCGCCCGATGCGTACGGGGCGCGAATCACCTATGACTTGCCGGGCTACAACCGCCAAGAGGGCTGAAGCGCCATGGTCACCACCCGGATCGCCCCGCAACACCTCCCCGGCAGCCGCCGCTTTCACCACCCCTCCTACGAAAAGCTCAACAGCCAGGGCTGGCGGGCGGCGGAGGCCGAGGGCAAGCTTTCCGGCAAGGGCTGGGCCAAGGAGGTCAAGTGGGCGCTCGAGATGGGCCTCGCCGGGGCCGACTGCCTGGAGGACCGCTCGATCCCGACCTTCGCCCGGGGCGAGCTGCCGCATTTCGCCGGCATCAACACCTTCCTCAAGGCCCCCTATGTCGAGAACATCCGCGACGTCGGCCAGTACGATGCGGCCGTCGTCGGCATCCCCTTCGACGGTGGCACCACCTACCGTCCCGGCACCCGCTTCGGGCCGCAGGGCATCCGCCGGATCTCCGCCCTCTACAACCCCTACAACTACGAACTCGGCGTCGATCTCCGCGAGCAGATGACGCTCTGCGATGCCGGCGACGTCTTCACCATCCCGGCCAACCTGGAGAAGAGCTTCGACCAGATCAGCCGCGGCGTGGCGCATGTGGCCTCCTCCGGCGCCCTGCCGCTCCTGCTCGGCGGCGACCATTCGATCGGTTTCCCTTGTGTGCGCGGCATCGCCCAGTGCACGTCGAAGAAGCTCGGCATCATCCATTTCGATCGGCATATCGACTGCCAGGAGAAGGATCTGGACGAGCGGATGCACACCACCCCCTGGTACTGGGCGACCGAGCTCCCCAACGTGCCGGCCAAGAACCTGGTCCAGGTCGGGATCGGCGGCTGGCAGGTGCCGCGGCCGGGGGTGAAGGAGGCGCGAAAGCGGCAGACCAACATCCTGACCATCGACGACATGGAGAAGCTCGGCGTCGAGAAGACGGCCGAGATCGCGCTCGAGCTCGCCTGGGACGGGGTCGATGCGGTCTATCTCTCCTTCGACATCGACAGCGTCGATTGCGGCTTCGTCCCCGGCACCGGCTGGCCCGAGCCCGGCGGCTTCCTGCCGCGGGAGGCGCTGAAGCTCTTGGGCCTCGTCGCCAGGGAAGGCATCTGCGGGCTCGAGGTCGTGGAGGTCAGCCCGCCCTACGACACCTCCGACATCACCGCCCTTTTCGGCACGCGGGTCGTGGTCGAAGCACTGGGGGCGCTCGTCGCGAACAACAAGCTCGGCAGCCACAAAGGCATCATCGACCAGCCGGTCGCCTATTGAGATGCACGACGACCACCCGACGGCGGGTCACAACTCCGGGCGGCCCCTGCAGTGGCAGACTCCGCATCTGCCGCACGGCCATGATCACCCTGAGGAGGCCGACCACGAGCCCGACCTCGATTTGGTCGAGGCCGCCTTCGTCGAGGGCTTCTCCCGGGCGCCGGACCCGGTGAGCTTCCTCCGCCTGGCCGGGGTGCCCTTCAAGAGCGAACGGAACGGCGAGCCGCTCGATCTCGTCCGGGTCGAGATCGAAAGTGCGACGGACGTCGCCTCGGTGACCCCGCTCCTCGGCGGTGGCGGCCATCGTGTCGCCCCCTTGCCCGCGAGCCACGTGAGCCACCGGCGCCGGCTCGGCTTTCACTACCTCATGGGCGATCGCATGGTCCGCCTCGACCTCGCCGAGGCCCGCGCCCTGCCCAACCTGACCCCACCGCGCTAGCCGCCGTCGGCGGCGGATACTGTTCGTTCAGCGCGCGAGGAGACGGAGCATCATCCGGCGGACATGGTCCTGGCCGCCGAAGAAGACCGCGAGCACGCGCACGACTTCCTGCTCGACGTCGATCTCGTACCAAAAGATCGCCCGATCAATCGTGAGATGCCGAAGGCCCGGTACGAGGTGATCGTGATTCGTCCCGCGATCGGGCGCCGTGCAGATGCGATCGGCACTGCCGCGAATCTTGCGGACCCGCTCTGCCGCATGGCTCAATGCCTCACCGGGCGGCTCGCCGAAGCTGCAGTAGCTGTCGAAGAGATGGTCGAGGATCAGTAAGAGGTCGCGCTCTGCGGCGTCCGAGAAATCGAGCCTAAAGGCCATGCGCGCGGCGCTTGGCCTCGATCATCCGCTCCAGCCGCTCGTCCATCTCAGCTGCACTGATGAAGCGACCGGCGCGGCGCTGCAGCAGCAGTTGGCGCAGTGCCTCGACCTCCGCCTCTTCTGCGGTCATGCGCTGGCGCAAGAGATCGACGCCCTGCTGTAGCACCGCACTCAAGCTGGCATAGCGTCCGCTCTCGACGAGCGACCGCGCGAAGTCGTGCTGCTCATCGGTGAGCGAGACCGAGGATTTGACCGTCATGCCCAACCTCCTATCTAAAAAGTACTACTGAGTAGCACCAAGAGTCAAGGGAGACGGGTTGACCCGCTCGACGACAACCAGTCCTTGCGCCGGATTCACCCTGACCCGGTCGCCCGTCTGGATCAAGGTGGTGACGTCGCCGTCCGCGAACCGATCGCAGAGCGCCATGTCGGCGAGCGCGGCACCCTGCGCCAGGATGGTGTTCGCCCGGTTGAAGAGGATCGCCTTGGGCGCCATGCCGCGCGACGCCATCTCGTGCAGCATCCAGGCCGTGGCGACCCCGCCCTTGGCGGTGTTGCAGACCAGGATCCTGCCGACATAGGATTGGCCGAAGAGGGCGTGCTGCGGCCGCGAGAAGGTGCCCTCGAGCCGATCGAGGTCGTAGCGGGCCGAGAAATTGTCGGCCGAGACCAGGGCCAGGCCCTCGACCACCGGCCCGATCCCCTGGTGGCAGCGGAGCTCCAGCCTCATGGGATCTGCCCCGTTCGGGCGGCCCGGACGCAGTCCTCGGCACATCGCAGCGCCGGCTGGTACCCATAGCCGCCCAGGATGTTGACGATCTTGGCCGAGTTGCTGAGCAGTCGTGTCCAGCCATTGGCCAGACCGATCTCCCGGGCGTACTGGTTGTAGAAGCAGGTGCCCTGCAGCACCTTCGCCCCGAAGGCCTCGATCCGCCCGACGAGGCCGAGCCGACTGGCATCCGCATAGACGGCGGGGCTGGTGCAGACGAGCATCGCCGTCCCCGGATGCCGCGCGTGGCCGTCGACGAGGTCGGCCACGCGCTGCATCTCGACCAGCGAAAGCTGCGGGGCGGCGAAGACGACGACGTCGACGGGGTCGCCCTTCCGGCCGTCGCCCGCAACGAGTGCCAGGATGTCATTGCCAGTGATCTCCTCCGCCGGCAGATCGTCGCCACCGGTGGCGGCCAGGGTCGGCGCCTCGGGCGTGATGCCGACGAGGTGAAAGAGCGGGGTCGAGCCGAAGCTCGCCATGGCGGCCCCCAAATGCTTCAGCTCGTCGGAACCCGGCACATCCTCGATCCCCTCGATCACCGGCACCTCCCAGTAGGAGCCGGCGAGCCGTCCGACGATGGCGCCGAGCGCGCCCCACTCTACGAGATCGCGCGGCTGGTGTCGGACGACGAAGCGCCGGGTCGCCCGGCGGTTGGCGTCGAGGTGCAGGCCGTAGCGCGGGGTGCGGCTGGTGAGCCCCGCCGCCAGGGCCGAGGGACCGCCCTCGAAGTTGGAGCGGGCACCACAGACGCTGTTGCAGTAGATCACCACGCCGGTGTCGCCATAGGCCACATGCTCGCCCCGGACCGGCGGCATGATGGTCTGGTAGTTGATGCAGGTGTCGGTCATCAGGATGCCGAGCCGGGTCAATGCGGCGATCGTCCGCCGTTCGAGCTCGGCCATCGCCTCGGTCTGGCCGAGCGGGTGGTAGTAGCTCAGATCGACGCCGCGCGGGTCGGTGAGCATCGGCACCATGACCCGGCGCTCGGCCTCGGGATGCGCTGCGAGGCCCTCGAGGAAGCGAACCCCGGCCAGGCCCACCGATTCCGGGTCGACCATCATGTGCGCCTGGGCGACCGGCACGAAGTCCCGGGCGTCGAACATGGCGCCTACCTTGAGCATGTGGTCCATGGCCCAGCGCCGGGGCTCGCCCAGCTCGCCCGCGAGCATCGCCCGCTCCTCGTCGGTCAGCCGCATCGCCGCTCCTTCGCCATAGCAAACGCCCATGCGACGGCGGGATGGTACCCGCCCGGCGCGAGCTGGATCATATTCGACATCTCCAAGCATCCAAGTGCGCAATTATTCGCCAAGATATTCCGCCAAATGATAGCAAAAAGTTGACCCCTCCGCCCGCATCGCCACATCCTGAGCGTCAGAACGTTAGCGGTCCACACCACGTGTGCGGGACGCTGTCTGCAGGATTATTCGGATAGGAGCGGGGGAATGGCCAAGGAAGAAAGCGCAAGGCACGAGCAGTTCCGGAGGCTTGCCGAGAGCCGCACGAACAAGGCCTTGGACGCCATCGGACGGATCAGCAACCTCTCGAACAGGTCCCTCTATGCGTGGGAGGAGGCCGAGGTCGAAAAGGTGGTCGAGGCCCTGAGGGACGCCGTCTCCGAGGTCGAGGCGCGCTTCGCTTCGCCGAAGGTCAAGCCCGGTGCCAAGTTCAAGCTCTGAGGCGGGAGACAGATGGACGATCGACCGCCTTGCTGCCCTGCTGGACGCAACGAAAACTCGGCAGGTCGAGGCGGCGCCGCGGACGCAGGGCGCTCGATGATCGAGGTCGCCGCGATAGGCCGCGCCGAGAACGCTGGGGTATAGGCGCATCGACGCCCGACGCCCGTCTTCGAGGGCGTGCGCGTGCGCCCCGCACACCTGAATATGGCCAGCTAATCGACGCCCCTGGTGCCCGCTGCCGGACTCGAACCGGCACACCCGAAGGTCAGGGATTTTAAGTCCCTTGCGTCTACCTGTTCCGCCAAGCGGGCACGTAAGAGGGGATAGCGCAACGGCTGGGCGAACCGCTAGCGCGAAGGCCAGACAGGGTCGGCTACGCGTGGCGCAACGCTTCGATCGGGTCGAGCCGGGCGGCACGGCGGGCGGGGACATAGCCGAAGACCACACCGACCAGGGCCGAGCAGCCGAAGGCGATGACGATGATGCCCGGATCGACCATGACGGGCACACGCAGCGCCCCGGTCGCGGCCCGGACGAGGCCGAGACCGGTGAGCACGCCGCTCAGCCCGCTACAGAGCGACAAGGTCACGGCCTCGACCAGGAACTGCAGGAGCACCTGGCCCTCGAGCGCACCGACGGCGAGGCGGAGACCGATCTCGCGGGTCCGCTCGGTGACCGCAACCAGCATCATGTTCATGATGCCGATGCCGCCGACCAGCAGGCTGACGGCGGCGACGGGGCCGAAGAGACCGGTCATCAGTCCGGCGGTGGCCGTCATGGTGGCGACGATCTGGCTCATGTCGCGGACCACGAAATCGTCGTCCGCCCGGCTCGTGATATGGCGCCGCTGGTGGTGTACCCTGACGTCTGGAAATTGGCGCCGCTGTAGCGGAGCCGTGGCTGCCCGTCGCCACCCCGCGGGGCGGCGACGGGCAATCGAGCCTCTGGGGTGCTCCAACCGCGGCCCTGATCGCTACGGTGCTCATGACCCTGGCCATGCGCATGGAGCGTGAACAGTTTCGGGGCGCCGGTCACGACGAACGGGCGCCCGAGCGGCGCGGCTACGCCAAACCCAGGCTGATCGACACGCTCGCCGGCACAGCGGAGTCCGGATGGGCCCAGGACGGCCGGCACGGACGCGCCCTAGAGCGGTTGCCGTTCACTTACGCTCACGCCAACCGCTCTAGTCCCTTGTTTTGCCGCGTTTTCCGAGTCGCCGGCTGGTTCCAGCCGGCTTGAAAATACTC
>DAIRDJ010000149.1:0-11352 GCA_036796215.1 Geminicoccaceae bacterium
GGCGGCGCCCGGTCGATGCAGAAAGGCCCGGCGCGGCGGGGCCGAGGAGCGCCGTCAGGGCCTCGTCGAACTGGCCAGGGGAGATGCCCTTCAAGGAGAGCCATGAAAGGCCAGGAGGCCTTTCATCCGATCGCTGAAGGAGACGCGGCCAGCAGGCCGTGGATGGGGCAACAGCTCCTCGACGTTCTTCGTCCGGCGCAGGAACGGCGGCAGGACCTTCGAGGTGAAGCGGATACGCTTACCGCCCGTACCGTCGCCGCGGTCACAGAGTTTCGGCCGGCGCACCGAGATCGAGCCGATGCCGGTCTGGATCTCGCGCTCAGGGGCGTGACCGTTTCGGACAACACGCCGCCGGCCATGCGCGTCCTCGAGCTCGGCGTGCGCGCCGAGAAACGCCTCAACCTCGGCCTCGATCACCTGCTGCAACATCCGCCGCGCCCCGTCCCGCACCACCAGCAGCGGATCATCGGTGATATTCGACCCTGGCCGTGCCAAACGAACAACGATATCCCTCTCCCCTCCGCGGTCTCCTGACCGCGTCTCCTCCGGAGATCGGATCAAAGGCCTCCTGGCCTTTGATGGCGTATCCTTTCGGGTGACTTCGAACATCACCGAGGATACGCCGCCTCTCCCCTCATCCACCAAATTTGAGCATAGCTCGTTCCCCGCGTCGCACGACTCTAACACCTCGGACTCAGATGTCAAAGACTTACCACTAGCGTTTCTTCTCGCCCCACTCGTCGCAATCCGCTCTCAGTCGGGTCTTCGGCTGCACCAGGTAACGCTCTAAAACGGTTGCGCCATAGGCTACCCTGACGGTCATGGAAACCCGACCCTTTCAACCAAAACTGCCGGAGATTGCCGAGAGCGAGCAGACCCCTGTCGACCGTATCGCCGACTTCGCCGACCAGTTCGAGAGCCATCCCGAAGCGGTGGCCAAGCTCACCGGTGAACTCGACACCCTCCTCCCCTTCTACAACTACCCGAAACGAACCCGTGCTGGTCGCACCCGTCGATCAGCCGATCACACCTTCCACGGCGGAAACCTGGAACGGCCGATCCTGGTCAAATCGCAGTGTATTGTACTCGAGCCGGACCCGGCCCCCCTTTAAGTACGACCCCAGCAGCAGGGCGTACATGGCGTTGTAGTTCTCATGGGATGCGCTGAGCGAGAACGTCTCTTGGTCTATGTTAAATCTGAACACGCACTCATCGCTCTTGACGGTGATGAAGCCGATTTCCCTATATTGGGTCCATGCCTTGCTCACGATGATCCTCCTAGGATTTTTCGAAAGTGTTCGGTCGATGGAGGGCTGCCGTTTTGGATCGGACGCAGAGGGGGTCTTCTGTCAGGCCAGCACCACATTCAGAACTGGTGCAATCCAGGCCGTCTCGCCTGGTTCGGGTTCGGTCGGGATCGGTAGAAAGTCGAAGGCATCCTTGGCCTGGATGATCCCGGCGCCAGCGTTTCGATTCCATTTGGCCCGACCCAGCGGCTTGGCCGTGCTCTGCAGGGCCTGCTTGGCCTGATCTTGGTCGAGCGTCGGCAGGGCCTGCTTGAGCAGCGCCACCACGCCGGCGGCGATAGGAGCTGCGGCCGAGGTTCCGCTGTCAGTGTCGAAATAGCCTTCAAAGTGGCTGATTGAGCAGAAGTCGGGCTTCACGTCGTCGAGGGCTGCCGGTCCCTGGCTGCTGTAGCCGATGAGTTCTTCATCGATGTTGGCGGCGCCGACCGTCATCACTCGAGGATGGCCGTTCGCTCCCCAGATGCTACGACCGGGTCCGGTGTCGTCACCGCAACGTCCGTCCGGGCAACGAGCTCCGCAGTTGCCGGCGGAGAACACCACAAGGATCCCTTCATCCAGCGCGTCGACCACGGTGCGGGTAAAGAGATGATTGGGCTCGTTGGCGTACACCGGATCCCATTCCTCCTGAAAGATGCCCCAACTGTTGGACAGGATGTGCGGGGTTCCATTCCGGCGGTGCTGGGCGATGGCCCAGGCGTAGCCGGCTATGGCATCGGAGATGAAGGAGGAGATGGTGGACCCCAGTCGGATGTCGTAGATTGACGCGTCGGGGGCCATGCCCAGGACGTCGGTAGCGGTCATGTTGCCGTGCCAGTAGCCGTCGCGTCCAGTGGTCCCCCAGTCGTCGGTTGGGAAGCCCCCGATTACGTTGGGAACTCGATCAACGTCCGCCTCAGACGGGTCAACCGGACGGCGGACGGCCGTGATGCCGGTGTCGACGATGCCGACTACGACGCCGGAACCAGTAATTCCCTCCTCCCAGATGCGATCCACACCCAGGTACCCGGCCACGTCGAGTATCGACCCCCTGGCCTGGTCTGGGGCGCAGTCGCAGGGCGGAATCGGGCAGGCGCCGAACAGGTGATCGTCGACTACGCGGGGGCGTGCCTCGTTGCCTCGCCTCCGGACCTTCGTCCGACCATCGGACTTTGTGCGAGATGGGCCGGGTCGGGAGGTCGACTGGCGCCGACTGCCGAAGTGGGCGATCGGCGTGTCCCGCCACACCCGGATGACATCGGGCTCGGCCTCCAGGGCTGGAATGTCATCCTCCTCGACCTGGCCCCGAATGAGCACGACGTCCCGGGCGCTGCTCCTGGCGGTCTGCACCGATGCATCCCCCGCCGGGGAAGCGTCGTCCACGGAACTGGGACGGATCGCCACCGGGCCGTAGCTGCGGTCGACGTCGAAGCTCGGGGCTCGCAGCCGCCGGGCCACGGCATCAGGGGAGCGGTCGGTCGCACCCCGTGTGCGGTCACGGTCGGCCCGCTCGAGTCCCCCGGTATCATTGGCGTCGGCGCTCTGATCGATGCCCATCTCGACTATGATCTGAACACGCATGGTCGCTCCTCGGTTCTGGATCCTTGGGACCTGGACCGCTTGGGAACGTTCCCAAGCGGACGCTCTACCAGACGAGAGTTCGTGGGCGGATGTACCAACTTGTGCTGCACAGTCCGTCTACCCGGGACTCCTCCGAAGTCGGGTGTCGAATCGTCCGGACCATTGCAGTCTGAACGGCGGTCTGGGCTCGCGCTATGGATAGGAAATTTGAACGACCTTTCTCTAATATCCTCCCGGCCCGAGGGGCTGTCAAGGGGGAGCCTCCTTAACACCTATCGGTTTTCAAGATCGCCGGTTTCGCCAGTGAGAAAGCGACATTAACTGTTTGATTTGCGTTTGTGAAAATCCTGTTGAAAGCCTCTGACACCATGGTTTGGGACAAACCGATGGGTGGTGAGGGGGAGCCTTGTATAGACCGGAGACATGGGTAACACTCGTACGGGGTCATGGGTCACACTCTCGATCTGCCGCGTTTGGGAGATTTTCAAGAGCTATGATCAATATTGGTGTACGGGGTCAGGCGGCGGCTTTGTCCTCGGCTTCTTCAGCGGGCTCGCCGTTGCGAAACTTGACGCCTTCGATCAGCTGCCCGAGGCGGTTGGCGCCGTCGAGTTTGCGCCAGTAGCGCTCGGCGGACTTGGCGAGCTCGAGACCGGCAAAGGCCAGGAGGCCTTTGCGCCGATCTCCGAAGGAGACAGGGCCGGCAGGCCCTGGAGGGGCGAGGGCCGTCTCGCGTGACAGGCAGCCCTTGGTTTTGTCGGTCCGCAGCCGCACCGTGGCGAAGGTACTCTCGATTGGGTTCGAGGTGCGCACGTGCTTCCAATGCTCGGCCGGGAAGTCGTAGAAGGCGAGCAGTGCTGCGCAGTCCTTGACCAGGCAGTCCGCGGCCTTGTCGTGCTTCGTGCCGTATTTCTCGATAAAGCGCTCGAAGGCTTTTTCGGCGGATTCCCGGTCTTCGGCCTGGTAGATCGCGTGTAGGTCCTTCTTCGCTTTGCCCTGCACCGACGACGGCAGCTTGTTGAGGACGTTGGCGGTCTTATGAACCCAGCATCTCTGCTGGCGCGTCTTGGGCCAGATTTCGTGCAACGCTTTCCAGAAGCCCAAGGCTCCGTCGCCGGTGGCGAGCTCGGGATCCACCTTTAGGCCATTCTCGTCGCGCAGCCGCAAGAGCAGCTCGCGCCAACTCTGGGCGCTCTCGCGAAAGCCGTCCTCGATCGCCAGCAGCTCCTTGCTGCCGTCGGCATCTGCCCCCACGACGACCAGCAGGCACTGGCGCTCGTGGTCGAGCCGCGGCGTGAAATAGACACCGTCGGCCCAAATGTAGACGAAGCGTCGCCCAGAGAGATCGCGACGCTGCCAGCGCTGGTGTTCCTGCTGCCAGGTCGCCACCAGGCGGCGCCCGGTCGATGCAGAAAGGCTCGGCGCGTCGGGGCCGAGGAGCGCCGTCAGCGCCTCGTCGAGCTGGCCAGTCGAAATGCCCTTCAAGTAGAGCCAGGGCAAGAGCTCCTCGACGTTCTTCGTTCGGCGCAGGAACGGCCGTAATACCTTCGAGGTGAAGCGGATGCGCTCGCCGCCGGCACCGTTGCCGCGGTCGCGGCGCTTCGGTCGGCGCACCGAGATCGGGCCGATCCCGGTCTGGACCTCGCGTTCGGGTGCGTGACCGTTGCGAACGACACGCCGCCGGCCATGCGCAGCCTCGAGCTCAGCCTGCGCCCCACTAAACGCTTCGACCTCGGCCTCGATTACCGGCTGCAGCATCCGCCGCGCCCCGTCCCGCAACACCAGCAGCAGCGGATCATCGGCGATACTCGACCCGGGCCACGCCAAACGAACAACGGTATCCCTCTCCCCTCCGCGGTCTCCTGACCGCGTCTCCTCCGGAGATCGGATCAAAGGCCTCCTGGCCTTTTGACGGCGTATCCTTTCGGGTGACTTCGAACATCACCGAGATACGCCGCCTCAGCCCTCATCCAGCACATTCGAGCATAGCTCTGCTGCGGACCGTCGAGGTGGTCTGGTCGACCGGGGCCGAGGTGCGACGGACCGACACCTGGACCGGCGAGCCCTACCACGAGGTGCTGTCGCTCGAGCCGGGTCACGTCGATCCGAGCAGAATGGCGAGCGGCGCGCCACTGCTCGACAGCCATGCCGCACGTCGCCTTGCCGGGATCGTCGGCGTGGTCGAGCGCGCCTGGATCGAGGCGGGTGCCGCCGGGCCCGAGGATCGCGCGGTCATCCACTTCAGCAGCCGGGCCGAGGTGACCCCCGTCTGGGAGGACGTCCGAAGCGGCATCATCCGCCACGTCTCGGTCGGCTATCGGGTCCGCAGCTTCCACATCGAGGAGGATGCCGGCCCGCCGGTCTGGCGCGCCGTCGACTGGCAGCCGGTCGAGCTGTCGCTGGTCGCCGTCGCGGCCGATCCCAATGCCGGGCTGAGAAGTGCCGGCATGCGCCGCGCCGACAGACCCCCGCAACCCTGCCGGCTCATCCGCCGGCACGATCCACCGCCCACGGAGGCCCCCGGTCATGACCGAGACCATCACCCGCGACGCACCCACCGACACCGACGACCAGGAGAGCGAACCCGTGACCACCGCGACCGACGACAATACCAGCGAAGACGAGGTCATCGACGCCGACATCCCGGCAAATCGGCCTGAACGTTGCAGTAAACGCGTGATGCCATTTCGGCATCGGTCTTCGGCAAGCGGACCGGGTCGGGGCGCCGGCTTTCAGATCACGTCGAGCCAAGCGAGCGCCGCCGTTGCCACCATCAGCAGCACCAGGGTCTCGACGACCACGATCGCCAGATGACCACCACCGACGGCCATCAGCGCCTCTAGCGAGGTCTTGACCCCGAGCGCGGCGATGGCGGTGATCAGGAGGGCGCGCGACGCGAGGTCGACCTGGGCGGTCAGGGCTGCCGGCAGGTCGACGATGCTGCCGAGGACGCAAAGGGCGAGGAACAGCACCATGAACCAGGGCAGGAGCGGGATCCTGCCGGCCGGGCGCTCGACGGCGGCGAAGCGCAGGGTGAGGACGACGGCGAGCAGCACCACCGGCAGCATCGCCACCCGAAAGAGCTTGACGATGGTCGCGATCTCGCCCGCGCGGTCGGAAACGGAGAAGCCCGCACCCACGACCTGGGCCACGTCGTGGATGGTGGCCCCGATCAGAAAGCCGCGCTGCGCCTCGCTGAAGCCCAGCGCCTGGAAGAGCACGGGATAGGCGATCATCGCGACCGTCGAGAGTGCCGTGACGGCCATCACGGTAAAGAGCGTGTTGCGCTCGGTCTTGTCGTTGTGCGGGATGACGGCGGCGATCGCGAGGGCAGCGGAGGCGCCGCAGATGGCGACGGCTCCGCCGGTCATCAGCGCGAAACGCCATTGGCGGCCGAGGAGCGGGGCGGCGATGAAGCCCGTGGCGATGGTCAGCGCGATGAGCCCGGCGATGAGCCCGGCACCCTGGAGTCCGATCAGGGCCAGGTCGTCGAGGGCGATCCGCAGCCCGAGCAGCCCGACACCGAGGCGCAGGAGGGTGCGCGAGGCGAAGTCGACGCCGGGCTTGCAGGGGCCGCCGGCCATCAGGAAGTTGAAGGCCATGCCGAGGAGCAGGGCGAAGAGCATCACCGGGGCGCCGTAGTGACCGCCGAGGAAGGCGGCCGCAGCGGCGATGGTGGCGCTCAGCATGACGCCCGGGGCGAGCAGCCCGGCATCCGTGCGGAGGGTGGCTAGACGCGCGGACACGGGCATGCCCCCATGGCAAGCGAGGCGGCGGGCACGGCCGTGCCCGCCGCCTCGGCATCAGGCCCGGATCAAGCCGAGCGGTAGAGCTTGGTCATCGAGAACTCGCGATGGCCGAGCGCCTCGGCTGCGGTGTGGCGGCCGTTGGCCGTCCTGCGGATCATGTCGATCAGCGCATCGCCGGCCTGATCGATGGTCATGTCGCGACGCAAGACACCGGTGACGTCGACGTCGATGTGCTCGGCCATGGTCCGAAGGGTGCGCGGGTTGCCCGAGATCTTGATCACCGGGACGATCGGGTTGCCGACCACGTTGCCCTGCCCGGTCGGGAAGGTGTGGATGACGTAGCCGCCGGCGGCCATCAGGGTGACGCATTCGGCCGCGGCCGAGGAGGAGTCCATGAAGTAGAGCCCGGGCCCCTTGGCCGGTGCCTCGGCCGGGCCGAGCACGTCGATATAGGTGGAGGTCCGGCCGATCTTCTCGAGGTTGCCCAAGGCCTTTTCCTCGATCGTGGTCAGCCCGCCCAGGATGTTGCCCTTGGTCGGCTGGCTGTCGGAGAGGTCCGAGGTCTTGAAGGGCTCGATCACCTCGTCCTGGTAGGCCTGGAAGGTCTTCATGAACTTGTCGGCGACGGCGGGCGTGGCGGCGCGCTTGGCACAGATGTGCTCGGCCCCGGTGATCTCCGAGGTCTCGCCGAAGACGCCGTATAGCCCGTGCGGCAGGAGCTTGTCGTACATGTTGCCGACCGTGGGGCAGGACGAGAGGCCCGTCGTCGTGTCGCTCTCGCCGCATTTGGTCGAGACCCAGAGCTCCTCGAGCGGCACCTCCTCCTTCTGCAGCTCGGTCGCCCAGTGGACGTATTCCTTGGCCTTCCAGGATGCTTTCCTGATCGTCTCGAAATCGCCGTTCTGCTCGATCCAGAAGCCCTCGACCGGCTTGCCGGTCTTGGCGATGCCGTCGACGATCACCTTGGTCCATTCGGGCTCGATGCCGACGACGATGCAGGCGGCGACGTTCGGGTTGGCGCCGGTGCCGATGATCGTGCGGAAATGGAGATCGAGGTCCTCGCCGAACTGCAGCCGGCCATAGGCGTGCGGGATCGCCATCGTCCCCTTGACGTTGTTGGCGACGGCCTCGCAGGCGGCGTTCGAGATGTCGTCGACGGGCAGGATCAGCACGTGGTTGCGCACGCCCACCCGGCCGTTCTCGCGCCGCCAGGCAGTGACTGTCGTGGTCTCGAGATTGGATGACATGAGGGGCCTCACCAGCGCTTGGTTTTGAGATTATGGGTGTGGACGTGGCCGCCGACTTCGGCTGTGGCCACCATCCGGCCGATATCCTCGCCGTACTTGATCACCGTATCGCCGGGGGCGAGCGCCTTTAAGGCCACCTTGTGGCCGATCGGGATGTCGGCCTTGGCGGTCAGGCGGAAATCGGAATTGTCCTCGGTGCAGACACCCAGCATGTCGGTGCCGGCCGTCAGCCCCTCGACGACGACGACGCCGACATTGTCGGCCTTGTCGTGGACGAGGAGCTGCGGATACGCGGTGGCGGTCATCTTGTCACTCCCTCGTTTTTGCTTGTTCAGGATGGCGATTGCGGTGTTCGGCCCGCGAGTGTGTGCAGCGTCTCGAGCAGCTCCGGGGCGATTTCCAGCCGCGCGGCGCGGAAGGCGCGTTCGGCAAAGCGCCTGGCCCCCGGCAGCCGGGCGCCGTCCTCGGCCTCGATCGCGCGGAACATCGCCTCGGCACGGGCTCCGAAATCGCCGGCGAAGCGGGCAGGGTCCAGGACCAGGACGAAGTGCGCGAGATCGGGGGGCGGGCCCTGGTCGTCGAAGAGCGTGCTCGCCTCGTAGGCGAAGCTCGAGCCGGTGAGCCCGACGGTCAGAAGCTCGACCATCAGCGCCAATGCTGCACCCTTGGCCCCACCCATCGGCACCATGGAACCGGCCATGGCGGCAGCGGCGTCGGTGGTGGGGTTGCCCTCGCCATCGAGCGCCCAGCCCTCGGGGATCGGCTTTTGGGCCTTTTCGGCCAGCATGACCTTGCCGCGGGCGACCCGGCTGAGCGAGAGGTCGATCACCAAGGGCTCGCCTGTCGCACGTGGACAGGCAAACGCGATCGGGTTGGTGCCGTAGAGCGCTCGCCTGCCGCCCCAGGGGGCCATGGCGGCGGGCGAGTTGGCGAAGGCCAGGGCGATGAGGCCCTGGCGGGCGAAGGGCTCGACCGCCTGGGCGGCGACGCCGAAATGGTGCGAATGGCCGATGGCGACGACGGCCACACCCTGCGCGCGCACCACCTCGCGCGCGGCCTCGGCGCCTGCCTCGATGGCGGCGAAGGCCAGGCCGTGGCCGGCATCGACGCGGATCACCGCGCCGTCCCGCTCGACCGTCGGCCGGGCGGTGGGCACGACCTTTCCGGTGCGCATCTGGGCGGCATAGAAAGGCACGCGGGCGAGGCCGTGCGAGGCGAGGCCGTCGCCTTCGGCGTCCACCAGCGCCTTTGCTGCCGGTTCGGCCAGGTCCCTGGGCATGCCGGCCTGCTCGAACACCTCGATCACGAGGGTGCGGGCGGCGTCGGGGGTCAGGGTCGCGGCCGGCATGGCTGTGGCATCGGCTTCTCGGTTGGCGTTGTCAAAAACTATATAGAATATAGATTATAGGATCGTCAAGCGCTATAACGCTCTGGCCTGCGCCTTGGTTGGAGGTCGAGATGTCAGAGCTTGCCCGGCCGATCGCCCTGCCCCTGCACCGGCAGTTGCGCGACCTCATGCTCGCCAGGATCCATTCGGGCGAGTGGTCGCCCGGCACCTACCTGCCGAGCGAGACGCGGCTCGCCGAGCAGTACGGGGTTGCCGTGGGCACGCTGCGCAAGGCGCTGCTCGATCTGGCGCAGGAGGGCATCGTCGCCCGGCGGCAGGGCAAGGGGACGGTGGTCACCAGCCACGACAGCGACGCCGTGCTGTTTCGCTTCTTCAACCTGCGCCGCCCGGACGGCAGCACGCTGCGGCCCGAGAGCCGCGTTCTGGCGCGACGGCGGCGGCGCGGCACGGCGGCGGAATGCGCCGCCCTTGGTCTTGGCCCCGGCAGCTCGGTGATCGCCATCGAGCGGGTGCGCGAGGCCGATGGCGTGCCGATCATTCACGAGGTGATAGCACTGGATGCCGACCGCTTCGCCGGGCTCGAGCGCGTGCCCGAGCTCTTGCCGAACACGCTCTACCAGCTCTACCAGAAGCACTTCGCGGCGACCGTGCATCTGGCGCGCGAGAAGATCACCGCCGCGCCGGCGCCGGCGACGAGTGCCGGCGAGCTCGGTCTGGCAGTCGGCGATCCGGTCCTCGAGATCGCCCGCGTGGCGGTCGATTTCAGCGGCAAGCCCCTGGAGTATCGGGTGTCCTGGGTGAACACGCGAGGCCTGCACTACGCGACGGAGGTCTAGCCGAGCTCGAGCACGATCTTCGCCGCATTCACCCGCATGGCATCCAGATCGGCGAAGGCCCGCGCACCCAGGGCCATGGGGCGGGCCTCGATCCAACCGAGTGAGCCCAGGCTGCCGTCGGCGATGGCGGCGAGCGATGCGGCGAAGTCGTCAGGGGTGTAGCAGTAGGAGCCCGTCACGGTGATCTCCTGCAGCGTGATGCGGCGGACGTCGTAGCCTTCCGCACCCGGCAGCAGGCCCACATGCACGATCACCCCGCCCGGGCGAACGAGGCGCGAGGCGTCGCGGCGGGTGGCGGTGGCGCCTACGGCATCGATGATCAGGTCGAACGCGCTCTCGCCCGGGTCCTGCTCGGCCTGCGTAGGATCGAAGGACCCGATGCCGGACTCGGCTGCGAGCTGGGCGCGGCGGCCTTCGTGCGGCTCGGCGACCGTGACCGAGGCGGCACCGAAATGGCGAGCGACCAGGGCGGCACCGATGCCGATCGCACCTCCCCCCTGCACCAGAACGCGCGTGGCGCTCGCCGGCTCGCCCAGGTGGCGGAGCCCGATCCGCACGGCGTGCCAGGAGACCGCCAAAGGCTCGGTCAGCGCTGCGTGGCGCAGGCCGAGGCCGTCGGGGACGGGGTAGAGGTTGCGCTCTGGCACCCGGACGAACTCGGCGAAGGCGCCGGGGCGGGCCGGCATCGAGATGATCTGGCGGGTGGGCGAGAGATGCGGCCGGCCGGCTCGGGCGGCGGGGCAGTCGGGATCGATGACGAGCGGGTTGACGGCCACCCGCTCGCCCTTCCTCGCGCCACTCGCCACGAGGCCCGCCGCCTCGTGGCCGAGGATCAAGGGGGGAGGGCGGCGGTCGTCGTGGCCGTGATAGGCGTGCATGTCGGAGCCGCAGATGCCGACGGCATGGACGGCCACGAGCACCTCGCCGGGGGCGGGCTCGGGCGTCGGCGCCTCGGTCCAGCGCATCTCGTGGGGGGCGGTATAGAGCAGGGCTTGCATGGGCTCGGGCCTACTTTGCGGTGAAGCCGCCGTCGACGAAGAGCGTCTGGCCGGTGATGTAGGCGGCGGCGTCGGAGCACAAGAAGATCGTGGCGCCGAAGAGGTCCTCGAGCTCGCCGTTGCGGCCGATCGCGGTCTTGGCGGCGTTGGCGGCGGCGAGCGCCGGATCGGCGAAGACGGGGGCGGTGAGCGGGGTCGGGAAGAAGCCCGGGGCGATGGCGTTGCAGGTGATGCCGTGCTGCGAGAACGCCTCGGCCATCGCCCGAGTGAGCTGCACCACGCCGCCCTTGGCGGCACCGTAGGGGGCGGA
>DAIRDJ010000150.1:0-5037 GCA_036796215.1 Geminicoccaceae bacterium
TTACTTGGGGAATGCGGGATCAGCTATTGGGGCGCTGGTCCTTGATGCCAGTGAGTCTTCGATGGAGACGCGGTCAGGAGGCCGCGGAGGCGCCGGCAACGCCGGCCGGTCTGGCCGATCCGGGCCCCGTCCTGCAGCCGGACCTCGATGCGCTCAGCTTCGGGATGGGCCGTCGTGGTCTCGGCGATCAGATCGCGACGTTTTTCTTGAAGTCGGCCGGCGCCCGCAGATTCGCCTTGGGGTGTACGGGCCGCGTCTTCCGCCAGGAAAAATAGACTCTTTTCAACAGCTTGAGCATGCCGTTCCCGCTCTGGCTCACCTTGTAGCGTTGCCCGACGATGCGGCAGAGATCCTTGGCCGTCCACGCGCTCAGCCCGTCCTTCTCGTTGTCCGGACCGTTTGTCCGGGGTCCCCGAGGCGGCTCACCGCATTGGGATGGGCAACACCACCGCCCTAAAGCGTGCGGCGCTGCTCGATCGCGATTTCCGCAGGCAGGTCGAGGCCGAAGAGGATGAAATAGTCGCCGGAGGTGCCGGCGGCAACGCCATTGACCTCCTGGACCAGCTGCTCGCGCAGGCGGATCGGGCTCGTGCTGGCGTCGGCCGGGACGGTGGCGAGGAACAGGGTCTTGTCGAGGACCTCGCCCGCCGGGTCGGCGACGACGACGAAATAGGGGATGGTGGTGCCCGGTTGAGCCTCGACCACGAGATCGACGCTCATGTCGAGGCTCAACCTTGTGCCGCTATAGGTGCAGAGACCGTCGATATTCTCAAGCGTGACGCTGACCTCGCGGCCGGCGGCGTCCTCGCCGTAGAGGCGATCGAGGCCGTGGATGATCGCACTGTCGGGGCAGACGGCAGCCGTTCGATCGTTGCCGCTGCAAGCGGTGACGGCGGTGAGCGCAAGGCAGGCGATGCCAGGGAGAATCGGCCGCATCGGCATTGTTCCTCGATGGTCATCGGGACTCTTGCAGCAGTCTGTCAAAGAGCCTTGTGGGTGCCGTCGCAGAGCGGCTGGTTGCCGGTCCGCTTGCAGCCGCAGAAAAACACCGCCCCGTCCTTCTCGGCCGTGTATTTCACCGGGCTGAAGCCCGAGCCCTTGTGGCTGCCGTCGCAGAAGGGCTGATTGGCGCTTTGCCCACAGGCGCACCACCAACAGGCCTTGCCGGCCGCGACCTCGGCCTTGAACGGTGCCTTTTGCGGCATGGCGGGCTCGCTCATCTGGGCTCCTCGATGGTTCGTTGCGCGTCGCTCTCGCGTAGCAAGGGGTACGCCTCCCGGCAACCGTTAAGACCTGCCGACCGTATGCGGTGCCACTCGCGGTGGAAACCGCTTTGCCCGCGGCGCCAACGCCCTTACGATGGCTCGGTCGGGTAGACAAATGTACAGAGAAGCAGGCAACAATTCCCCAAACGTCACCGGTCGAGCCTGGCGCAGTCCCCGCGCCGGACCGCCCACGCGTCTTGCCGCCCTCGATCTCGGCACCAACAACTGCCGCCTGTTGGTCGCCGAGCCCGACCAGGGCGGCTTCGAGGTCGTCGACAGCTTCTCGCGCATCACCCGGCTCGGGGAGGGGCTCGCCGCCACCGGCAGGCTCGGCGAGGCAGCGATTCGGCGGACCATCGCGGCACTTGCGGTCTGTCAGCGCATCATTGGCCG
Source organism: Geminicoccaceae bacterium (assembly GCA_036796215.1). Lineage (GTDB taxonomy): Bacteria > Pseudomonadota > Alphaproteobacteria > Geminicoccales > Geminicoccaceae > SLRI01. The sequence continues at coordinate 1,659 of DAIRDJ010000150.1, forward strand.
CAACCAGGTGGCCGAGCTGCGCTGTGTCGCGACCGAAGCCTGCAGGCGCGCGGCCAACGGGGCTGCCTTCATCGAGCGGGTCGAGCGCGAGACCGGCATCCGGCTCGAGATCGTGACCCAGGACGAGGAGGCGCGGCTCGCCCTTCTGGGCTGCCTGCAACTGATCGATGAGGCGGCCGAGCAGCTCTTGATGGTCGATATCGGCGGTGGCAGCACCGAGATCGTCTGGTTCGACCGTACCGCCGGCGGCCAGGGGCGGACCATCTCGCTGCCGCTCGGTGTGGTCACGCTCGCCGAGAGCTTCGCCGCCGACCTGCACAACGGCGACTACGCCGGCATGCGAGATGCCGTCCGCGAGGCCTTGCGGGCGGCCTCGCACGGCGGCGTGATGCCGGGCCCCCTCGACGAGCCGGCGTTGCAGATGCTCGGCACGTCGGGCACCGTCACGACGCTGGCTGCCGTGCATCTGGGTCTTCGCCGCTACGACCGGCGCCGGGTCGACGGCATCGTTCTGTCCTATGAGGCCATCTTCGAGGTGGCGGAGCGCTTGAAGCGGCTCGACAACCGCGGCCGGGCGGCGCACCCCTGCATCGGCCAGGGCCGTGCCGATCTGGTGGTTGCCGGTTGCGCCATCCTCGAGGCGATCCACGAGAGCTGGCCCGTGCGCCGCATGCGGGTTGCCGATCGGGGCGTGCGCGAGGGCATTCTCAACGGCCTCATGGGCCTGGACCTGCGCGCCTTGCGCCGCGGCTGCGTGGCAACTTTTTGAGATGCAGCGGACGGAGAAGACCAGGGTCAAGACTGCCAGGGGCCGCCGCTCGAGCTCGACCCGCTGGCTGCAGCGTCAGCTCAACGACCCCTACGTCCAGGAAGCCCGACGTGCCGGCTACCGCGCCCGCTCGGTCTTCAAGCTCGAGGAGATCGATGCCCGATTCCAGCTTATCCGCAAGGGCGAGCCCGTGGTCGATCTGGGAGCCGCCCCCGGCAGCTGGAGCCAGTACGCGGCCGGGAAGGGGGCACGGGTCCTCGCCCTCGATCTCTTGCCCATGGACCCGATTTCGGGGGTCGAGATCCACGAGGGCGATTTTCTCGACGTCGCGACCCAGGAAGCACTCCTGGCGCGGCTCGGCGGCAAGGTCCGGACCGTGCTCTCCGATATCGCACCCGACGCGACCGGCCGGCGGCTGGTCGACCGGCTGCGGGCCGAGGCCGTGGGCGAGGCGGTGGTGGGCTTTTCCTGCGCGGTGCTGGGCCCGGAGGGCCAGCTCCTGATCAAATTGGTCAAGGGGGCGGAGACCGCGGTCATGGACATCGCCCGGCCGCATTTCTCGAAGCTCCGCCTGCTCCGGCCCAAGGCCACGCGCAGCGAATCCTCCGAGACCTATCTCCTCGCCAGCGGCTTTCGGGGTGGCGACGAGGCGGTCGACGGCGAGGGCCCGACCGCCATTCCGGCTGCATGAACGAAGCAACTCTCGACGCAGCGGCCGAGCTCGACGCCTTCCTCGCCTGGGAAAGCCGCCAGCCCGACCGCTTCGAGCGTCCCGACGGCACGGTCCGCACGGTGCCGGCGCGAAGTGCCGCGCACGAGCGGCTAGCGCTCAACCTCCATCTAGGCCTGCGTGCCCGACTGCGCACGAAGAGCCGCCGCGACGTGCACTTCGCCAATCTCAAGGTCACCGCTCGAAAGCTCGATGCCGTGCTCTACCCCGATGTCCTCGTCCGCTGCGGGCCTCTTCTGCAGCGGGAAAGCTCGGCCGAGGATCCGGTCGTGGTCTTCGTCGTCGCGGCACGCTCGGGCGGCGACAAGGGGCCCGAGCAGCAACTGCAAGCCTGTCGATCGATCCCCAGCGTGCGGAGCATCGTCGAGGTCGCCGAAGGCCGACCCCGGCTGAGAGTGGTGCGGCGCAGCCGGGAGGGCTGGATTGCCGAAGCGATCGAGGAGCCGGGCGGTGTGCTCGAGCTGCCCGAGATCCGGGTCAAGTTGCCGTTGCTCGAGATCCATGACGAGATCAGCGCCGCGGCCGTGCCGGCGCCGAAGTGACGGCGCGCCGCCCGCCCGGTGGCCGGTCAGTCGAGGCGGCCGGCCCGGCGCAGGGCAGCGGCGAGGACTTCGGCGCTCCTCTGGTCTCCCGCGACCAGCGCCCAGACATAGGCATGGGTCAGGAAGAAGCCGGCCTCGTCGGGGCGGGAAGCGCGGGTCGCGAGGTCGGCCGCCAGCCGGTAGCCCTCGACCAGTGCCGGCGCGTCGCCGGCTCGGGCGGCCGCCTGGAGTCGGGCATCGAGAGCCTGCCGATCGACGGGCGGCTCAGCCGGCATCGAGTCCGAGCGTGCCATAGCGATCGCCGATCCAGCCGTGAAAGGCGGCGGTTGCCGCGTCCATCACCGGCGAGAACACGCCACCGTCGAACGCATCGGCAGCCCGGCCGCGCTGCATGCCCTCGACCACGCCGATATCCTCCTCGAAGACCTCGCGCCAAAGGGCGGCGAGCCGTTGCCGCAAGGTCGCGTGCTCGGCATCGAGCGCTTCTGGGCCTGCGAACCAGAGCGCGACGTGCTCGCGGGTGCGAGCATGGGCCAAAGGCTCGAGCCTGAGCGCGAAGACGTGGTCCTTGTGCACGCCGAGCAGAAGGTTGGGGTAGAGTGCGATGTACTCGGCCCCTTCGGCCCACTGGTCGGGCAGGTCGGCGAAGGCCGGCAGCCGGCTGCCGTCGGGGCTGAGCAGCGGCCGATAGGCGAGCGTACCCTGACCCGCGAAGCCGGCCTCGATGATGGTGTAGTGGTCCTCGAGCCTGGAATAGCTGTTGAGCCCCGGATGGACCCAGGGGAGGTGATAGCTCTCGCAGTAGTTCTCGACCGCGAGCTTCCAGTTGGTGTCGACCTCGAGCGTGAACCGGCAATCGGCCCCGCCGGCGACGAGCGGCCGGTCGGCAAAGTCGGCCCAGCGGCCGGCAAGCGGGGCGATGTGCTCGGCAAAGGGTGGGGCCTCGCCCGAGAGATCGACGAAGACGCAGCCGAGCCACTCGGCATTTCGGACCGCAAGGAGGCCGAGGCTGGCGCGATCGATCGCGGGATCGGTGTTCTGCCCCGGCCCGCCGACATGCGGGGTCACCTTGAGCGCACCGTCGAGTGTGTAGCACCAGGAGTGATAGGGGCAGCGGATTACACCTTTGAGCCGGCCTGGCTCGGTCACGAGCTGCATGCCGCGATGCCGGCAGACGTTCCAGAAGACCCGCAGGGTGCCGGCATGATCACGCACGAGCAGGAGCGGTTTGCCGCCGAGATCGACCGGGCGGGCGTCGCCGGGCTCGGGCACCTCGTGCGCGAAGCCGACGCAGACCCAGGAAGTGCCCCAGAGCCGGTCCAGCTCGCGGCGGAAGAA
>DAIRDJ010000150.1:5137-11271 GCA_036796215.1 Geminicoccaceae bacterium
TGCGGGAGCCTAGGCCGGTGCCGGTGATGTTGGGAAAGGCGTAGAAGGCCCCACCCGGCCGGGCGCAGCGAAAGCCGGGCAGCGCATTCAGCCGGTCGAGGATGACCGAGCGCCGCTCATCGAAGGCGCGGACCATCTCGTCCACCGAGTCCTGTGGGCCCTCGAGGGCCGCGATGCCGGCATATTGGGTCGCGGCGTTGACACAGGAATTGACGTTGATCGCGAGGCGCGTGGCGAGCTCGGCGAGGCTCGCGGGCCACACCCCCCAGCCCAGGCGCCAGCCGGTCATCGCATAGGTCTTCGACCAGCCGTCGAGGAGGATGAGGCGGTCCTGGATCTCCGGATAGGCGGTCAAGGAGGCGTGCGGCACCCCATCGTAGCACATCCGGGCATAGATCTCGTCCGACATGACGGCGACCTCGGGATGGTCGGCGAGGCCGGCGACGAACGCGTCGAGCTCGGCCTTGGGCACGACCCCGCCCGTGGGATTGGCCGGGCTGTTGACGATGATCAGCCGGGTCTTGGCGGTGATCTGGGCCAGCACCTCCGCGGCGGCGAAGGCGAAGCCCTTGTCTTCATAGAGCGCCATCGGCACGGCCTTGGCACCCGTGAATTCGATCATCGAGCGATAGATCGGAAAGCCCGGGTCCGGGTACATGATCTCCGCCCCGGGCTCGCCGAACATCATGATCGCAAAGGCCATGGTGACCTTGCCACCCGGCACGATGACGACGTGGTCCGGATCGACCTCGACCTGCCGCCTGAACTGCATGTCGCGGGCCACGGCCTCGCGTAGCGGCAGGATGCCGTTGGCCGGCGTGTAGCCGTGATGACCATCGCGCAAGGCTTTGACGGCGGCCTCGACGATGTGTGGCGGGGTCGGAAAATCGGGCTGGCCGATGCCGAGATTGATGATGTCGCGCCCGGCCGCCCTGAGTGCCATGGCCCGGGCCAAGACCTCGAAGGCACTCTCCGTGCCGAGCCGCGCCATGCCGCTCGCAAGCCGCATCTCTGGACCTCCCTCATCCGCCGTGATCGAGGGGAGGTGTAGCAGGCCCGGCCACGCGACGCGAGATCGGCAACCGACTGCCGACGCGGCTGGAAGGCCAAAAAAAAAAGACCTGTGAGGCAAGTGGCCCCACAGGTTTCAAGTCATAGCCCTCAGCCCGTTCTAGAAAGCATGGGCGTCCGCCGACTTCTGTGCGAAAAGTCACACAAGCATGGGCAAGCGGCGCATTGTGTGGCGGTCACGCCGCACTGGCGCCCGGCCGCACGAGGCGAAGCGCACCGAGCCGGCTGACCTCGAGCAACTCGTTCACTTTGTTGCCGTCATCGGCCGTCGGCAATAGCAATTGCTGGTAGAGGACGGAGCGGTCCTTCACCTTGAGCTCGATCAGCTGCAGGCAGGGAACGCCGGTAACGAACGCCCCGTCGAGATCGAGGCGGAGCGATTCCTCGAGGGTCATCGAGGGGGCATGCACCTGTGTCGCACCCAGAAACGGTGCCAGACGGCCGTCATAGATGCCGGGCCGGAGCCAGCCGGCCTCCGGCACGAGCAGGCGAAAGGTCGGCGTGTCGATGCTGCAGCGGGGTGGCAGGAAGGCCCCCTCCCGGCGCTCGGACCAGAAGCGATAGGCGACGATCAGGGCCGGGTCGGCGATGGTCAGCGCCGGAATCGGCAAGGAGCGCTTGTGCACCCACTGCATCATGTTTTCCCTCTACTTGAGGTGTTCAACCGTCCCGCTGCGAGGGACTTCCTGTCCCCTGGGCCCGCAGCAGGCGTGTGCCAGAGTCTTTTACGCCTGCGAGAATGAAGGTGGCGTAAACGCCGGGCAGTTGGTCTCACCCACCATATATACCCCGGTGCCGCAACAGGTGATCGGCGAGGACGACGGCGAGCATCGCCTCGCCGACCGGCACGGCCCGGATGCCGACGCAGGGATCGTGGCGGCCCTTGGTCATGACCTCGGTCTCGGTGCCGCTCTTGGTAATGCTGCGCCGCGGCGTCAGGATCGAGGAAGTGGGCTTGACCGCGAAACGCACGACGATGTCCTGGCCGGTCGAGATGCCACCGAGGATGCCGCCCGCCTGATTGGAGAGGAAGACCGGCCCCTTGGGACCCATGCGGATCTCGTCGGCATTGGCCTCGCCCGAGAGGGACGCTGCCGCCATGCCAGCGCCGATTTCCACCCCCTTGACCGCGTTGATGCTCATCATCGCCTTGGCGAGATCGGCATCTAGCTTGTCGTAGACGGGCTCGCCGAGCCCCGCCGGCACGCCCTTGGCCACCACCTCGATCACCGCCCCCACCGACGAGCCCGCCTTGCGCACCGCGGCGAGCTGCTCCGCCCAACGCTCGGCGGCGGCCGCATCCGGGCACCAGAAGGCGTTCTGGTCGATGACGGCCGGATTGAACCGGTCACGGTCGATCGCATCCGCCCCCATCTGCACCATGCAGCCCTTGATCTCGATCGTGGGCCCGAGGATCTTGCGCGCGATCGCACCCGCAGCGACCCGCATCGCGGTCTCGCGGGCCGAACTTCGCCCGCCGCCCCGGTAGTCGCGGATGCCGTATTTCCTGTCATAGGTGAAATCGGCGTGTCCCGGCCGGTAGGTCTCGGCGATGTCGCCGTAGTCCTTCGAGCGCTGGTCCTCGTTCTTGATCAGGAGGCTGATCGGCGTGCCCGTGGTCTTGCCCTCGAAGATGCCGGAGAGGATCTCGACCCGGTCGGGCTCCTGACGCTGGGTCGTCCATTTCGACTGGCCCGGCCGGCGCCGGTCGAGCCAGTGCTGGATGTCCGACGGGGCGAGTTCGAGCAGCGACGGCACCCCGTCGACGACGCAGCCGATCGCGGCGCCGTGGCTCTCGCCCCAGGTGGTGAAGCGAAAAAGGGTGCCGAAGCCGCTGCCGGCCATCGCCTGCTATCGGTCCCTAGACGGTCGCGATGTCGGGGGCGTCGACCGCCTTCATGCCGACCACGTGGTAGCCGCTGTCGACATGCAGCACCTCGCCGGTGGTGCCCTGTCCGAGATCGGAGAGGAGGTAGACACCGGCACCGCCGACATCGGCGAGCGTGGTGTTGCGCTTCAAGGGCGCGTTCAGCTCGTTCCATTTGAGGATGTAGCGGAAGTCACCGATGCCCGAGGCCGCAAGGGTGCGGACGGGTCCTGCCGAGATGGCGTTGACGCGAATGCCGTCCCGGCCGAGGTCGGCCGCGAGATAGCGGACACTCGCCTCGAGCGCTGCCTTCGCCACCCCCATGACGTTGTAGTGCGGGACCACTTTTTCCGCCCCGAAATAGGTAAGGGTCAAGAGGCTGCCGCCGTTCGGCATCAGTGCCGCCGAGCGCCGGGCGAGTTCGGTGAAGGAGTAGCACGAGATGTGCATCGTCTTTTGGAAATTGTCGGCCGAGGTGTCGACGTAGCGGCCCTTGAGCTCCTCCTTGTCGGAGAAGGCCACGGCGTGGACCGCGAAGTCGAGACTGCCCCAGCGCTCGCCGATGGTGGCGAAGAGGGCGTCCATGCTGGCGCCATCGGTGACGTCGGCTGGCACCAGGAAGTCGCAGCCGAGCTCTCCGGCCAAGGGTGCCACCCGCTTCCTCAAGGCGTCGCCCTGATAGGTCACGCAGAGCTCGGCGCCCTGGCCGGCGATCGATCGGGCGATCCCCCAGGCGAGCGAGCGCTCGTTGGCGATCCCCATGATCAGGCCGCGCTTGCCGGCCATGAGCGGTGCACCGGTGGTCATGGCCGTGCGCTCCTCGAAACAACCATTGACGGAATGTACCCGAGCCTAGAGCGAAGCAAGCCGGAGCGAAAGAGGGTGGCGCCGAGTGGCACGGCGCTGTGCCTCACCCGCCATGATGCTGCCGTCACTCGGCGCGCCGCTCTGCCTGCAGCGCCCGCTCGCGCATGATGGCGGCATTGAGCTGGGCGCCGATGATGAAGATGCAGGCGGAGACGTAGAAGAAGAAAAGGGTGAGGATCACCCCACCGAGGCTGCCATAGATGATGCTGTAGCGGCCGAAGCTCGAGAGATAGACCGAGTACGCCTTGGTCGCGAGCAGCCACGAGGTGGCGGAGACTACGGTTCCCGGCAGCACGTCGACGACGCGCAGCCGGCAGTTCGGCAGCAAGAGGTAGAGCGACAGGGTCAGGAAGAAGAGCAGGCCGAGGCCGATCCCGTAGCGCACGATCAACCCCATCCGTGCCTCGATCTCCTCGTGCTCGGCGAGCCAGGCGAGGATGTTGTCGGCGAGCGGCAGGCCGACCATCAGCGTCATGGCGGCGATGATGATGACGGAGACCGCCACGGTCATCGCCATGCTGGCGAACCGGTTGTACCAGAAGCTCGGCGGGTCGCTCACCTCGTGCGCCATGTTGAGCGCATGGCGCAGGCTCTCGAGACCGGAGGAGGCGAGCCAGATCGCGAGCAGGATCGAGAAGGTGATCAGGGTGCCGTGCGGGGCCGAGCGGATGTCGGCGAGAGCCGGCTGCAGCACGCTCGCGACCTCGCCCGGCAGGATGTCGAGCGAGATGGCGATGAACTCGCTCGCCGCATCGAGCTGGCCGAGCCAGCCGGCCATGGCGAGCAGGAAGATGAGGAATGGGAAGATCGCGAAGAAGACGGTGAATGCGATATAGCCCGCGAGCACGAAGCCCTCGTCGTTGACGAAATGATCGACCGCCGGCCAGAGGATGCGCCGGATCCAGCCGAGATCGGGCGGCCGGGTGCGCCTGGTGCGGACCGGCGAGGTCCGCCTTTCGAAGTCGGTCGTGGCGAAGGGCTCGATCGGCATCAGTGGTGCCGGCCGGTGGCGGCCGCGCCGTGCGCGTCGCGTTGTCTTGCTGGTCCCGGTTGCCATTCGCCCTGTCGATCCGCCATTGGCTTGCTGGTCGTTGCCGCCCACTCGCCTTCTCCCGATCGCGACCCCGACGCCGAAAGGCGGCAGAGCGGGCCCCGACCGTGCTCCCTTACCTAGTCAGCCCGTGCACCCGTGACTATGGTCGGGAGCCAACACCCGGGGGCAATCTCGTCAGCCTGTGTCGCGGGTGAGACCGAAGAGGGAGCCGATGACGACTGTCACGATCTACGACAAGAGCCGTTTGCCGAGCCGCCATGCCACCGTGGGCCCCGACCGGGCACCGCATCGTTCGTATTATTACGCCATGGGCCTGTCGCGCGAGGACATGGCGCGACCGTTCGTCGGTGTGGTCACCACCTGGAACGAGGCCGCCCCCTGCAACATCGCCCTCGGCCGGCAGGCGCAGGTGGTCAAGCACGGCGTGGCGCGCGCCGGCGGCACGCCCAGGGAGTTCACGACGATCACCGTCACCGACGGCATCGCCATGGGCCACCAGGGGATGAAGTCGTCGCTGGTCAGCCGCGAGGTGATCGCCGATTCCACCGAACTCACCATGCGCGGCCATGCCTATGATGCCATGGTCGGCCTTGCCGGCTGCGACAAGTCGCTGCCCGGGCTGATGATGGCCATGGTCCGCCTCAACGTGCCGTCGGTCTTCATGTATGGCGGCTCGATCCTGCCCGGCCGGTTCAAGGGCCGCGATGTCACTGTCCAGGACGTGTTCGAGGCGGTGGGCCAGCATGCCGTGGGCAAGATGAGCGACGCGGACCTCGAGCTCCTGGAATCCGTGGCCTGCCCGTCCGCCGGCTCCTGCGGTGGCCAGTTCACCGCCAACACCATGGCCTGCGTCTCCGAGGCGATTGGCCTCGCCTTGCCGTACTCGGCCGGCACGCCGGCTCCGATGGAGGCCCGCGACAAGTGGGCCGAGGCCTCGGGCGAGGCGGTGATGCGGCTCCTGGCCCTGAACATCCGCCCGCGCGACATCGTCACGAGGAAGAGCCTGGAGAATGCCGCCCGGGTGATCGCGGCCTCCGGTGGCTCGACCAACGGCGCCCTGCATTTGCCGGCGATCGCGCACGAGGCCGGGATCGCCTTCGACCTGCACGATGTGGCCGCGATCTTCCGCGACACGCCCTATATCGCCGATCTCAAGCCGGCCGGCCGCTACGTCATGAAGGACCTGGCCGAAGCCGGTGGCGTGCCGCTCCTGATGAAGGCGCTGATGGACGGCGGCTACCTGCACGGCGATTGCATCACCGTGACCGGCAAGAC
>DAIRDJ010000151.1:0-9742 GCA_036796215.1 Geminicoccaceae bacterium
CAGCCCCGAAGGCCTCGCCGCCCTCACCCTGCCAGAACACCACCGCAAGCGCATGCGGACCTCCAACCCGATCGAACGCGCCGTCCAGCAGGAGCTCAAGCGACGGACCGTCAAAGTCCGCGTCTTCCCCAACAACGCCTCGCTGCTGCGTCTCGTCACCGCTGTGCTCGTCGAGATCGACGAAACATGGCAGGCGTCAACGCAACCCTACATCAACTGGAACAGCCCGGATGCTTGAGCGGGCCACAAGCGAATTTCCAGACATCAGGTTGCGCAATCTCTTTTCGCGCGCACGACGACTCCCGAAACGCCCGGCAGCTCGATCCGGGTGGCGGGAACGGCACGGTGGATGCAGTGAGCCACCTGCCGGGCATGTGATTGGAGAGTTCTTCGTCTCTGTGATCTCGTTCACAGAGACGGAAGTCTCGCTACGCTAATCCTCCTTGTCTCATCCTGGTCGGCACGGCACCGGGGCGATGGGCGCGGGCATTGCCGCCGTGCCACCAGGGCGCATCCGGATCGACAGGGTGAAGAACAACAAGAACCGGGAGGACGGCGGGAGCGATGTCGTCGACGCAGATTTGGGATCTGGCCTGGATTTATGCCCTCTTCACGCTGCATCTGGCCGTGCCGGGTCCGAGCATGCTCTACATCGGCGCCTGCGCCAGTCGCGGTGAGCGCGGGCAGGCCCTGGTGTTCATCGCCGGCACGTCGATCGGCACGGCGTTCTGGGCCGGCATCGCGGCATTCGGTGCCTGGCGGCTGGTGGCCGATGCACCGGTCCTGATCGGCGCGCTCCAGCTGTTGATCGGCGCTGCCCTCGTCGCCCTCGGTGCGCGGGCTTTCATCGCCGCCTTCGAGCGCCACGACACGGCCGCGGCACGGCGCCGCGTCACCCCGCTGCACGCCTTCACGCATGGCATTCTCTTGACCATGGCGAGCGTCAACGAGGTCGTCTTCTGGACCGCCGTCATGGCGCTCGGCACCGGTGCTGTGGTGGCGCCGGGCGGCAGGCCCGATCTCGGCTTCGCGGCAGCACTGGTCGTCGGGGTGGTGAGCATCGCCTTCGCCGTCGAGAGCGCGCTCGCCTGCCTCGCGACGACGCGCGGCATCGCCGGCGGGATCAGCCGCTTGCGCCGACCGTTGGAGGCAGCTCTCGGGGCTGCCTTCTGCGCCACGGGCATCGCCCTCTTGCGCTTCTCCTGAACTCGGCGCCGGCGGTCGGTCGGCAACGAGCGGCCTCCTGCTTTCGAGTCTGGCGAAGGGCGCGCCGATGGTCTAGCTTTTGCCCGCAAACGAACAACAGCGGGGGGCTGACCTATGCTGAGAAGAACACTGCTCGGTGCCGCGGCGGCGATCGCCACACTCGGGCTAGGGCTGGCGGCGGCCGAGGCTGCCTATCCGGAGCGGCCGATCACCATCATCGTGCCCTGGGGGGCCGGTGGCGGCACCGACGCCACGGCGCGCATCCTGGCGTCGCTGATGGAGCAGGAACTCGGCCAGCCGGTCAACGTCGTCAACCGCACGGGCGGCTCCGGTGTGGTCGGGCACAGTGCGATCGCCACGGCCGAGCCGGACGGCTACACGCTCGGCATCGTCACGGTCGAGATCGGCATGATGCACTGGGCGGGCCTGACCGACCTGACCTACGAGGACTACACGCCCCTGGCGCTCTACAACGAGGATCCGGCGGGCGTGCAGGTCCGCGCGGAAGCGCCCTGGAACAGCGTCGAGGAGCTCCTGGCGCATGTTCGCGACAACCCGCCCGGCACGCTCAAGGGCTCGGGCACCGGCCAGGGCGGCATCTGGCATCTGGCCTTGGCCGGGATGCTGCAGAGCGCCGGCATGGAGCCGGACCGGGTGCCGTGGGTCCCGTCCGAGGGGGCAGCACCGGGCCTGCAGGACCTGGTCGCGGGCGGCGTCGACGTCGTCACCTGCTCGGTGCCGGAGGCGCAGTCCTTGATCGAGGCAGGGCGGCTGAAGAGCCTGGCCGTGATGGGGGCGGACCGTAATGCCAGCTTCCCCGACGTGCCGCCGCTGGCCGAGGCGGGCATCGACTGGCGGCTCGGTGCGTGGCGTGGTGTGGCCGGGCCGGTCGGGTTGCCCGACGAGGTGGTCGATACGCTCGTGCCGTTGCTCGAGCAGATCCATGCCGGCGACGAGTTCCGCGAGTTCATGGCGGGGCGTGGCTTCGGCATGGTCTTCGAGGGGCCCGATGGCTTCCGCCAGTTCATGGCGGACAGCAACGAGTCGCTGGGCGGGGTGATGCAGGAGCTGGGCCTCGCCCAATAGCGCCCGCTGACGGAAGCGCTGGCGGGGTCGGCCGTGAAGCTCAACGACGCCATTTTGGGCATCGTCGTGCTGCTCGGCGGCCTCGCCATCGTGCTTCAGGCGCGCACCTTCCAGCCGACGCACGGCCAGGCCTACGGGCCCGACCTTTTTCCGACCATCATCGGCATCGGCCTGATGCTGGCGGGCCTCGGTCTCATTGTCAGCGGCTGGCGGGCGCGGCTGGTCACCGGCTGGCTCGATACGACCGGGATCGGTACCGACCGGCTGGTCGACGCGGGGCTGGTACTGCTCGTCATCCTCGCCTTCATCCTGCTCACCAACTGGCTGGGCTTCCTCGTCACCGCCGGTGTCGGCACCTTTCTCTTGATGGTCCGCTTTCGCGGCGGTGCCTGGCTCTCCTCGGCGATCGTCACCGTGGTGTTCGTGCTGGCGGTGGACTGGGCCTTCCGCGCCATGCTGCTGGTGCCGCTGCCGTCGGGCTCGGTGCTGCCGCGGCTGCCCTGGTGAGGGGTGTCGTGCACGGGACGGCTGGGTCATGCTGAGCGACACGCTGGTCACCGCCTTTGGCCTCGTCTTCGATCCCTATGTGTTGGCTGTGATGCTGGCGGCGGGTGCTTTCGGCCTTTTCGTCGGTGCGATGCCCGGGCTGACGGCGACGCTGGCGACGGCACTCCTGGTACCCATCACCTTCTTCATGGAGCCGATCCCGGCCCTGGCGGCGATCGTCTCGACCACCGCCATGGCGATCTTCGCTGGCGACCTCCCAGGTGCCCTCCTGCGCATTCCGGGCACGCCCGCCTCGGCGGCTTATGTCGACGATACGCACCAGCTGACGCTCAAGGGCGAGGCCAATCGTGGCCTCGGCACGGCCCTCGTCTGTGCGGTGATCGGCGGCCTGGTGGGGGCCTCGATCCTCGCCTTCACCGCCCCGCTGCTGGCCGAGGTGGCCTTGAGCTTCTCGACCTTCGAGTATTTCTGGCTCGCCACGTTCGGGCTCACCTGTGCCGCCTTCGTCGCCACGGGCCGCCCGCTCAAGGGGCTGGTGTCGCTGCTCCTTGGCCTCTTCATCTCGACCATCGGCATCGACATCATGGCCGGCCAGCCGCGCTTCACCATGGGCTCGACCGAGCTCATGGGCGGGGTCAGCTTCATTCCGGCGATGATCGGCATGTTCGCCATCTCGGAGGTGCTGCGCTGGGCGCTGGGTACCACCGGCGGGCGCGACAAGATGACCGCGGTGCGCCAGACCAGCGGTGCCATTTTCAGCGCCGGTCTCGCATCGGTGCGGCGCTACAAGCTGGGTGTCGCCCGCGGCAGCCTCGTCGGCACGCTGATCGGTATCCTGCCGGGTGCCGGTGCTGACATCGCCGCCTGGGTGACCTACGCGGTCGCCAAGAAGAGCTCGAAGGAGCCTGAGAAGTTCGGCACCGGCCATGTCGAGGGGCTGGTCGACGCGGGTGCCGCGAACAACGCGTCGCTCGGTGGCGCCTGGGTCCCGGCACTGGTCTTCGGCATTCCGGGCGACACGGTGACCGCCATCGTCATCGGCATCCTCTACATGAAGGGGATGAACCCCGGGCCCATGGTCATGCTCCATACGCCGGAGCTGCTCTACGGCGTGTTCATCGCTTTCTTCGTCGCCAATCTCCTGCTGCTGCCCTTGGGCTGGCTCGCGATCAAGTCCTACGGGCAGATGCTCAAGGTGCCGAGGGAAGTGTTGATGCCGATCATCCTGATCCTCTGCATGGTGGGTGCCTTCGCGATCAACAACACCGTTTTCGGGGTGGCGATCATGCTGGTCCTCGGTGTTGTCGCCTTCGTCATGGAGGAGAATGGCTTTCCGGTGGCGCCGGCCATTTTGGGTCTCGTGCTGGGCACGATGATCGAGCGCAATTTCATGCAGTCGATGATCAAGGCCGACGGCAATCTCTTGGCCTTCTTCGATCGGCCGATCGCCGCCACGCTCGGCGTCATCAGCATCGCGATCTGGGTGCTGGTGGCGGGCGGGGCGATCGGCCGCTGGCGGCGGGGCCGGCGCCCTGCAGCCGTTCCATCCTCAGCCGAATGAGACGATAACCATGAGCAACTTCGCGACCTATCCGAGCCTCAAGGACCGCTCGGTGCTGATCACTGGCGGTGGCTCCGGCATCGGCGCCGCCACCGTCCAGGCCTTCGCGTCACAAGGCAGCAGGGTCGCCTTCATCGACTTCGATGCCGAGGCGAGCGGCAAGACCGTCGCAGCCGTGGCGGCGGCGGGACATGGCACGCCGCTTTTTCTCGAGGCGGATCTGCGCGACATCCAGGCCTTGCGCGATGCGGTGGCCGAGGCCGCCCGGGTCAACGGCGACATCACCGTGCTCGTCAACAACGCCGCCCGCGACGACCGCCACCCGTTCGACACGGTGACGCCGGAGTATTGGGACGACCGGATCGCCATGAACCTCAAGCACCAGTTCTTCACAGCGCAAGCGGTGCAGCCGATGATGAAGCGGCAGGGTGGCGGGTCGATCGTCAATCTGGGTTCGGTGAGCTGGCTCGCCGGCCAGGGCGGCATGCACGCCTATACGGCGTCGAAGGCGGCGGTGGTGGGGCTCACCCGCGGCCAGGCCCGCGATTTCGGCCCGGACAATATCCGGGTGAACTGCGTCGCACCCGGCTGGATCATGACCGAGCGGCAGCAGACGCTTTGGCTCGACGCGGCGGGCGAGGCGGAGCTGATGCAGCGCCAATGCCTGAAGCGGAAGCTCTATCCGGACGAGATCGCCCGGGTGATCCTCTTCCTGGCGGCCGACGACAGCAGCTGCATGACCAACCAGCAGTATATCGCGGACGGCGGCTGGGTCTGAGCGGGGCTCAGGCCTCGCGTGGCGGCGAGCCGGCGGGCCGCGTGGCTGCCGCCGGCACGGTCACCGAGCTGCTCTCCTCTGCCCGCTTCAGGGCGTTGGGGACGAGGAGTTCGCTGAACCCGGCGAGGAAGGCGAAGAGCGCATAGCTCCAGAGCTGGTACTTCGCGTCGATCGCGGTGAGCATCCAGCCCCCGAGGATCAAGAGGAAGACGACGCCGGCACCGATCACCCCGATCAGGATGCGGATGAAGCCGGCATAGATCATCTCGGGGATGGTGATGGCGTTGTTGATCTTCAAGTCGTTGATGCCGATCGAGACCGAGAAGAAGGCGCCGATCGCACCGAGTGCGAGCATGTCGACGAGGCGGACGGCGGCTTCGCTGCCTTCAGGGCCGATGGCGATCGGGCTGGCCATCAACGCCTCGATGATGCCCGGCGCCGCGCCCGGGTTGCGCAGGCCGTACCAGAGCGCCAGCACGATGATCACCGAGACCGCGTTGGCGAGGAGATAGCGCATCTTGTTGCGGCTATCGCGGCAGTTCTCGAGCTCCAGGCGAAACTCGGTGAGGAGCTGCAGGGCGTCCGACCCATGACCTTCAAACGCCTGCTGCATCGCCTGCGCCTGGTGCTCGCCGGCCCGCTCCACCAGCGAGCGGTATTGCCGGCGGTAGAAGGGCAGGGTCAGCGAGTCGGGCCGCATGCCGACGATCACGTCGTTGATCCGGTTCATCGCGCCGCTGACGACATTGAGCCGCTGGCGAAACTGCTCCGCCGTTGCGTAGCTTCCCTTGAGAAAGTAGCGGGGGCGGCGGATCTCGTCCTCGCCGCAGTCGATCGAGTAGATCGTGAAGCTGTCCGTGTCGATGCGGATCCGGCTGACCGTATCGCCGAGCGGATCGACCTCGCCCTTCCTGATCGGCGGGGCCGCCGGGTCGCGGGACGTCTTGCGTTCGGCCAGCTTGTCGGTGGCGCTGAGCGGATCGAAGCTGGCCGCTGCTTCGGCCAGTCCGACGAGAGTGGGTTTCTCCGTCATGAAGCTTTGCCTCGAGCGACTGATCGGGCGTCCATGCCCGCTACCATCAGGAAAGTATACCCGAAGGCGTAACCTCGTGCCAGCGACAATCTACTCCAAGGGGCATGAGGGCGAGGAAGAGAACGCTGGGCGCGAAATCTGCGTCGCGCACGGCGGCAGCCCCTCGCCCCTGTCCGGCTTTTTTGCCGTGGCTGCGGGCCGAGCCTTGAAAAAGCGGTGGCTTCGGTCCGGCGCGCCTGAATCCTACGTAGGCAGGTCCGCACGCGGGCTGCCGGCCGGGATGGCACGGGCTGGCCGCGCTTGCGGGATCGTGTCCGGGTACGCTGCTGATGATCTACGCCATTCCCGCCGGTCTTGCGGTCGCCGCTGCCGCTGTTCTCACCAGCTGGGTCGCGCGGCGCTTCGATGCGGCGACACCGCCCGCCTGGACCTTGCGCCGCCACGCCCGCGAGTGGGTGTCGCTCGTCGTTCTCTCGGCCTGGGTCGGCTCGCTGCTCTTGGCTGGCCAGGCGTTTCTGCTGTTCGAGACCAGCAAGGAATCGCCGGGCCACTTCGCCATCGGCGCCGGCATCGCGCTCCTCGGCGTGGTGCCGGCGCTTTTCGCCACGCGGCAGCCGAAAAAGGTGCCGCCGCGACGCCGGGCGTAACCTTTTGTTAATCCCTGGCTGGTAGGGTCGCACTCGGACCTTTTCTTATCGGGTGTGACGGTCATGGAGATCAGCCGGGTGCCGTCCGGGTTGCCGCCCACGGCACGCGACGAGATTCAGCAGCGATTGCAGAACGGCCGCGGCGGCGATGTCGGTGGCGATCCGAAGAGTGCGGAGCGCCGGGCTGCGGTCGAACGGGCCGCGGCCGATCGGGTAGCAGCACCGGTCCAGTCGACCGAGGCCGTGGGCCGGACGGTGCGGCCGGACATGGCGGAGCCGACGCGGGATGCAGTGGCGCTACGCTCGCCCCTCGAGCGCGGCGGACGGCTCGACCTTCGGGTGTGAGGCTCAGTAGGGCAGGCGGGTGCCGTCATAGGCGAAGAGACCGCCGCTATCATTGCCGCTGAGATCGTCCAGGGTCTTGAGCATCGCTTCGGCCGAATGGGCCGGGGTGAAGAGCTTGGCCTCGGGCACGCCACTCCGGAAGGGTGACGAGAGGCGGGTGTCGACCGTGCCCGGATGCAGGCCGACGACGACGGCCGCCTCGTTCTTGCGGGCGAGCTCGATCGCGAAATTGCGGATCAGCATGTTCAAGGCCGCCTTCGATGCGCGGTAGCTGTGCCAGCCGCCGAGGCCGTTGTCGCCGATCGAGCCGACCCGGGCGGAGATCGCGGCGAAGACGCAGCGCCCCTCGCGCGGCAGGAGCGGCAGGAAGTGCTTGGCGACCATGGCCGGGCCCACCGTGTTGGTGCGGTAGAGGCGAAGCATCGCCTCGGGCGTCAGCTGCCGCCAGGTCTTCTCGGGCTGCAAGCCGTCCGCACCGTGCAGCATGCCGGTGGCGACCAGCACGAGGTCGAGCCCGCCGAGCGTGTGTTTCGCGCGCGCTGCCGCGGCCTCGATGCTCGCCTCGTCGTCGGTGTCGATGGTGCCGGGCTCGATCTTCGGGCCTTCGGGCACACCGGCCGAACGGGCCAGGGCCAGAACCGCGGCGACATTGGCACTGGCGGCGAGCCGCTCGACGAAGGCGCTGCCGATGCCGCCTGCAGCACCGATCACGGCGGCCCGCACCGGGCGGGCGAAACTTTCGAGACTCACGACGATCCTCCATGGCGTTCAAGGTGGGTACGGCCCAAGGGCTCTTCCGGTTCGTGATCGCGAGCCGAAAAGGTGCCGATGGCCGCGACTGAAGCGCTCATCGCAGCCGCTTGCCGGGGATTGGGCGATGTCGCTCTCCCTGACGGATGGGCGCCGCGCGCGCGGCGAGCGCCGCCCGCAGCGCCGACCGGTGTCCCTGGTGAACTGCACGGATCCACGCAAGGGACTGCGGGCATGTGACGAGGGAGTGACACGCCACTGGTCGGGATTGGCCGAGTAATCGAGCGCGGCGAGGCGCCAGCGGCTGAGCGGAACAGGCAAGATCCCGGCACGCGGCTCGGGGGCGGACGATCTCTTGAAGGTCGGCAAGGGTGATGGTGAACTCGAGGTCGACCGATGGCCGTCTTGACGGCCGGCGACCAGCCGTCCCGGCCGCCGTGGTCGTTGTCGCAAGGCTCGGATGTCGGGAGCGCGGCCAACATGAAGCGCCGGCACCGTTCCGCCGAGAGCTCGACACGACCGCTCGTGGTGGTCGTGAGCGCATCAGCGGTCGAGGCCGGCCTCGATGGCCGGGTAGCGGCAGCCTTGCAGGAATTCGGCCCGCATGGAGCCGTGCGGCCGCTCGGGCGCGTATATGGCTCGCGGACCATTCGTGGTTGTCGCGGGGAGGGCGGCGGCAGGGCGGCCTGATGCCGAGGTGGATCAGCCAGACCGATCGTCTGGGCCGGCCGTTCTGCCGGCGGTCAAGCTTGCGGATCGGGTGACTGTCGTCGCCGGTGATCATCGCATGCGGCAGGCCGTCGGCAGCGAGACCTCTGGTGATGCGGCTACCCGGCAGAGCCCCAAGATCTCGGCGTCCGGCCGGTGCGGCACAGCTTTCGCCACCTTGCCAGGCATCGATATCGTGTCGACGGCGACACGTCGGACGTCTCCTGCATCTCGCCTTATGGGTCTTGCTTCTGCCTTCGGCCGATTCAGAGGCTCGACTGCCCGGCCCTGCCGCGCCGGAACGCGCTTCTCGGGAACCTCGAGCGGCCGGGGAAAGACGTGGTCGGGCGGTCGCCCTCAGTAGGCGTTCGGTCGCTCGGGCAGGGCCAGGAGGTAGGCGGCGATGGCCTCGCGGTCGGCGGCGGGCAGGCGGGAGAGGTTGTCCTGGACCGAGGTCATCGAACCGCCGAGCGTGTCGTAGTCGGGCTTGAAGCCGCTCTCGAAGGCATAGGTGATGTCGGTTGCCGACCAGCCGCCGATGCCGTCGGGCCCGGGCGTGATGTTGGGTACCGTGCCGTCGCCCTCGGCTGCGGTGGCCCCGGCGAGCCAGTCGCTGTGATCGAGCCCGCCCATGGCATCGCGGGCGGTGTGGCATTCGCCGCAATGGCCGGGGCCCTCGACCAGGTAGCGGCCGCGCGCCAGGACCGGGTCGCTCTCGTCGATCTCGGCCACCCACTCGGCGTCGAGATGGAGCCGTTTCCAGAGCCCGATGCCGCGGCGGATGGTGAAGGGAAAGCCGAGCTCGTGGT
Organism: Geminicoccaceae bacterium; assembly: GCA_036796215.1. Taxonomy (GTDB): domain Bacteria; phylum Pseudomonadota; class Alphaproteobacteria; order Geminicoccales; family Geminicoccaceae; genus SLRI01. The sequence goes on from DAIRDJ010000151.1 coordinate 9,431, forward strand.
CGCCGACCTCGTTCTCGATCGCCGGCAGGGTGTCGAGAAAGGCCTTGAGGTCGAGCAGGTCCTCGACCGGCATCCGCGCATAGGAGGTGTAGGGGAAGGCCGGGTAGTAGTGCCGGCCGTCGGGCGACACACCCTGGCGCATCGCCAGAATGAAGTCGGCAGCCGACCAGCCGCCGATACCGGTCGCCGCATCGGGGCTGATATTGGGCACGACGAAGCGGCCGAACGGTGTTTCGAGTGCCAGGCCCCCCATCAGCCGCAGCTTGTCGTCGCCCTTGGCGTCGGGGGCGGCGTGGCAGGAGCCGCAGCCGC
>DAIRDJ010000151.1:9842-11269 GCA_036796215.1 Geminicoccaceae bacterium
CGCAGCTTGTCGTCGCCCTTGGCGTCGGGGGCGGCGTGGCAGGAGCCGCAGCCGCCGACCCAGAACAGCCGCTCGCCATTGGCGAGGTCCGGCTGGTGTGCCGGAAGCTCCAGCTCGGCATAGGTCTCTGGTGCCGTCAGGTACCAGAAACCGCCGCCGGCCACGGCGACCAGGACCGCAGCGGTGGCGAGGAAACCCTTGAACGCCATCAGTTGCGCGAGACGCGATAATCCTCGTGGCAGGATTTGCAGTTCTCGGCGACGCTGCCGAAGGCGGCTCTGAAGGTATCGAGGTCGGCGGGCTTGGCGGCCATCGCCGCACCGGCATCGTCGGCGAACTTGGTCGAGGCGGCGATGAAGCCCGCCATGTCCTCCCAGATGGTCGCCTTGGCCTAGGTGTCGCTGCCGGTTTCGCTGCCTTCCGGGAAGAACGACGGGAAGCTGTGCCCGGCGGCGGCGAAGGTCGCGAGCGCCGCCATCGCCACATCCGGATTGAAGGCGATTTCGCCCTTGGCCATGCCACCCGAAACCTTTGCCGCGGCACCGACTGATGTCATGATCGCCTGCCGGGTCTCGATCGGTTCGGCGGCCACACCGCCAGCCGTGCCCAGCAAGCCGACCGTGACCAGTCCAATTGCGATCGCTCGCATCGTCATCCCGGCGCTCCTCCGTGGTTGCGCCCCAGGGTGTAGCCAGCTTCGCCGGCCGTTTCCAGGGCAAAGCGGCCGGTGCCTTGCGGTTGCGGCTGGTTGTGGCGCGCGGTTCACCGGGGTTTGATCAGGCGCGGCCCTCGCGCCACCAGGCCATGGCGGCGGTGGCGATCAGGAGGAGCGCCGCGAGCCAGGCGGGGAAGAGCGGGGTCTGGGTCAGGCCCTCGACGGTGTAGGCGCGATTGCGCTCGAGGCCGATCCAGCCGGCACCCGCCGCCCGGCGGTCCGCCTCGACCCGGCGAATGTCGGGCAGGCCGCGCTCCTCGAGCCAGCTGACTGCACCGCCGGTATGCGCGGCGATGGGGGCCAGGAGCTCGGCCGTGGCGGTCATGTCGGCGAGTTCGACGGGGGCTATCGGCCGGGGGGTGGCGAAGGCCAGATGCTCGCCGTCCTGCACGCGGTAGAGCCCGTCCTCGGTGGCCTCGATCTCGGCCGCGGCCAAACCGTCGGCGACCGGCTCGAGCTCGACCGTGAAGCGCTGGCCGGTCGGCGAGGTGACCTCGACCAGGACCGGCTCGGCCCTGAGCGACTGGCGCTCGATCCGCAGCCCCTGGCCCACGGCCAAGGCGCGGAGTGCTTCCTCCTCGAGTTCGGGCTCGCGCATCAGCCAATGAACGAGGCGACGCAGCAGGGTGGCCTGCGGGCCGCCGCCCTCGTGGCCCCTGGCCCAGAGCCAGGCATGGTCGGAGAGCAGCTGCGCCACGCGGCCCTCGCCGAC
>DAIRDJ010000152.1:0-11268 GCA_036796215.1 Geminicoccaceae bacterium
AAATTAGTGGGGTTGGTATCAGACAATGGTGCAGAGCCCGCGATGCGCCGGTGCCCGGCCATCACCGACATGCGCCTCGATCAACGGGTCGGGCAGCTGGCTCTCGCTGCCGGGGTGGAAGCGGAAGCGAAGGCCGGGCTTCGCGACGTCGGCCGCGAGGCCGGTCTTGTCGTAGATGAGCTTGCCGTCGGCCCAGATGCGCAGCACGTACTCGGCCGGGCCCTCGGCGAAGGAGGCGGTATAGCGATAGCTGACGGCGGTCTGCGTCGCCCCGCCGCCACCGCCCTTGCCGCCGGCCCGGCTGCGGGAGACGCTGCGCGCCTCGCTGATCCCGGACGACCAGATCAGGTTGCCGGCCGTGCGGAGCGTGCCGCAGGCGATGGCGATCGGCGCACCGTACGCCGAGGAGGTGACGGTGAGATCGCCGAGCCTGGGTCCCTCGACCCGGCTGTCCGGCCCCTGGGTCGGAAACAACAGGTTGCCCAACGCCGCACCGGCGAGCCAGCCGGCGCCGGGGCCGACGCCCAGCGCGGTGCCGAGTGCGGCACCGCCGGCAGCGACGAGGATGGCCATCGGCGAAAACTCAGCTGGCACGAAAGCGGAAGGCGAGCCTGACCTTCAGTGGCCACTCGCAGGCGTAGGGCTACTCGAGCACCTTGCGCCGGAGCGCATGGGCGTGGAGCAGATGCGATTCTCGAAAGCCCGCGCCCGAGGGCTCATCGTTTCAGTCGATAGCCGCCCTCTTCGGTGAGCAGCAGGGTCGGCCGACGCGGGGTCAGCTCGATCTTCTGGCGCAGGCGATAGATGTGGGTCTCCAGCGTGTGCGTTTCGACGCGCGCGTTGTAGCCCCAGACTTCGTCGAGCAGGGTCGCGCGCGGCACCGGACGATCGCCCATCCGATAGAGGAACTTGACGATCGCCGCCTCCCGTTCGGTCAGGTGCACCTTGCGTCGCCGGGTGCGGTCGACCAGCATCTTGGTCGCCGGCCGGAACCGGTAGGGCCCGATGGTGAAGGTCGCGTCATCCGACAGCTCGTGCTGGCGCAGTTGGGCCCGGATGTGGGCGAGCAGCAATGCGATGCGAACCGGCTTCACGAGATAGGCGTTGGCACCGCTCTCGAGGCCCAGAACGTGATCGGCGTCTTCGGCATAGGCGGTCAGGATCAAGATGGGTTGCTTGACGCCCCGGCGGCGCATCAGGCGGCAGAGGTCGCGGCCGTCCATGTCGGGCAGGCCGATGTCGATCAGGATCAGATCCAGCGGGCCTTCGTCGACCATGGCAAGGGCGGTGCGGCCGTCCGCGGCGGCGCGCACCGCAAAGTCCTGATGCATGACCAGGAGTTCGGCCAGCTCTCGGCTGAACGCGGCGTCGTCCTCGACGATCAGCAACGCGTGTCGCGCCGGGGCTGCGGCTTCGCTGCTCGGGGTATCCGCCGGGCGCCGACTGCCGTCGAGCTCCATGCCGGTGGGTGGGCGGGCGGTGGTCTGCATGACGGCGTCTCCTCGGTGTCCTCTGCCCGAAGCCGGGCACTGTGGGGTGACACCGATGCTGTGCGGGAACTCGGCGGTGGCGTCTTGCCCGCGCTTGCTGCGAGGCGGCCGATGTTGCGGTTCGGCCGGCGCCGCCCGTCGACTACTGCCCCGCATCACACGATCGTGTCCGTCGGAGGGACTCCCGCCGACTATCGCGTGACTTTATCTATCGATCGTTCGGTAGAAAACCGCACCCAACCGGAGGACTGTCCCATGTCACGCATTCCCACCCCCGCCACCATCGGCGACGCCCCGGCGGCGGCGCAGCCGATGCTTCACGCGGTCGAGCGTCAGCTCGGCTCGGTGCCCAACCTCTTCCGCATCACGGCCACCTCGCCGGCAGCGCTCGAGGGCTATCTCGGCCTCAACGCTGCCTTGCAGAAGGGAAGCCTGGAGGCTCGGACGCGCGAGCGCATCGCGCTGGCCGTGGCCGAGACCAACGGCTGCGGCTACTGCCTCGCCGCGCACGCCTATCTCGGCAAAACGCTGGCCAAGCTGGACGACGCCGAGATCGAGGCCAACCGCAACGGCCGCTCCAACGACGCCAAGGCGGACGCCGCGGTTCGCTTCGCCCGCAAGGTCGTCGAGGCACGCGGCCAGGTCGATGCGGGTGCGCTGGAGGCCGTCCGCGCGGTCGGCTATACCGACGCCCAAATCGTCGAGATCGTCGCCCACGTCGCGCTCAACACGCTCACCAACTACCTGAACGAGGTGCTCCGCACCGAGGTCGATTTCCCCGCGCTCAGGCCGCTTGCTGCCTGAGCGCTACCGCAGCCCGACCATTACCGCAGCCGGACCAAGAAGGTGGCGCTCCTGCGGGAGCGCCACCCAGCCGGAGAACGCGATCATGCGTGCCATCGACGTTGCCTTCAGCCCAGGCGTCAAGGCCGTGCAGGAACGGCTCGGCTCGCGCGGCGCCTATGCCGAGCGCGACCTTCGCAGCCTGGTCACCAAGGACCTCGAGGCATTTCTCGCCGAGTGCCGAAGCTTTTATCTGGCGACCGCGAGTGCCGACGGGCAGCCCTATGTCCAGCACCGGGGCGGTCCCAAGGGCTTTCTCCGCGTGCTCGACGCGCAACGGCTGGCCTTTGCCGACTTCGCCGGAAACCGCCAGTACATTTCGCTCGGCAATCTCGAGGAAAACCCCAAGGTCGCGCTCATTCTCACCGACTACGCCCGGCGCCGCCGCCTCAAGATCTGGGGCGAGGTGCAGGTTGTCGAGGACGATCCGGCACTCCTGGCTCGCCTCGCCATCGACGGCTACCACGGCAAGCCGGAACGCGCGTTCGTTGTTCACGTCCGGGCCTGGGATCTGAACTGTCCGCAGCACATCCCGCGCCTGGTCGATGCTGATACGGTCGACGATCAGCTCGTGACGCTCAAAGCGCGGATCGCCGGGCTCGAAGCGGAGCTGCAGGCGCTGCACGAGACCGCGGCGCGCGGCGATCATGCCTTCCAGTTCAAGGGCGACGGGTCGAGGTAGAAGCGAAGATCCTCGATCAGTCCCGCCTGGGCCCGGGCGACGATCACGCAGGGCAGGCGTAAACGGCGCTGGGCAACGCGCGCGAGCACCTCGGTCTCGACGAAGACCGCTTCGTTTCGTTGCCAGGCCTCGCAGAAGCCGCCGAAGCCCTGGATCCGGTCGAACAAGCGTCCGAGCTGGAAGAGCGCCGCTTGCCGGTCCAGGGCGGGCGGCAGGTTGCCGATCCGGAGGTGCAGCGCGGGCGAGGTGGCACGGTGCCAGTCGACACGGGACAACGGTTGGGCGCGGAGCAGGGCGCCGAGCGTCGCTGCAGTATCATCGTCTGGTGGTCGCCAAGCCATGGCGCGCGTCTCCGCAGATTGACCTCGGGCGGACTATACCGGCGTGGCCGGCGCTGCGGTGTTCACGGTGCACGGAGCGGCTGACGTCGCCGCGGCGATCAGGCGCCGATGGCGCGACGTCGGTATGCCAGAGGGCTGATGCCGACCTCGCGTGTGAAGGCGCGGGCGAGCGACTGGCTACTGCCGTAACCGAGGTCGAGTGCGATCGTCGTGATGCTTCGCCTGCCGTCGCGCAGCAGTTCCTTCGCCCGCTCGATCCGCAGCATGGTCTGGTAACGGTGCGGCGGCAGCCCGGTCGAGCGCTTGAAGGCGCGCGCGAAATGAAAGGGTGAGAGGCCGACGTCGGCGGCGAGGCTCGCCAGTGAGACATTGCCGGCCAACTCGGCAGTCAGGCGTTCGATGGCCCGGCGTTCCTGCCACGGCGCCAACTGGCCCTTGGTCTCCAGCGCGACCTGCTTGCCATTGGCACCTGCGACCAGGGCCGCGGCGAGGCACACCAAGGCACTTTCGCGGAGCAGCATTCGCGGCGGCTCGTCGGCATCGGCTTCGGCCCAGAGACAGTCGATCAAGCCGATCACCAGCGGGTCACGCACCGGCCCCCGATGCAGGTCGGCGAAGTACCCGTCCTCGGGCAGTGGCAGATCAGCGCAGAGCACCTTCAGCTTGGCGTAGTCGACGGCGAGAAGGATCACGTCGTGGGGCCGGTCGAACCGCACCTTCGTCGCCACGCCCGGTGCGGCGACAAACGTGTCGCCGCGGATCAGCCGGCGCTGGAACCGGCCGGCCCCGAGATCGGCGTCGGCGCCGACGCGGCTGCCGTTCTGCTTGACGAGCGCCAGCTCGGGAACAGCTGGACACGACCAGTCGCCGGCCCCTTGACGCGACCGCATGAGCGTCAATTCGGGGACCTTGACGTGCCGTACCTCGGGCGCGACGTGATCAAACTGACGCCGATATTGGGCTTCGAAGCACGACATCTTGTTTGCTGCGGATGCATAAATCTGCGTTCCCATCACGGCGCTCACCCTCGTGGTGTACTGACCAACGTGAGATGCGGCGCGCCGGCGGTCGGAAGAAGCAGGCTCACGAGCACGTGATTCGCTGTGCGGTCCAGGCCGCGGTCTCAGGCACCAAGCCGCTGGAGGCCGCGGCGGGTGGCGGGGCGCCGCTCGATCCGCTCGATCCAATCGCGCACGGCAGCGAAGCCGGCGAGATCCACCCCGGCATAGTCGGCGACACGCAGCCAGCCGAAATGCGCGATGTCGGCAATCGAATAGGTCGTGCCGGCGAGCCACGGATGGTCCTGGAGCCGGCGCTCCAAAACAGCCGTCAACCGCCGTGCCTCGCCGGCGTAGCGATCGATCGCGAAATCGACCGTTGCCGGCGCGCTCCTGAGGAAGTAGCCGGCTTGCCCGAACATCGGCCCCACGCCCGCGACCTGCGGGAACAGATACTCCAGCGCCCGTATCCGCTCGATCGGATCCTCGGGCACCAGCCCCGGCGCCTTTTGCTGGAGGTAGAGGAGGATCGCGCCGCTCTCGAAGACCGAGAGCGGCCGTCCGTCCGGCCCATCGGGGTCGACGATGACCGGAATCCGGCCGTTGGGGTTGAGTTCCAGGAACGCCGGGCGGCGCTGTTCACCCTCGGCCAGGCTGACCGGGATCACCCGGTAGGCGAGGCCCAGTTCCTCCAGTGCTATCGGGATTTTCACGCCGTTGGGCGTATTGGCGGTGTAGACGTCGATCATGTCGGGGCTCCCTTCAGGCCGCTTTGCCGAGATCGCGGCGCGAGCGCAGGTGGCCGGTCTTCAAGAGGAGCGTTGCCGCCTCGGCGTAGAGGGTCGGCTCGCCACAAGACGGGCGCCGCAGCCACGAGCCTTCCGGAAAACGCCGCCTGAGGTCGGTCACCGAGCCCTCCAGGACGAGGATCTCGGTGCCGTCCGGGTGCTCCGGGATGCGACCCGTGGTGCCTGTTGCCCATCGCAGGAGGCAGGTCCGCATGCCGTCGAACTCGTGCAGCGGCAGGATCTCGCGGCCGCGCGTCGGGGTTGGCAGCCAGGGCACGTGGCGGGTATCCACGACCAGGTGGGCGTGGTCGCCCGGCGCGAACTGCCGGAGCTTCACGAACAGGGTGGCGCCGTCCCGGGTGAAGGGCGTGTGGGCGCTGCCGGGCGGATTGCGCACGTAGGTGCCGGCCGGGTGGTCGCCCGTCTCGTCGGAGAAGGTGCCCTCCAAGACGAAGTACTCCTCGCCGGCGTCGTGGCTGTGCGCCTCGAAGGTGGCACCAGGTCGAAAGCGGACGATGCTGGTGGCTCGCGCCACCTCGCCGCCGTCCCGCTCCAGCATCAGCCGCTCGACGCCTGTGGCCGGCGAAGCGACCCACGCCGCCTCACCCGGCCGCACGGCCACGGGCAGGCTGGTATCGGCATTGATCTGCATGACTCGTCTCCTCAGTTGCGTCCGGCCATCACGCCGCCGTCGACGTCCCAGACGACGCCGGTCACCCATGCCGCCCGATCAGACGCGAGGAAGTCGATGACGGCACTGACGTCGCCGGGTTGGCCGATGCGGCCGATGGGGTGGAAACTGTCGAAACTCTGCAGTGTCGCCTCGATCTCCTCGGGCGCGATGAAGCTCGCGTAGATCGGGGTGGCGACGACGGCCGGTGCGACTGCGTTCACCCGGATGCCGTGGTCCGCGAGCTCCATGGCGAGGTGCTGGGTCATGGCGTGGAGCCCGGCCTTGGCCATGGAATAGGCAGCGGACGGCGTCGCCTTGATCGCCTGCTTCGCCCACATCGAGCCGATGGTCACGATCGAGCCGCCGCCGTGGCGGACCATGTTGCGCGCAACGGCTTGGGTGACGAGGAAGGTGGCCCGGTTCAGGGCGAGGTAGCGGTCGTAGTCGGCCGGTGCGTGGTCCAGGAAGGACTGTGGCCGGAACGTGCCGGCAGCATTGACCAGATGCCCGATCGGCCGCGGCTCGGCGTCGATGCGGGCGACGATCGCGTCGACCGCATTCTGATCGTAGAGGTCGGCGGGCCACAGCTCGGCCTTGTCGCCCAGCGCCGCCGACGCAGCCTCGAGCCTGGCCGTGTTGCGCGCGACCAGGATGACATCGAGATCGCGGTCGACGAAGCGACGTGCGGTATCCAGGCCCATGCCGGACGAGCCGCCGACGATCAGGGCGAGTGGTTCAGTCGTGCTACTCATACTACGTCTCCCATATCTACCGATCGATCGGTAGGCATTGCAGATGTGTTTGCGGGGCGAGGGGATCAATGCCTATCTAGCGATAGGCAAGATTGGAGTGATCACGACGATGCGAGCGGACGACACCCGTGACCGCGTCTTGGCGGCCGCCGAGGCCAGGCTCGCCCGGCACGGCTTTCACGGCACCAGCTTTCGCGACCTCGCCCAGGACGTCGGGATCAGGAGTGCCAGCGTGCACTACCACTTCCCGAGCAAGGCGGATCTCGGCCGGGCGGTGGCCGACCGGTACGCGGAGCGTTTCTTTCAGGGCCTCGGCGACCCGGCTGCGCCGGGAACGAGCGGCCGTGCCAAGATCGAGACGCTGGTCGCCGCGTTTCGCGAGGCCGCTCGGCATCAACGCCGCATGTGCCTCTGCGGCCTCCTCGGCAGCGAGCGGGACGGCTTGCCGGAGCCGGTGCGCGGCAGCGTCGCCCGTTTCTTCGAACGCCTCCTCGCCTGGCTGGAGGGCACCTTCGGTGAAGGGCCGCAAGCGCGAGCGCGAGCCCTGCACATCGTGGCGACGCTGGAAGGAGCTCTGCTGCTCGCCCACGCACTCCAGGACCCTGACCTGTTCGACCAGGCGGTCGCCCCACTGCTCGACGAGCGCTGAGCCGTGCATGGCCGTCACGCCGCCAGCGCCGGTGTCGGGCCCAGCGGCACGATACCGGAGGGATTGAGCGCCCGGATCGAGTAGTAGCCGGCCTTGATGTGGTCGATGTCGACGCTCTCGCGCACCCCCGGCAGCGCCAGCACCCGGGCGGTGTAGGCCTGCAGCAGCGGATAGTCGGCGAGGCGGCGGAGGTTGCACTTGAAGAGCCCGTGATAGGCGACATCGAAGCGGATCAGGGTCACGAACAGGCGGATGTCGGTCTCGGTGAAGCGGTCGCCGAAGAGATAGGGGCGGCCGTCGATGAGGCGGGCCTCGAGCTCGTCCAGGGCGGCGAACACGGCCCTGACGGCCTCCTCATAGGCGGCCTGCGAGCTGGCGAAGCCCGCCTTGTAGACGCCGTTGTTCAGCGGCTCGTAGAGGCGGTGGTTCAGCTCGTCGATCTGCTGCCGCAGGTCGTCCGGGCAGAGCTGCACGCTCCGATCCGCAAAGGCGTCGAACGCCCTATCGAGCATCCGCAGGATGTCCGCGGACTCGTTGCTGACAATGGTCCCACGGCGTTTATCCCAGAGCACCGGCACCGTAGCGCGGCCCGTGTAGGTGGGCTCGGCCTTGGTGTAGATCTCGTGCAGGTGGGTGCTGCCCTCGAGCGTGTCGGGCCCGGCCCCGGGAAAGTCGCCGAAGCGCCAGCCCTGGTCGGTCAAGACCGGCTCGACGACGTCGATCGAGACCACGTGCTCCAGCCGCTTCAGCTTGCGGGCGAGCAGCGTGCGCGACGCCCATGGGCAAATCAGCGCGACGTAGAGGTGATAGCGGTCGGGCTCGGCAGCAAAGCCTCCCTCGCCGGTCGGGCCCGGCCTGCCGTCGGCGGTGACCCAGTGGCGAAAGCGGGCATTCTGGCGGACGAAACGGCCCCGGTCGTCCTTGGCCTGCACCGGGTCCCAGCTGGCGGTCCAGCGTCCTTCGACCAACATCGGCTGCATCCTTTTTGTTGCAGGAGAAGCGGCCGCCCGGCTCCGGGGCCGGGCGGTGTCCGGTTGTTCATTGAAAGGCGCGACGGTCAGCCAGCGCCGGCACCTGGAGCGCATGCGCACCGCTGCCGAGCAGGGCCTGAACCACCAGGGCAAGGGCCCAGAACGCCGGGAACTCCCAGCCCCCGCCAGGGGCCGAAAAGAGCCAGCCATTGCCGGCGTGCGCCCAGGTAGCACCCAGCAGGATCGGCAGCGCTGCCAGCGCCACGACGCGGGTGGCGACGCCGAGGATCAGGGCGATGCCGCCCAGCAGTTCGACGGCAATGACCAGGTAGGCGAGGAAGCCCGGCAGCCCCAACGAGCTGAAGAAGCCGGCGGTGCCGGCAGGCGTGAAGACGAACACCTTCAGGCCGGCATGGGCGATGAACAGGCTGCCCATCGCGACCCTGAGAGCGAGTGCTGCGTAGGGTGCGGTCTGGTGGTCGATCATGGCGGTTGCTCCAGGTTCAGCCGGCGAGGGCCCACCCCTCGCCCGACGCCCGAGACCTTGCCCTTGATCGATCGCGCGAAAAATACACCGAACCGTGAAGCACTATCCTCACAGCGTGGATAATCATGGACAGTCTCGAACAGATGCGCGCGTTCGCCGCCGTGGTCGCGGCCGGCTCGTTTACCGCAGCCGCGGCCCGGCTGGGCACGACACCGCAACTCGTCAGCAAATACGTGCAGGCGCTGGAGGCCGGCCTCGGCGCCAGGCTCCTCAATCGCACCACGCGCAAAGTCCGGCTCACCGAAACCGGCCGCGCCTATCACCCGCGCTGTCTGCGCCTGTTGGAGGACTACGACGAGCTCAGGCGGGCGGTCGGCGCGGCGCACGGGCGACCGGAGGGCCGCCTCACGATCACGGCACCGGTCACCTTCGGCGAACACGTCCTGACGGACCTCGTCCACGCCTATGCCGCGGCCTATCCCGCAGTCGACATCGAGCTGAAGCTCACCGATCGCTATCTCGACCTGGTCGACGCGGGCATCGACGTCGCCGTGCGAATCGGCTCGCTTGCCGATTCCAGCCTCGTCGCACGCCGTCTCGGGCCGGCGCCTCTGGTCTGTTGCGCAGCACCCTCGTATCTGGCCGGCAAGGGCGAGCCGGGCAGCCCCGCGGACCTGGCCGAGCATGCGTGCATCGTCGACACCAACTTCCGCAGCGGCGAGCCCTGGCCATTCGTTGTCGCGGGCGAGCGACGCCCGGTTGCCGTCAAGGGTCGTTTCCGGGTCAACAGCGCTGCCGCCGTGCGTCGTCTCGCCCTTGCCGGCGATGGCATCGCGCTCTGCCCACGCTTCGTGGTGGAAGAGGATCTCGGGGCGGGTCGGCTGACCGCGATACTCGAACCTTTCACACCGAGCAATCTCGGTCTCTACGCCGTCTATCCCGCTACCCGCCACCTCGCGGCCAAGGTGCGAACCTTCGTCGACTTCCTCGCGGCCCGTTTGCGCTGACGGGTTCGTGTCTTGCCGCTTCGACGCGTCGCCGCCTACCGAGGCTCGCCTTACCTCACAGGAGAAAGACCATGACGAGTTGCACCCGTCACCATCATCATGACGCCGACGAGCAGGGCATGGATCGTCGCGCCCTGCTGACGGCCGGGGCTACCGGCCTTGCCGGGGCTGCCGCCGCCGGGGCCGGGCTCGCCGGCTCGGACGCCCAGGCGGCCGGCCTCGCCGCCTATGCCGACCCCGCCGATCCCGCCCTGCCGCCATCGACGATGGCGCTGGAGAAGGGCCGTGCCGCCCTGCTCGTCGTCGATCCGCAGATCGACTTCCTGAGCCCCGACGGTGTCGCCTGGGGCGTGGTCGGCGAGAGCGTTACCGAGCACAATGTGGTGGAAAACCTCGGCCGCCTGTTCCGCGCCGCCAAGGCCGTCGACATGCCGGTCGTGATCTCGCCCCACTACTACTACCCGCACGACCACCGCTGGGCGTTCGAGGGTGCGCTCGAGAAGGTCATGCACTCGATCGGCATGTTCGACCGCCCGGGCCCGCTCGACATGCGCGGCCTCGAGGGCTCGGGTGCCGACTTCATGGCCGAGTACAAGGACTACATCTTCGACGGCAAGACGATCATCGCCTCGCCGCACAAGGTCTACGGCCCCGAGCAGAACGACGCCGGGCTGCAGCTCAGGAAGCTCCGGGTCGACCAGATCGTGCTCGCCGGCATGTCCGCCAATCTTTGCGTCGAGAGCCACATGCGCGAATTCCTCGAGCAGGGCTTCGAGGTGGCGGTCGTCCGCGACGCGACGGCCGGTGCGAAAGTGCCCGAGGGCGACGGCTATCTCGCCGCCCTCATCAACTTCCGCATGATGGCGAACGCCGTCTGGACCACCGACGACGCGGCGCAACGCATCTCGGCACTCGCCGCCTGAGGGGCCCGGCCGGGGCCGCCGCCGCGCGACCCCGGCACTCCACAACACCCGGTTGGCCCGGCATCCGCTTGCCGGCCTCGACCTCGCCGCTCGAACGCCGCCCGATCCCGGCGGCGCCCTCCGCCGGCCCGCTGCCGTGCGGGGTTCCCCCGAACCGCCTTGCCAGGCGGACGATCCGACCCAGAAGGACCAAGACAATGAAGACCATCAAGATCCTGATCGCCTCGGCCACTCTGATCGGCGCTCTCTCGGCGGGCTCGGCGGCGTCCGCTGCCGATGAGTATAACGTGTCGACCGGCACGACGGTCAGCGGCCTCGGCGTCGCCTTGCGCGGCAATGATGCCGTCGCCCTCGCGACCGGCCTCGCCGTGACGCCCGGCGAGGCCGCTTTCACCGTCGAGCACGACAGTATCGCCTACTACTTCGCCTCGGAGGCGACGATGCAGCGCTTCGCCGCGGACCCCGGACGCTACCTGCCGCAGTATGGCGGCTTCTGCACGCTCGGCGTCGCCAAGGGCAGGAATCTCGACGCCAATCCCCGCTTCGCCGACATCGTCGACGGCAAGCTCTACGTCTTCCTCAACGCCACCGTCTTCGAGGCCTACCAGAAGGACAAGGCCGGCATCCTGGCACAGGCGGCGGAGAACTGGGGCCTTGGGGGACA
>DAIRDJ010000153.1:0-11081 GCA_036796215.1 Geminicoccaceae bacterium
GTCGCGAAGAGCTGCTCACCCGGCGGCGTGTCGCGGAACCCAAGGCCGAGGCGGGTCATCACCGGGAGGCAGTCGTCGTCGTCGAGGAACGACATGCAGCCGGGTGAGGTGTCCGGCGCGTTGACGTCGACGTTCGCCAGGGCCAGGACCGGTGCCGGGTCGAGCACGACGACCTGCTCGCCCGGATCGAAGGCAGCGAAGCGCACCACCACGAGATTGGGGTTGGCGCAGGCTTCGGCCGGGGCCGTGGTGCGGCTCTCGGACGCGCAGCCAGTGGAGCCGAGATGCAGCGACCAGCCCCGGGCCCGCGACCCCTCCTCCGGTTGCCCGGCATGGTCGCCGGACGTCTGCTCGACCTCGATCGGCATGCCGGCCGTCGCCAAGTCTAGCTTCACGAACTTGTAGCCGCCCTGCCAGTTCCAGAACATCGCCGTGAGGTTCAGGGGCGAGGCGGCCAGGGTCGGGTCGCCGTGGTTGAGCGCGAAGGGCACTCCGATGTCGAAGGCGAGGCCCGTGTAGCTGCCCGGCGGCACCGAGCCGCGCAGTCTCGTATTGGTCGGCGGCGTGCCGTTGACACACGTGCCGGTCGCATCCTCGAAATCGAGGAGGGCCACATTCTCTACCTGCCAGATACCGTCCTGGTCGAGGACGATCGGCACGTCGCGGCCGTCCTCGGCAAGCAGTCGGGCATTGCTGACGAACAGCCGGTAGTCGGCGACCTCGACGGTCGAGGCGGTCGTGCCGATCCCCGGATAGGCTCGGGTGCAGGTGAATGCCTCGCCGGCCATCTCGGCAGAGAAGCGGATCTCGATGGGTTGGTCGGCCAGCGCCGGCATGGCGCCGAGCGCGGCGGCAGCGGCCGCAAGCAGGCTGGTCCTCATCACAAAACGTCTCCACATGAACCCTTGCCCGCAAGGCGGGCGGCAGCGGCCGCATCCGGCCGCACGGTGCGTCAGGTCATGCGAGAGGCGGGCGGCCCACGCGCCGGCGGTGCTCGGGCGCCATGCTGTGCCACGAACGAGCCGTTGTGCCAGAGCGGTTGATCGGCGGGCCATTCGGCCGAGATGCCGACCGCGGCGACGGTCGGCAGAAGCGCTGCGATCTTGGCGAGCGTGCAGGCGGGACAGTCATGGCGGCCGGGATCGTCACCCCCGCCTTCAACGTCGCCATTGAGACAGAGATCGTGAAGCGAGCCCCCGAGCGCCAGGAAGGCAGCAAGCCCGGAATCGTGGTTCGGGTCGGCGACGACGGGACGGTGAACGACGGTGACCAGCAGCAGTGCCAGCGCGCAGAGCACCGCAACCAAACGTTTCCCGACAGCGATCATCAACCTTCCCATACGGGAAGCTTTAGAGACGAGCGGCGGGAGACGCAAGGGCTCGCTCGCCGACGGGCGCGACTGTCGACCCGAGGCGACGGAGCGCGGTGAATAGCTGGACGTCCGGCAACTGGACAGTCGTCACGAGAATTCGGGTTGACAGTCCGTCAACTCTGCTTCTTCCTCGCGAGCGTACCGGTTTCGCGCCGCCCTCGGGCGGCCGGATGAAAAGGGAACGCGGTGGGGCCGGATGACCGGCCGAACCCGCGGCTGCCCCCGCAACTGTGAGCGGTGAGCGGTCCTCCACGATGCCACTGGTGCCCGTCCGCGGACGGGCGCTGGGAAGGCGGAGGCCTCCGCAGTGACCCGCGAGCCAGGAGACCTGCCGGCACGAAGTCACACTCCCATCGTGCGGGGCGCGCGACGGGGCGGACCTTCCGCAGCGGTGACTTGCCGAGCCGTCGTCGTGCGGCGGGAGGTCACCATGCCCGCTCTGCCGTCGGCGACATGTCGCAGCGCCACCGGAGCCGGACGTGCTCCGGTGCGGAGGGGAGCGCGTTCATGCGCCTGGTCTTACCGACGGCCTTGGCCGTCACAGTCGTCGTCGCCACCACATCCGACACCATCGCCCACGCCCAGGAGCCGGCCGAACTGCCGGAAATCCTCGTCTCGGGCGGTCTCACGCCGATTCGTGCCAGTGTCATCGGCCGTGCCGTCACGGTCGTCACCGCCGAGGAGATCGCCGACCGGGGCATCAGATACGCCGCCGATGCGCTGCGCACCGTGCCCGGCGTCGCCGTCAGCCGCACCGGTTCCTTCGGCGGCCTTACCCAGGTGCGCCTCCGCGGTGCCGAGGCCAACCATACCAGGGTCTTCATCGACGGCATCGACGTCTCGGCACCCGACAGCGGCGAGTTCGACTTCAGCGGGCTCCTGGCCGACGACATCGAGCGGATCGAGGTGTTGCGCGGGCCGCAATCGTCGCTGTTCGGTGCCAACGCCCTGGGCGGCGTCATCTCGATCGTCACCAAACAGGCAACGCGCGAGGGGGTCGAACTCGGCGGTGCGCTCGACGGTGCGACCGACGAGACCAAGGGCGGCCTCGCCTTCGCGCGCGCCCGCTCCGAGCTGGCGGCGCTGTCGCTCTCGGTCGCGGCGCGCGACACCGGCGGCTTCGACGTCTCGGACACGAACGGCAAGGACGACGGCGACCAGAACGTCACCCTCAACCTCCGGGGCGACATCTTCCCCGCCGACTGGCTGACCGCGGGTGGATCGCTCCGGTTCGTGGACCGCGATTCCGACTACGACCAGTTCAATTTCGGCGCACCGGATCGGGCCGGGCTCGTGACCGACGCCAACCTCGTCACCTCGCGCACCGAGATCTTCGGCTCGCTCTATGCCGATGCCGGGGCCTTCGACGGCCGGCTCGAGCACGGCCCCTTCTTCAGCTACACGCGGGCCAACGCGAAGAACAAGACAGACGGCACGACGGATGCCGACTCGACCTCGGAACGAGTCCTGTTTCGCTATCGCGCCACCGTCGCCATCGACGCACCGACGATCGACACCGCCAACCATACGTTGACCGTTGCCGCCGAAGGGCAGCGCGAGACCTTCGAGAACAACGACGCCGATCTAGTCTTCGACCCCTCACAGCTCGACCGGCAGTCACGCAATCTGCTCGGACTGGTCGGCGAGTACCGAGCAGCTTTGTTCGATGCGCTCGACCTGCAGCTCTCGCTCCGCCACGACTTCAACGACGATTTCGAGGACGAGACGACCTACGCCGCCGCCGCCTCCTACACCATCGCGCCGACGGGAACACGGCTGCACGGCTCGATCGGGACCGGCGTGCAGAACCCGACGATGTTCGAGCAGTTCGGCTTCATTCCGGGGCAGTTCAATCCCAATCCCGACCTGAAGCCGGAAAAGAGCTTCGGCTGGGATCTGGGCGTGGAGCAGCGCTTCCTCGGCGACCGGGTGATCATCGATCTCACCTACTTCAATCAGGACCTGGACGACGAGATCGTCACCCTCTTCCCGGCGCCGGACTTCATCGGCACGCCGACGAACGAGGACGGCAAGAGCGACCGGCAAGGCATTGAGCTCACCTCCACCTTCCGGCCGATCGATCCTTTGACCCTGGGCCTCGCCTACACCTATCTCGATGCCGAGGATCCCGACGGCGGCCAGGAGGTGCGCCGCCCGCGCCATACGCTGGGCTTCGACGCCACGCTGAGCTTCCTCGACGATCGCGCCCGAGTCACTGTCGACGGCCGCTACGTCCGCGACAACGAGGACCTGGACTTCCGTGCTCCGTTCGCCGCCGGCAATCGGGTACGGCTGAACAACTACACACTCGTCAACGTCACGGCTTCCTACGCCGTCACCGACACCTTCCAGCTGTTCGGCGGTGTGCGCAACCTGCTCGACGAAGAGTACGAGGAAGTCTTCGGCTACGCCACCGAGGGGGTCACCGGGTTTGCCGGGGTACGGGCCCGATGGTGAGGAGCGTTCGCCGGGGTCCTTGCCCGATGGTGAGCGGGCTGCTCCTTGCACTTCTGCTGGCTGGCGCGGCGGTGACGAGTGCCACGGCGGCACCGTCGCGCGTCGTCTCGGTCAATGTCTGCATGGATCAGCTCGCCATGCTGGTCGCCGCACCGGGCCAGCTCCTGAGCGTCTCCTACCTTGCCCGCCAACCGTCGGTCTCGACCATGGCGGAGGAGGCCCTGGCCTATCCGATCAATCACGGCCTAGCCGAGGAGGTGTTCGGCTTGGCCCCGGATCTGGTGCTGGCCGGGACCTACACGACGCGGACGACCGTTGCCCTCTTGCGGCGGCTGGGTGTTCCCGTCCTGGAGATGCCGCCGGCGGAATCGCTCGATGCCATTCCGGCCCAGCTACGCGAGATCGGGCGGGCACTCGGGCGCGAGGCCGCGAGCGAGCCGCTGGCCCGATCTTTCGAGACCGAGCTCGCCGGCTTGCGCGATGCTGCCGCCAGCGGACTGCGGCCCACGGCCGCCCTGCACTACGCCAACGGCTACACCTCGGGCACTGGCACGCTCGCCGATGCGGTGGTCGCCGCCGCCGGGCTGGAGAACGCTGCCGCAAGTCGCGGGCTCGTCGGCACGGTGCAGATACCACTCGAGACCCTGGTGATGGCAGCCCCCGACCTCTTGATCGGCGGCCGCCGGTTCGACCCGCCGTCGCGCGCCGAGGAGCGCTTCGACCACCCGGCGCTCGCCTTTGCGCTGGCGGACACTGCCCGAACGACGGTCTCCGACAGCCGTTGGGTCTGCGGCGGGCCCTCTACGCTCGACGCCGTCCGCGCCTTGGCCGACATCCGCGATCGGTTGGGCGGCCGATGAGCGAGGGGCTGCGCACCGCCGCGACCCTGGGCGGCCTGGCCGTCCTCGCCGCAAGCCTGTTCCTGGCTTCACTCGTCATCGGCCCGGCCGGGATCGGGACGCGCACGGGGCTTCTGGCCCTCTTCGGCGCCGGCGATCCGGCGACGATGCTGGTGATGCAGGAGATCCGGCTGCCGCGCGCCATCCTCGGCTTCGCGATCGGGGCAACGCTAGGGCTGTCTGGTGCCGCACTCCAGGGCTATCTGCGCAACCCGCTAGCCGAGCCGGGCCTGATCGGGGCCTCGGCCAGTGCCTCGCTCGGCGCGGTGCTGGCCTTCTATACCGGGCTCGCGGCAATGGCACCGCTCGCCCTGCCGCTCGCGGCTTTGGCCGGTGCGATCATCGGAATCGGTGCGGTCTTGGCGATCGCCGGGCCCGCGGGGCAGACGATCACGCTCATCCTGGCGGGGGTCGCAGTGACGAGCTTTGCCGGTGCCATGACCTCGTTGGCGCTCAGCCTCTCGCCCAACCCCTTCGCCGCGCTCGAGATCGTCTTTTGGATGCTGGGCTCGCTCGCCGACCGGTCGATGGACCAGGTCTGGCTCGCCTTGCCGTTCATGCTCGTCGGTTGGGCGCTGCTCGGCGGCCTCGGCCGAGGGCTCGATGCGTTGACGCTGGGCGAGGAGGCCGCGGCCTCGATGGGCGTGCCGCTCGGCCGGCTCCGGCTGCTCCTCCTCTTCGGCGTCGCCGCCGGGGTGGGCGGGGCAACCGCCGTTGCCGGTGCTATCGGCTTCGTCGGGCTCGTGGTACCCCATCTCCTGCGCCCGCTGGTTGGTGCCAGGCCGTCGCGACTGCTGTTGGCTTCGGCCCTCGGTGGTGCGGCACTCCTGCTCGCCGCCGACGTGGCGGCCCGGCTCATCGCCCCTGAGCGCGACCTGAAGCTCGGCGTCCTGACGGCCTCGATCGGGGCACCCTTCTTTCTCTGGCTCATCCGCGACGCGAAGCGGCAGGCGTCATGACGCTGCTCGAGCTCCGTGGCGTCGCCGTCCGCCTCGCTGGTCGCCGCGTGCTCGACGGCGTCGACCTCACGGTCTCGCCTGGTGAGCTGGTCGGGCTGATCGGGCCCAACGGTGCCGGCAAGTCGACCTTGATGCGCGCCGCGCTCGGCCTGACCCCGGCCACCGGAGCGCTGCACCTCGGCGATGCACCGCTCGCCTCGCTGGGTGCTGAGACCCGGGCCCGGCGCGCCGCCTATTTGCCGCAGACCCGCGAGATCGTCTGGCCGATGGCGGTGGCCGCGGTCGTCGGGCTCGGCCGCATGGCCCTGAAGTCGGGCCCGGAAACCGCGGCCGACCGTGCCGCCATCGCCGAAGCGCTGGCACTCATGGACCTCGAGGCCCTGGCCGAGCGCCCGGCCAACGCCCTTTCCGGTGGCGAGCGGGCACGCGTGCTGCTGGCGCGGGTGCTGGCCCAGGAGGCACCACTGCTCTTGGTCGACGAGCCTGCGGCCGGCCTCGACCCCTCGCACCAGATCGGCCTGATGGAGACCTTGGCGGCACTGACACGGGGCGGGCGCGGCGTTTTGGCCTCGCTGCATGATCTGGGCCTGGCGGCACGCTGGTGCGACCGGCTGGTGCTGCTCGATCAGGGCAGGGTCGTGGCAGACGGTCGGCCCGCGGCCGTGTTGACCGCCGACCGGCTGGCTCTGGTCTACGGCGTGCGCGCCTTCGCGGCCGAGACGGCGGACGGGCTGGTCCTCCAACCCGTGGCCCGCAGTCGACCGGCGGAGCGGACCCGACGATGCGCCTGACGCCCCCTTGGCTCATCGCCGATCTCGGCGGCCAAAGGCGCACGCTGGGCTGGGCGCTCAATAGTCCGGGCTTCGCCGTGGCTGAGCGCATCGTCTGGCGGGAGGTCCGCGACGCCGACCTGCCGCTCGACCTCGACGTCGAGGCATGGCTGAGCCGAGAGCTGGCGAGCGCCGGCCTCGCTGGCAGCCCCTGTCTCTTGACCTCGGCAGCGCTGGCCCGGCACGTCATGGCAAAGGCGAGCGTCGGCGGGGTCAATGCTCGGGCCGTCGCCACCGTCGGCCTCAGCAATGCCGAGCGCATCGGACAGCGGGTCGGGCGGACTGCCCGGACAGGCACGATCAACCTCCTCGTCGAGGTCGATGCACCCCTTGCCGACGGTGCCCTGGTCGAAGCCCTGGGCCTCGCGGTCGAGGCGCGCACCACGGCCGTCCTGGAGAGCGGCTTGGAGCTCACCACGGGCACGGCCACCGGGACCGGCACGGATTGCGTGATCGTCGCCGCCCCGCCCGGTGCCGTGGCGCATGCCGGCAAGCACACGGCGGTCGGCGAGGCGCTCGGCCGGGCAGCATTGGACGCGGTCGCCGCCGGTGTCGCCGAATGGCAGCGCGTAAGGGAGGAGGAACCTGCGTCATGAGCCCACCCGATCTCCGCCGGTCGATTGCGCGCGCCCTCGCCGACCATCGCTGGAGCATCAGCGTCGGGGCGATGGGGGCCATCGCCGAGTTTCATCAAGACCCCGGCGAGTGGGTAGTGGTCGAGACCACCGACCGTCTCGTTCGGGCGACGGCACGCGGTGCTGTTGCGATCGCGCGGCTGGAAGACGTCGTGCCGATCGCCTACGAAACGGTGAGCGGGCGGCCCGATCGCTGGGGCCAGGGCATCGCCCTCTGCCTGCCGGCACCCCTGGCCGCCACCGCGCAGTGCGAAACACTTCGCGAGATCGGCCGGGATCGGGCGGCCGTCCGCCCGGCCGATCGCAAGGCCGTCCTCTTCGATCTCGGCCTCGGTCTCGCCAACCTGCATTTCTGCGTGCGCACGACAGATACGGAGCTGGTTGCCGTGTTGCGCCGAGCCTGTGGGCGGTCGATTTTCGATCCGACATCAGCCGCAATGTCGGCGATCCTTCGGGCCCATCCCCACCGGATCGCTATGTCGGCAATCGGCCGAGTCGAGGTGTTCCAGAAGATTGGCGGTCCCGAAACCGGCGGTGTCTCGCCGGAAGGCCCGCACACTCATCTCTTGCCCAAGCTTATGGCGAGCCGCCGCACGCATTCGGCGAACACGCCGATCCCCGCAGGTCTGGTACCGTGCGCCGAGCTCCACCCGCCGAACCCGCTGGTCGATCGTCTGGGTCGTCCACGCCGCTTCGATGCCGAGGCGCACACCAGTTTCGAGCGCTGCATGGCCGCCTGGGGCGTCCCGGATCTCGTTGCGACCAAGAGGCGCGTCCGCATGGCCCTCGACGCCGCCACGCCAGCCGAGGACTTTCCTGAGCCCACCACCCGCTTCGCCCGCGCCGCGCTTCGCGTGGCGCTCCGCCAGAGGCGCTGGACCCACGGGCCATCGCCCTGCATCACCGCCTGGCAGCGCCGCTTCGACCCGCCGGGTGCGGCGTTGGCTGAGGACGCGCCCGAGGAGGCTCCAGATGAGCGGTGACGCCCGGACGAGCGATCTCGCGGCAACCCTGCGCCCGCTCCTGGACCTCGTCGAGGCCGGTGGTCCGGTGGTCGTGATCTTGGCCGGCCTTTCGGTCGCGGCCTTGGCCATCGTGCTTGTCAAACTCGGCCAGTTTCGCGCGATGCGCCTGGGCGATCTGCGACCGTCGCGCAAGGCCCTCGCCCTCTGGCAGGCGGGGCGGGCCGCCGAGGCCCTGGCGACCGCCGAGGCGGCAGCCGACCCGGTGAGCCAAACCGTGGCACGGGCGATGCGCGGTCGCGTGCTCGGCCTGCCGGATGCCCTGGTGCGCGAGGAGGCGCAGCGCCACGGCGGCGAGGTCCTGGCGGCCCTGCGCTGTTGGCTGCGGCCGCTCGAAGTGATCGCCGCACTCGCCCCGCTGCTCGGCCTGTTCGGCACGGTGCTCGGCATGATCGAAGCGTTCCGAGCGCTCGAGGCTGCCGGCAGCCGGGTCGATCCGGCACTGCTGTCGGGCGGTATCTGGCAGGCCCTCTCGACCACTGCCCTCGGCCTTGCCGTCGCCATGCCCGTCGTGGCCCTCCTCGCCTGGCTCGAGCGTCGGGTGGAGCGCACGGCCGAAGCCATGGAAAGCCAGGTCACCCGGGTCTTCACGCCGGATCTCTCGCGCGGTGCAAGGCCGGCCGCCGAGACAGCGCCGGCCGCCCGACGAGGGCAAGCGATGGTGGCCGCCAGTGAGTAGCCCGAGCCGAAGGCGGCGGCTGATCAGTCTGACCCCACTGATCGACGTCGTCTTTATTCTCCTCGTCTTCTTCATGCTGGCGGCGACCCTCGTCGACCGGCGGCAGATCGAGCTCGTCACAACCAGCGAGACCGCCGCTACAGCGGCGGGCGACGCGGCGATCCTCGTGCGGCTGCGGCCGGGAGGACCCAGCCTCGAGGGCGAGGCCTTGACCCTCGACCGGCTGGTCGAGCGCTTAGCCGATCAAACCGGCGACCGCATCCTGCTCGAGCCCCTGGCCGGCGTGACGCTGGAGACCGTCGTCGCCGTCCTCGACCGCCTCGCCGCGGCCGGGCTCACCGATCTCGCCCTCGTGCCCGAACGGGCGGAGTGAGCGTCGTGCGCTTTCGCCGTCCAGCCAGGCGCGACGACGAGGAACGCATCCTGCCGCTCATCAACGTCGTCTTCCTGCTCCTCGCCTTCTTCATGGTTGCCGGCCGCCTCGACACCCCCGAACCGCTCGCGATCACGCCGCCGCGCTCGACCAGCGAAATGCCGGCCGAGAGCGGTGCGATCGTCGTCCGCATCGATCCGCGTGGCCGGATGACCCTCGACCGCGCGCCGATCCAGCCAGGCGATCTCGCCGCCGCCCTGGCCGACCGGTCGGCACAAGTCGATGCACCGTTGACCGTGCAGCTGGAGGCGGATGCCGCGACTGAGGCATCAGGCATCGTGGCGGTTCTGGAGGAGCTGCGCGAGGCTGGCCTGGAACGGCTGACACTCGTCACTGTCCCGGCCACCATCGCCCCAGCCAGCACCGACCCAGCCAGCACCGCCAGAGACGAGTGATGCAGCCGCGCGGCCACCACTGGGCGCTCGCGGTCACCGTGTCGCTGCTGCTGCATGCAGGCTTCGCCGGCGCCTATCTGGCGTCGTGGCCAGCAGGAGAGCCCGCCGGCGGCGCGCCGGGTAGCCGAACGGTCGGGCTCGCCCTGCCCCTTGGCGACGCCTACGCCCCAGCGCCCGAATCGGCGCATGAGGCGCAACCTGAAGCGGAAGATCCGCCGCTGACACCGACCCCGGCGGAAGCGGTCGAACCCAGTCCCGTACCGACGCCGCCGGAACCAGAGCTGCCGGAGCCATCCGAACTGGCCGAAAGCGTCGCAACCGAGACGACCAGCGACACGGCGCCCTTCGAGCCACCACCGCCGCTGGCGAAGCCCGAGCGTCGCCCGCCGGCACAATTGATCGAGCCCGCACGGCAACCAGCAGCGCCAGCGCCGCCGCCCACGAACATGGCGACGGCCGACTTGCCCGAGCCTTCGAACCACGCCGGGCCAGACGGCGCCGCGCGTCCCGAATCAGCTGGTGGCGGGCCGGCCGGCGGCCCGGGTCCGGCAGGTTTGCGCGAGGACTACCTCGCCACGCTCCGCGCTTGGCTCGAACGGCACAAGGTCTACCCGCAAAACGCCCGCGCGCGGCGCCAGACGGGCACCGGTACCTTGCAGTTCACCGTGGAGCGAAGTGGACGGGTCGCGGATTACCGGCTGACCGAAAGCACTGGCCACCTCCTACTCGACCGCGCCGTCGTCACGATGATCGAACGGGCCCAGCCCCTGCCGCCCATCCCCGAAGCCCTGCGGCTGGAGCGTCTGGAGGTCGCGGTTCCCGTCGCCTTCGCGCTCGAGTGATGCTGTAATTGATCGACCAACGGCAGAGCCAAGACAGATATGCAAAAGCAGAACCCCTGATCGAGCGCCCGTAACGGGCTCGACGCGGCAAAGCCGATGGTCAGCGCCGGTAGCGACTGCGCCACGAGGATCGTCACCATAGGGCCGCCCGCCACCGGGCGTTCGAGCGCGCGGCCGCGAGCCTCGAAGGGGCCGTAGCGGCGACGACCATCACGGCACCAGGGTGCGAGCACTCGCCAGATAGGCGGCACCCTGCTCCCTGGTCGCCGCCTCGTCGTGATCTTCCGAGGCGAGATGGAGGGCTTCCAACGTGTCGGCCAGCTCGGCCATATCCTGCCGCATCCGCTCGAGCGCGTTCTCCAGCGTGTAGGTGATCTCGTGCACCGCCTCGAGGTCCGCGGCCTCCAGCGTCTTCCGCTCGAGCACCGACGCCAGCTCGGCGTTGTACTCGGCGAAGTGGGCGACCGCCTCCTCCAGCGTCGCCGCCGACTTGGCCTCGTAATGCTGGACCCGGTCGCTGGCCAGACTCGCCGTCGCGGTAGCGAGGCAGAGGGCGAG
>DAIRDJ010000154.1:0-11070 GCA_036796215.1 Geminicoccaceae bacterium
GACTCTTAATCAGCGGGTCCAAGGTTCGAGTCCTTGTGCGCCCACCAAACAAATCAAGGGCTTGGCCGGGCGCGGCTGAGCCCTTTTGCTTTGCCCGGCCGTGATAGGTAAGGCCCTAGGTTACAGACACAAAAAAGGCCGCCACCGAAGGCAGCGGCCTCCCCCGGCTGGAGGCAATGCCTACTGGCCGAGCGTCCTCGCCTCGAAGCAGTCCGCGACGGTCCCCATGCGGTCGGTCCCGGGCGGGGCGCACAGCTCGGCCATGCGCATGGCGCGGGTGTTGTCCCCCGTAATTGCCATCAGGGACATCAATGGGGATTCCTCTAGCTCTGGGTTGCGTTGTCGTTACCACCGAGACCTGGTGATACTGCAATGCAGCATATCATTATCTGCCCAAATGGGTATCCCTTTCCCTGACCTTCGTCGTCGTGCGATACGGCGTTATGAAGAGGTCACAGCCGATCGCGGGAGTCGACTATCCGCGCACGTTTCAGGAACTGGACCAGTGGTTCCGGGACGACGATGCTTGCCGGGCTTACATTCGCCGTTTGCGCTGGCCGGAGGGCTTCATCTGCCCGCATTGCGGGGTGAGCGGGGAACCCTGGACGATGGCGGACAAGTTGCTGCGATGCCGGAGCTGTCACGGCCGCACCTCGCTCACTGCGGGCACTCTTTTCGATGGCACACGCAAGCCGCTCAGAATCTGGTTCATGGCAATGTGGTTCGTGACCAGCCAGAAGAACGGCGTCAGCGCGCTCGGCCTGCAGCGGGTGCTCGGGTTCGGCAGTTACGAGACTGCCCCTCCGCGGCGTGCTGGCCGCGTCCCTTTCAGGGATCGGATGAAAGGCCTCCTGGCCTTTCATGGACATGGCTGCACAAGCTGCGCCGCGCCATGGTGCGGCCTGGTCGCGATGCACTCGGCGGGACAGTCGAGATCGATGAAACCTATGTCGGCGGCCCGGAAAAGAACAAATCAGGTCGGGAGACAGAGAACAAGGCTATCGTTGCGATCGCAGCCGAGGAGAAAGGTCGAGGTATCGGCCGCATTCGTCTCTGCCGGATCGAGGAGGTGTCCGCCGCCAGCCTTATCGCGTTCGCTCGAAACGCGGTCACTCCCGGAGAGACCATCCACACCGATGGCTGGCGCGGCTATGCCGGCCTCGAAGGGGCCGGCTATCGTCACAAGATCAGCGTCATGAGCGCCGCCACAGATCCCGCGCACGAGGTGATGCCGCGCGTCCACAAGGTCGCCGCTCTGTTGAAGCGCTGGCTGCTCGGCACGCACCAAGGTGGCATCCAGCGCCAACATCTCGACTACTACCTCGACGAGTTCAGCTTCCGCTTCAACCGCCGCCGCTCGAACACCAGGGGTCTCTTGTTTCACCGGCTTGCGGAGCAAGCCATCGCCGTCACACCCGTGCCCTATCGCGACATCAGCGCAAAGCCAGCAGTTTGCGGCAAGCTAGGTCAGTGAAGGGGATACCCAATTCTGCCCATAATAATACAAGAACATTCAAAAAATATGCTGGCGATCCGCATGGACAAATATTGACGGCACTTAGGCATCAGCGGCACTATCGACCGTTGGTCGAATTACTGCATCGAGAACCTGTGCAATGGATCGCGACTGCCGTGGCGCTCCCCTCGCGCTGGCTCTGGGCGCGGGCGAACTGATGCAGATTAGCCGTCGGCTGTCGCGACGCCGGTAGGCTGCCTTCCCGACCATCCTCAGCGACGGGGCGGAGCCGAGCAAGGGAGCCCTGCAGATGGCGAAAAACGACTTGAGCGTGGCGCTCGATCGCTGGGAAGGCGAAGGCGGGCCGGACCTGCCGCGATGGGCCGCCCGACTGCCGGCCGAAGCACTGGACGAGACCGAGCGCCGGGTGCTGGTGGCACTCGGTGCGGCGTTGGTCGCCGAATGGAACACGCTCGACACCGAGCTGCAGCGGAAGCTCTTCCGGCGGGCAGCGAGCTCGGCGTCGGAGACGGCGCTGTTGCGCGAGCAGATCGCCCGCTTCCTGCACGACCACAAGGACGATGACGCCGCAACCTGAGCAGTCGCCGATGCTTCGGCGATAGAGCGCCGGCCGCTGTTTGCGGCGCCCGGAGAAATGGGTCGGCCTCCTTCGAGACCGACCCGATAGCGGTCGGATGGCAAACGACGTCAGAGGTGCTCGGCACCTCCACCCATAGCGCTTGGTCGCCCGGTGCCCACCGTCGGCTAACCTCGATCAGTCGGCGCTGCGGTCCGCGGCCGGTCCCGAGTGGCGGACCGAGTTCCCGCCGGCAACGATCGCCTCGATGAGTGCTGCCGCCGCCTCGTGGTGGGCGCTATCGGCGCGCGCCAGTGAAATGGCGTTGCGGTGGGCAGCGGCAGCATCCTGAAGGATGCCCAGCACCTCGGCCTCGTCGATGACCTTGCGATCGCTGAGCGCCAGAAGCAGCGATTCGCAGATCGCGAGTGCGGCGTGGCCGGCCACGTGGGATACCGTCGTCATGGTCGTCTCTCCTCGGGGTCGATGGGCGTCAGCCAGGGGGCTTTTGACCCGATGACCTCGCAAGCACGGCAGACTAGCCGCTGGTGCATCCGCGCCGACTAATCCATAGTAGTGCGAGAGGTGCTTTGCCCCGCTATCTTCGGATGGTCACGGCAGCGATCATCACGGTCCCGTCGCCGTTCAGCAGTTCTGGGAATCGGCATCCGCCCATGGCCGTCGCCAGCGCCCTCGTGCGCAAGCTCACCCGGTTCATGCCGCTCGATCCGCTCGAGCTCGAAGCACTCGGCCGGCTCGAGCGGGGCCGGCGGACGGTGCGCGCCGATACCGATCTGGTCTACGAGCGGCAGACCGAGCACACCGCCTTCATCCTCGAGGCGGGCTGGGCCTTTGCCTACAAGATGCTGCAGGACGGCTCGCGCCAGGTGATCGATTTCGCCCTGCCCGGCGATTTCATGGGCCTGCGCAGCGTTTTGCTGTGGACCTCCGACCACAGCTTCGCCGCGGTCACCGACATCGTCGTCGCCGAGATCTCGGCAGGGCAAATGATCGAGACCTTCCAGCGCCTGCCCAGGCTGGGTGCCGCCGTGCTCTGGGCCGCGTCGCGCGACGAGGCGATGGTGGTCGAGCATCTGGTCAGCGTCGGCCGGCGGGATGCGCTCGAGCGCACGGCCCATCTCCTGGTCGAGCTCGGCCTCAGGCTGGAGTTCGTCGGGCTCGGCACGGCCACGAGCTACGCCTGTCCGATCAACCAGTATCACCTGGCCGACGCGCTCGGCCTGACCGCGATCCATCTCAACCGGGTCCTGCGCAAGCTGCGCGAGCGGAGCCTCCTCACCTTCCGCGACGGCCGGGTCGAGGTGCACGATCTTTCGGGCCTGCGCCGGCTCGCCGACTACCATGGCGGCTATCTCGACCAGGAGGACGAGCCCGAGGCTTGACGGCGGTGCCTTGGACGACTGATCGAGATTAGTGTGCGACGCCGGCTCGTCTGGCAGCCTTATCGCGAGCCGGGTCGAGGCCAGGGATCATCCCCGCCCAGGTCTCCCCGGCGGCATCCGGCTGCGAGCAGGAGGTTGCCCGATGACCACCGACGATGACCGAGCGCGCCGAGCCGACCTGCCGCCCGACTACGCCCCCGACTACCCGCCCGAACGACCGAATGGCGGCTCCTCGGACGCGGCTGCCTCGCCAGCGGCCAGGCTCTTGCGCCAGCCACCACGGTCGGCCCCGGCCGCCGCACGAAGCGATCCGCTGCATCGTCGGCTCAGCGTCGAGAACCGGCAGCTGACGCTGCAGCTGCGCGCCCTCGAGGCCCAGCTCGCGACCTTGCGCCTGGCGCTGACCCGGGCGACCAGCGACGCCTTGACCGACGCCTTGACCGGGCTCGCCAACCGCCGGGCCTTCGACGACTCGCTCGAAACGGCGGCGGCCCGCGGCTGCGCGGCCTCACCGCCCCAGCTCCTGATCGCCGACATCGACCACTTCAAGGCGCTCAACGACGCCCACGGCCACCATTTCGGCGACGCCGTCTTGCGCATCACCGGCGAGGTGCTGAAAGCCGCCGTGCGCCGGGACACGGTGGTGGCCAGGCTCGGTGGCGACGAGTTCGCGCTGCTCTTGCCAGGATCCACCGCTGCCTCCCCGATCACGATCGAGACGCGGGCGATCGCCGCGCGCTTGTGCGCCCGAGTCGCCCAGCGGCCGCTCACCGTCCGCGGCCAGCCCGGGCGCCGCGAGCGGATCACGCTCTCGATCGGCCTCGCCGGCTGGCGCCCGGACGAGCGCCCCGCCGACTGGTACGCTCGCGCCGATGCCGCCCTCTATGCCGCCAAACGCGACGGCCGCAACCGTGTGGTCGTTGCCCCGGCGATGCCGAGCTAAGCACGACGGCCGCGTGCTGTCCGCGCCGCAATCCGAGAATCGTGCCCCGGGCTATCCGTGTTTAGCATTGCCGAGCGGGCCAGCGCTTAGCCACGCCCCGTCGAGGGCTCGCTCCTCTCGCGTACCGGATTGCGAATCTTGTGACTTCGCGGTCCCCGCCGGGCCGAAGCCCGAGACCAGGCGCAAGAGCGGCTAGCGGCGGACTAATTGATGTTAGCGAGGTTGCCAGGACGAGCGGCTCCGAGGGTCCTCCCCCTCACTTTTCGGACCCCGAACCCCAAAGCTAAGCGGGTCGGTCTCGTTCGAGGCCGACCCGTTTTTTTGGTGCAGTAGGGGACGGGCGACACACACGGACGAGGTGGCGACATGCCATTGACCATCGAGCACGAGGTGCCTGAGCACGCGAACCCTGCAGTCGCGTCCCCGGAGCCGACCCCGCCGGCGCGGCAATGCCGCGCAGTGCTCGCCCGCTACCGCACCCCGATGCTCAGCCTCGCGACTTTCGTGCTCGCCGTCACTCTGGTCCCCTTCGTGGCCTTGTGGCTGCTCATGCTCCTCGGCCTGCCGCACGGCTACTGGCTGACCCTGCTGCTGGCGGTGCCGACGGCCGGCTTCCTCGTTCGCCTCTTCATGATCCAGCACGACTGCGGCCACGGCCCGTTGTTCCGGCGACGCCGGGCCAATGACGCGCTCGGCCGGGCGATCGGGGTCCTGACGCTGACCCCTTATGCCTATTGGCGGCGCACCCACGCCATCCACCATGCCACCTCCGGCAATCTCGATCCTGTTCGGCTGGCAGGCCTTCCTCATGGTCCAGGCGCCGATCACGCTGCTGGCCGGTGGCATCGGCGTCTGGCTGTTCTACGTCCAGCACCAGTTCGAGCACACCTACTGGGCCCGCGACGCGGCCTGGAACAGCCGCGACGGGGCGCTACACGGCAGCTCGCACTACGACCTGCCGCCGCTCTTGCGCTGGTTCACCGCCAATATCGGCCTGCACCACACATCCACCATCTCTCCAGCCGCATCCCCTGCCACCGGCTCGACGAGGCGATGACCGATCATCCGGAGCTGAAGGACGTCAGCCGGCTGACGCTTCGGCAGAGCATCGCCTGCCTGCCGCTCGCTCTTTGGGACGAAGACCGCCAGCTCCTGGTCGCCTTCAGCGACCTCAGGCGCTGACCAGCCGCCGCCCCGGGCTAGTCGAAACGGCCAGCGATGCGCCGGCCGGTGCCAGCGGCCGGGTCGCGTTCTGGGCCATCGGACTCGGTAGTGCGGCGGCGCTGTTCCTTCTTTGGCAGGTCATCCAGCCGCTCCTGGTCATCGCTGCGGGCATCCTGATCGGTATTCTGCTCGATGCCTGCGTGCGCGGCATCCGTTGGCTCCTACCGATCGGCCGCGCCTTCGCCCTGGCACTCACCTGCCTGGCCTTCACCACGCTTTTCGTCGGCGCCGTCGCCTGGGGCGGCTACCAGCTCGCGGTCCAGGCGGAGGAGCTGGTTCAGACGGCCACCGAGGTGTTCGACGACTGGCGCGCGGAGCTCGATCTGCTCGGCATCAGCGGCGACAGCGGCGCGGCGGAGGGGGAAGAGGCCGTTGCTGCCGAGGCTGGCGAGGACGAGGCGGAGAGCGGCAGCGAGAGCCTGGCCAAGTTCCTCTTGCCCGACCCCGAAAATCTCGTCGAGCGGGTCGGCTCGATCTTTCGCACCACCTTCGGGGCGATCGGCGACACCGCGGTGATCATCTTCGTCGCGATCTTCACCGCCGCTGATCCCAGCGCCTATCGCAACGGTCTCTTGAGCCTGGTGCCCCGGCGACGGCGCCGGCACTTCGCCCTGATCCTCGACGATATCGGCACCATGCTGCGCTGGTGGCTGGTCGGCCAGCTGTTCGCCATGCTCGCGGTCGGCACCGCCACCTGGCTGCTGCTGACCGCCATCGGCATGCCGTCCGCCCTGCTGCTCGGCCTGCAAGCCGGGATCCTGACCTTCATCCCCTTTCTCGGCCCGTTCATCGGTGGCGCTGCGATCATGCTGGTCGCGATGGCCCAGGGCGGCACGATGATCTTCTGGGCGCTTGGCGGCTACGTTCTGATCCAATCGGTCGAAGGCTATCTCCTCACGCCTCTGGTGCAGCAGCGGCCGGTCGATCTGCGGCCGTTGCTCGCGATCACGGCGATGATCCTCTTCGGCACCCTCTTCGGCCTGCTCGGCATCGCCCTCGCGACGCCGCTGGTCGCCGTAATCCGGCTCCTGGTCTTCCGCCTCTATGTGGACGACGCGCTGGGTGGCGAGCACCTGCCCACGGCAGAGAGCGCTGATCCAGATTAGCGTCGGGCACCCGGACGTGCGCTAGCATCACGGCTCGACGATTCTGCGTCGACCACCTCATGCAGATGGAGTAGATCATGGTTGCATTCCCCGACACCAAGGAAGTCAAGGCCGACGCGAGCGATCTTGCGGGCGACATCGCCGAGCTGAGGAAAGACCTCGAGAAGCTCAGCGGATCGATCATGGAGTTCGGCCGTGGCGGCATCGCGGCGGCCCAGAAAGGTGGTACCGAGCAGCTCGGCGCCTGGCGCGACGATGTCGGCGACTTGGCGACGACTCTGAAGAAGCAGCGCCAGCACCAGCTCGACGCCGTCGAGAGCCAGGTCCGCGAGCGGCCGCTCTTGACCCTGCTCGCCGCGTTCGGCGTCGGTCTTTTGGTCTCGCGTCTCGTCGAGCGCCGCTAAGCGGCGGGGCGGGCGAGATGGCAGCGGCGACAGCGACGGCGAGAGCGTCGGCGAGGTCTCCGACCTGATCATCGGCCAGGACGATGTCGTGCACCACGCGATCGTCGAGGTCGGCGGCTTTCTCGGCTTCGGCGCCAAGACCACGGCGATCGACCTCGAGCATGCCACGGTCGACCAGAGCAAGGGCGAAGTGACCCTCGACATCAGCCGCGCCGAGATCGACGCGATGCCCGAATACCAGCGGGACGACGACGGCTGGTTCGCCGGCTGACCGCTAGCCGACACCAAAACCGATGACCGGGCGGGCGCCATCCTTCGCACCCGCCCGCGTCGTGGGACACCATGCAACCTTGGGAGAGAACGATGGGGTTTCAAACCGGCGGCCTTTTGGGGCTGGTCATCCTGATCGCCGACATCTGGGCGATCATCCAGGTCTTCAACAGCAGCGTCTCGACCGCCGCCAAGCTCGGCTGGACCCTGCTCATCCTCGTCCTGCCCGTCCTCGGCCTCGTCATCTGGTTCTTCATGGGCCCCCGGCCACGCGGCAGGGCCCTGGTCTGAGCGCCGGGCCGTGATCCGCTTGATGGCACGCCGGACGCCGAAGCCGGCGGCGGCACCCGGCCTCTGGGACAGCGACGCCCTGATCCGGGCCGAGCTCTTCAGCGTCGAGCGGCTCGAGCAGCACGCCCTGTCCCTGGCCGCAGCCCAGAAGGTCACGAGCAGCAGCAAGGCCGACCGGGCGCTGACCAGGCGGCTCGACGCCAACAGTGCGGCCCTGCTCGCGGCCTATCGGTCGCTCACCGGCAACCACGGCAACGGTCGGCCGATCACCCCGGCGGCCGAGTGGCTGGTCGATAATTTCCACGTCGTCGAGGAGCAGGTCCGCGAGGTCCAGAACGACCTGCCGCCCGGCTACTACCGCCAGTTGCCGAAGCTCGAGGGCGGCCCTTTCACAGGCTATCCGCGGGTGCTCGGCATCGCCTGGGCGTTCGTGGCGCACACCGACAGCCGCTTCGACGGCGAGCTCCTGGCCCGGTTCATTGCCGCCTACCAGCGCGTCCAACCCTTGACCATCGGCGAGCTCTGGGCGATCGCGATCACGCTCAGGATCGTCCTGGTCGAGAACCTCCGCCGGGGTGCCGAGCGGCTGGTCATCCGAAGGGCCGATCGCGCGGCCGCCGATGCCCTCGCCGACCGACTCCTCGGTCCGACCGCCAGCGACGAGCAGTCATGCGGGCCGCTTTCGGCGATCTTCGCCCCTTACGAGACCGCCCCCTTGCCCGCCACCTTCGCGGTGCAACTCGTCCAGCGGCTGCGCGACCAGGATCCCGCAACGACGCCGGCCTTGCGCTGGCTCGAGGATCGCCTCGCAGCGCAGGGCACCACCGGTGACGAGCTCGTCCGCGCCGAGCACCAGCGCCAGGGCGCCATGAACGTCACGGTGCGCAACGTCATCACCAGCATGCGCCGCATCTCGGCGGTCGACTGGCCCGACCTTTTCGAGCGGGTCAGCCTGGTCGACGCCCGCCTCCGGGCTGGCAGCGACTTCGCCGCCCTCGACTTCGCTACGCGCGATCGCTATCGCAATGCGATCGAAGATCTCGCCCGCCGCTCCGGCCACACCGAGCTCGAGGTGGCGAGCCGGGCCCTGGCGGCAACCCACGAGACGACGCTCGAGCCCGCGACGAGCGGGGCCGCAATCGCCCGACGCGAACACGATCCCGGCTACCATCTGATCGCCGGCGGCCGGCGCCGCTTCGAGACGGCCCTCGGCTACCGCCCCACGGTCGCCGGCCGCTTCGCCCGGCTGAACGAGGCCTCGGGCATCGGTCTCTATCTCGGCAGCGTGGCACTCGTGGCAGTCGTCATTCTGCTATTGCCGCTGGCACTCCTGGCGGGTGCCGGCATCGGCGCCAGCTGGCTGATCCTTCTGGCATGCCTCGGCGCCTTCCCGGCCGTCGACATGGCGATGGCCGTGGTCAATCACGGGGCGATGAACCGCTTCGGCGCCAAGATCCTGCCCGGCCTCGAGCTGGAGGCGGGGATCCCCGCCGACCGCCGCACGCTGGTCGCCGTGCCGACCCTCCTGACGAGTGCTGCCGCCATCGCCGAGCAGGTCGAGCGGCTGGAGGTGCATCATCTGGCGAACCCCGACGACAATCTGACGTTTGCCCTCCTGTCCGACTGGACCGATGCCGCGAGCGAGGACGAAGCGGGCGACGCTGCCCTCATGGATGCCGCAGCCCAGGGCATCGCGGCCCTCAACGCCCGCTACGGGCCCAGCGGTGCTGGTGCCCGGTTCCTCTTCCTGCATCGCCGGCGGGTCTGGAGCACGAGTGAAGCCTGCTGGATGGGCTGGGAGCGCAAGCGCGGCAAGCTGCACGAGCTCAACCGGCTGCTCCGCGGTGCCGCCGACACGACCTTCATGCCCACCGAAAGCGCAATTCCAGCCGCCATCCGCTACGTCATCACGCTCGATGCCGACACGCGGCTGCCCCGCGATGCGGTACGGCGACTGGTCGGCAAGATGGCCCATCCGCTCAACCGGCCGCGCTTCGACGAGGCGCTCGGGCGCGTCGTCGAGGGCTATGCCGTCCTGCAACCGAGGGTCACGCCTTCCTTGCCGGTCGGCCGCGAGGGCTCGCTCTTCCAGCGGGTCTTCTCGAGCACCGGCGGCATCGACCCATATTCGGCAGCGATCTCCGACGTCTACCAGGACCTCTTCGGCGAAGGCTCCTTCGCCGGCAAGGGTATCTACGACATCGACGCCTTCGAGTCGGCACTGGCCGGCCGGGTGCCGGAGAACACGCTGTTGAGCCACGACCTCTTCGAGGGCATCTTCGCCCGCGCGGGCCTCGTCACCGACATCGAGGTCGTCGAGGAGTTCCCCGCCCGCTACGACGTCGCCGCTTCCCGCCAGCATCGCTGGGTGCGCGGCGACTGGCAGCTGTTGCCCTGGCTGCTCGGCCGCAAGGCGGTGGATCGGCCGGCCAATGCCGGTGCCATCCCGGCGATCGGCCGCTGGAAGATGCTCGACAATCTGCGTCGTTCGCTCACGGCACCAGCCAGTGTCCTGGCCCTCGTCATCGGCTGGACCCTGCCCCTGCCGGCCGCGGCCCTCTGGACCGGCTTCGTGCTGGCGGCACTCGCCTTGCCGTCCCTCCTGCCGGTCATCGCCGGCTGCCTGCCGCATCGCTCACGGATGTCGAGCCGCAGCCGGCTTCGGGCCCTCTTCGACGATCTCGGCCTCGCTCTCGCGCAGACTGCCCTTCTCGTCACCTTCCTGGCCTATCAGGCCTGGCTCATGGCCGACGCCATCGGCCGCACACTGTACCGTCTGGTCGTCAGCCGCCGCCGTTTCCTCGAATGGCGCACCGCGGCCCAGGCCAGCATCGGCCCCGACCTCACGCTCGCCGGTTTCTATCGCTCGATGGCGGGCGGGGTCGCGATCGCGGCACTCGCCGCCATTGCCGTCGCCGCGCTCGGCCTTGTCGCGTGGCCCATCGCCCTGCCGGTCGTCGTCCTTTGGCTGCTATCGCCGGCGATTGCGCAGTGGGCCAGCGTCTCGCCGCCCGTCGCCGGTCGCCTGCGTGTCTCGGCCGCCGACCGGACGGCCTTGCGACTCATCGCGCGACGGACCTGGCGCTATTTCGAGACGTTTGTCACTGCGGCCGACAATCACCTGCCGCCCGACAACTTCCAGGAGGACCCGGCCCCGGTCGTCGCCCGGCGGACCTCGCCCACCAATATCGGCCTCTATCTCCTGGCCACCGTCGCCGCCCGCGATTTCGGCTGGCTCGGCACCGCCGACATGGTCGAGCGGCTCGAGGCGACGTTCAAGACGCTGGGCAACCTCGAGCGTTGCCACGGCCACTTCTACAACTGGTACGCCACCGCCGATTGCCGCCCGCTCGACCCGCGCTACGTCTCCGCCGTCGACAGCGGCAACCTCGCCGG
>DAIRDJ010000155.1:0-11033 GCA_036796215.1 Geminicoccaceae bacterium
CCAAGGTAGAACAGATTCCCCTTATCCGTGGCCCTGATTCAGGGGGCCGAGTCAAGACGGTTTCATGGTGGCGGGCTACATGTCCTGCATCGCCATCGTCGCGATCTTGCCGTTCCTCATCTTCCTTGCCGCGATCTTGAGCTTTCTCGGCAGCGAGGACGATCTCGCACGGATTGTCAAACTGCTGTTCGAGACCGTGCCGGGCGAGGTCGCCGAAGCCCTCGAGCCCGCGGTGGCAGAGGTCGTGATCGGCCAGCAGACCGGCCTTCTCACCTTCGGCATCCTGGCCACGCTCTGGGCCGCGAGCAACGGCGTCGGGGCCGTCCGCCTCGCCTTCAACCGCGCCTATGGGATCCAGCAGCTTCGACCCTTCTGGTATCGACGCCTGCAGAACTTTCTCTTCGTTCTGCTCCTGGCGCTCATGGTGCCGTTGATGTCGTTTCTGATCGTGCTCGCCCCGGCTGCCTGGCGCGCCCTGACCTTTTTTGTGGATCTCGGCTTCTCGTTTCAGCTTTTCTTCACCGTCGTGCGCTACGTCATCGCGATCCTCGCCCTGTTCGTCACCCTCACCGCGATGCATCGCTGGCTGCCGAATAGCGGTCACCGCCTTCGCACTATTCTGCCCGGCGTGGTCCTGACCATGGCCCTCTTCGCCATCGCCGGCACCGGCTTCTCGGTCTATCTGGCGCATTTCGCCGATTACAGTGTCACCTATGGCAGCCTCCCCAGTCTCGTCATCGCACTTTTGTTCTTCTACATGACATCCGTCATTGTCGTCCTCGGCGCCTATGTAAATGCTGCAGCTGCGTCCGCAAAAACACAGAACAAGCCGGCAACCCAATTAGCCGATTGATTGAATCGTGAAATGGCGCTATCTTCGCTTGACACGACAAAATCTGATAATTGGTGGCTCGTCGTCCCGGCGTTCGCAGTCACCGGGGAGAGCTCGATGGCCGTTCTCACCAAGCCCTCTTCGCCCGACGAGGCGACGCGTCGACCGCCATTGCCGCGGGCCGTCGACTACCCCTATCTGGCACCCCTCGAGAGCTACGTCTTCGACACGAGCGACCGGCAACGAGCCTTCTCGATCGAGGGCCGCACACCGGTCTTGGCCTTGGGCTCGAACGCCGCGCCCTTGCAACTCCGGCGCAAGTTCGCGGATCTTCCGGGCCATATTCCGGTGTCCCGCGCGATCCTGTTCGATCATGTCGTCGTCTACTCGGCGCACTTCACCCGCTACGGCGCCCTGCCAGCGACCCTGCACCGGCATCCGGGTGCCATCGCCTTCGTCGCCCTGACTTGGCTCGACGAGTGTCAACTCGCCCGCATGCACGAGACGGAATCGGTGGGCGTCAACTACGACTATGCCGAGATCGCCGATATCCGCCTCGAGCACGACGCGGCTCTCGGCCATCCCGTCATGCCCGAGAGCCGCGGCGTCGGCGCCTATGTCAGCCGCTACGGTCCGCTCGAGCACGACGGCCGGCCCATTCGCCTCGCCGAGACGGCCTCCTCGGGCTGCCCCCTGCCGGCCCTGACCCAGCCCGCGGCCCTCCGCTTCGCCCAGCGCCGTATCGCCCCCGAGCTCGACTTCTCGACCTTCCTCGAGCGCCTGGTCGAGGACGACGCGTTCCGCCGGGAAAGCAGTAAGCGGTTGCAGGGTCACTGATCGCGAGTGCCATTGTCGGCATCGCGGACGAGAAGGTACTGCACCCGCATCATCGACAGCCGGCGGTAGAAGTTCAACAGCTCGCGCGCCTGGTTGCTCATCTTGTCATAGCCGGAGACGAACGCGACGATGGTCCCGAGCGTCGTCTGCCCCTCGATCACGAGATAGCCGCCGACAACGAGCACGCTGAGCGGCCCGAGATGACCGAGCAGGTTGTTCGCGAACTTCACCCCGTATTTGAGCCCTGCGATCTTGATCTTCAGCCCGTCGAGCATCTCGATCAGACGATCGATCCTGGTGCGCGTCGACTCGTCGGCGGTATGCTGAGCATCGTCGCGCTGAAGAACCGTCTCGCCGAGCCGGCGCTGGGTCTTGGTCTTCTCGCCGGTGAGCCGGTCGAGGCGTGGCTGGACGACGGCAACCAGGATCACCGACGGCACGAAGAAGGCAAGGGCGACCAGCGCCACCTTGGGGTCGACCACCAGCATATAGACCGCGATACTCACCACGATGCCGGCCTGCAGTAGCGGAAAGGCAAGGCTCTCGGCGACGAAGCCGCCAACGTCCTCGGTCTCCTTGGCGATCAGCGTCTGCTTGGCGCCCTCGGCCATCTCGGCACCGATGTCCGCACTCGCGGCGATCCGCCGGCGCAGGCGGCGGGTCACGCCCTGCCCCACCCGCTCGAGATAGATGTTGCGCAAGAACTTGAGGCAGCCCTGGCCGAGCGCTGCGACGAGATAAAGACCACCTAGCCACAAGAGCAGGTCGAGGTCGGTCCCGCCGATCGCCTCGTTGACGATCCGCCGCTGCAACTCGAGCGGGGCCAAAGTCAGTGGAAAAACCGCAAAGGTGAGCAGACATAGATCTGCTGCCGCGAGCTCGCGGCCACGACATAGCGATAGAGCCCCTCCGGCAGCCGCTCGAGGGGGCGGCCTTCGACCGAGGGCAAGAGCCGACAGAAAAGGTCAAAAAGGCTGCTCCGCTCGCTCAAAAGGAGGAGCCCGGCTCCTCGAGGAAGGCGAGTTCCGCTGCCATGCTCGGCCGGCCGAGGATGGCGTTGCGGTGCGGGAAGCGACCGAACCGCTCGATGACGTCCTTGTGACGGATGGCGTAATCCAGGTACTCGGCGTGGCCGAGCGCGCGGAACAACGCCACCGAGCGTTCCTGGTCGGCCAAATGCTCGGCGTGCTCGAACGGCAGATAGAGAAAGAGCCGCTCATCGACCGAGAGCCCCTGGTCCCGGCCCTGATCGACGGCGAGGCGCGCCAGGGCGAGGGCCTGCGGGTCGGTCGCAAAGGCCCGCGGGCTGCCTCGATGGATGTTGCGCGGCACCTGATCGAAGAGAATGACCAGCGCCAAAAGCCCCTTTGTCTCGGCCGCCCAACCGTCGAGTTCACCCTTCACGGCACGCTCGAAGAGCGGCTCGAGCCGGGCCCGCACCTCCTCGTCGAAGGCGGCACCCCCCTTGAACCACTTGGGCTTGGTCTCGACCGCGAACCAGAACGCGAGCACCGCCTCGGACGTTGCGATCGACGAGTCTTCCAGCATCCTCAAAGTCCGTAATAGAGCTCGAACTCGGCGGGGGTCGGCAGTCGTGCCAGATGGTCGAGCTCGGCCCGCTTGACCGCGATGTAGGCCTCGATCAACTCGCTCGACACGACATCGCCGCGCAACAGAAAGTCCTTGTCCGAGGCGAGCGCATCGAGCGCGGTATCGAGCGAGCGCGCGGTCGAGGGAATACCCTCGAGCTCCTCGGGGCGGAGATCGTAGAGGTTGCGGTCCATCGCGTCACCGGGCTCGAGCCTGCGGACGATCCCGTCGAGTCCGGCCATCAAGACAGCGGTAAGCGCGAGGTAGGCATTGGCACTGGGGTCCGGAAAGCGGAGCTCGACCCGCTTCCGGTCCGGCCGATCGGCATAGGGGATGCGCACGGCAGCCGACCGGTTGTGGGCGGCGAAGGTCAAGAGCGTCGGCTCGTCCTGGCTCGGCTGCAGCCGGCGGTAGCTGTTGGTCGTGGGGTTGGTGAAGGCATTCAACGCCTTGGCATGGGCCAAAACGCCGGCGGTGAATTGCAGGCAGAGCTGGCTCAGATCGGCGTAGCCCTGGCCGGCGAAGAGCGGCTTGTCCTTGCCCCAGAACGACAGCGCCAGATAGAGCGGTGCGCCCGGCTCGTCGGGGATGGGCTTGGCCATGAAGCTCGCCGACTTGCCGTAGGAGGCGGCCACCTGGTGGGTGACGTATTTGGTGAGCTGCAGCCGGTCGGCGAGCTCGACGAGCCCACTCTTGCCGACCGAGAGCCGCTGCTGCGAGGCCGCCGGACCGTGCTCGTGGCTCAGCTCCGGCAAGCCCAGGCCCCTGAGCGTCGTCGTGATCTCGGCCCGGATGTCGCTGTGGTGGTCGGCCGGCGGCAGGCAGGCCTGGGCCGCCGCGGGTGCCGGCCGATGGCCGCTATTGCCGCCCGCATAGGCGGTCCCGCCGGCACTCCGCCCCTCGCTCGAGTCGAGTGCATAGCTCGAGCGCCAGGGCAGGTTCTCGACCTTGACGTCGTCGAACAGAAAAAAGCCGAGCTCGACGGAGAGCCGGCAGTGCTCGGCGATGCCGCTCTCGGCGAGATACGCCTCCGCCCGCTTGGCGGTCGACCGGGGGTCGCGCTCATAGCCCATGCCCGTGGCGGGCTCGGCCCCGTCGCAGACCAGACAGAGCGTTGCTTGTGCTGCGAAGGGATCGAGAAAGGCCGTCTCGAGATCCGGCCTGAGCAACAGATCGGCCTCGCTGACATCGCGCCAGCCCGGCACCGCCGAGCCATCGATCAAGAGCCCGTGATCGAGCTGGTGGCGCTCGACGCTCGGACCGTCCAGCGTGGTGTGCCGCCAGCGGCCCGCGAGGTCCGTGAATCGAAGATCAACGCTCTTGATGCCCTCGCTCTCGATCCGCTCGACGAGTGCCTCCACTTGACCCATGCCGCTAGCCCCGCTGAAATCCCGCAACCCTTAAGGCGCACTGTTGGCCGCCCTCTCTAGGTGATGCGGCCGCAAACGCCAAGGGGAGCACGATGGTCGTGCCATCACGACTGAGGTCATTGGCCTGCGCTATCGCTTTCCCGGTGCGCAGCTGCCATCACGATCCGTGATGCTATCATGACGGCGACGTTCCGTGATCGCCGACGCTCGAGGGAGGTACGAACGGATGGCCTGGATCCTGGCGTATGACGGCTACGAGCCGGCACAGGAGAAGCACCGCGAGGCCCTGACGACGCTCGGCAACGGCTATTTCGCGACGCGTGGGGCGACCATGGACGCCGTGGCCGACGGGGTTCACTACCCGGGCTGCTACATCGCCGGTCTCTACAATCGCCTGACCAGTCGGGTCGGCGATCGCGACATCGAGAACGAGGATCTGGTCAACGCCCCCAACTGGCTGCCCTTGACCTTCAAGATCGGCGACGATCCCTGGTTCTCCATCGACGCCGTCGAGATCGAGTCCTACCGGCTGGAGCTCGATGTCCAACACGGCCTCCTGACCCGCGAGATGCGCTTTCGCGATCCGGCCGGCCGAACGACCTACTACCGCGAGGAGCGGCTGGTCAGCATGGCCGACCGGCACCAGGCCGGCATCAAGCTCGAGCTGCGCGCCCTCGACTGGCAGGGACCGATCACCATCCGCTCGGGCCTCGACGGTGGGGTGATCAATGCCGGGGTCGACCGCTACAAGGCGCTGGCGAGCCGGCATCTCGAGACACTGGAAACCAGTGCACTCGATGCCGAGACGATCCTGCTGCGCAGTCGGACCACCCAGTCCCGGGTCGAGCTCGCCCTCGCTTCCCGGCTGCGCCTCTGGCAGGGCGACCAGCCGGTCGAGGTCGCCCGCCAGACCGTGGCCGACTCGGATACGATCGAGCAGACCCTGAGCTTCGAGATGGACCGCCGCACGCTGCGGATCGAGAAGCTGATCGCGCTTTTCACCAATCGCGATCCGGCGATCGCCGAGGCGGCGCACGAGGCCGAGCTGGCACTCGCGCGCACCCCCGATTTCGCCTGGCTGCAGAAGCGCCACGCCCGCTGCTGGTCACAGCTCTGGGACACCTGCGACATCACCTTCGACCGGCAGCAGGGCAGCAACGGCGAGCAGATGAAGCTCCGCGTTCACATCTTTCATCTGCTGCAGACCATCTCGCCCAACTCGCTCGACTACGATGTCGGCGTGCCGGCACGCGGCTGGCACGGTGAGGCCTATCGCGGCCACATCTTCTGGGACGAGCTCTTCATCCTGCCTTTCCTGACGCTGCGCCTGCCGCAGCTGGTGCGGGAAACCATCCGCTACCGCTATCGCCGGCTCAGGGAGGCGCGCCACGCGGCCCACGCCGCCGGCTATCGAGGGGCGATGTTCCCCTGGCAGAGCGGCTCGAACGGCCGCGAGGAGACCCAGGTCCTCCACCTCAACCCCAAATCCGGCCGCTGGCTGCCGGATACCAGCCAGCGCCAGCGCCACGTCAACGCCGCGATCTGCTACAATATCTGGCGCTACTGGGAGGCCACCGGCGACGACGACTTCATCTACTACTACGGGGCCGAGCTCTATTTCTCGATCGCCCGGTTCTGGGCCTCGATCGCGTCCTATAATGCCGAGATCGATCGCTACGAGATCAAGGGGGTGATGGGCCCGGACGAGTTCCACACGGCCTATCCCGGCACCGATCCCGAAGAGGCCGGCGGCATCGACAACAACGCCTATACCAATGTCATGGCCGCCTGGGTGATGGCGCGGGCGCTGGACTTGATCGACATGCTGCCGAGTACGCGACGAACCAAGCTCCTCGCCCTTCTGGAAATCGACGACGAGGAGCTGCAGCGCTGGTACGACCTCAGCACCAAGCTCAAGGTGCCGTTCCAGGACGGTGGCATCATCAGCCAGTTCGACGGCTACGAGCAACTGAAGGTGCTCGACTGGGCCGCCTATCGCGAGAAGTACGACGATATCCAAAGGCTCGACCGAATCCTCGAGGCCGAGGGCGACGATCCCAACAACTACCAGCTCTCCAAGCAGGCCGATGTGCTGATGCTCTTCTACCTCTTTTCGGCGGAAGAGCTGGATCTGCTGTTCGAAGCACTCGGCTACGAGTTCAACCACGAGCTGATCAGAAAGAACATCGACTACTATCTGGAGCGCACCTCGCACGGCTCGACCTTGAGCCTGATCACCCATGCCTGGGTGCTGGCCCGGTCCGACCGCGAGCACTCCTGGCATCTCTTCTGCCGGGCGCTGGACAGCGATATCGAGGACATCCAGGGCGGGACCACGCCGGAAGGCATCCACACCGGTGCCATGGCCGGCACGGTCGATCTCGTCCAGCGCAACTATCTCGGCCTCGAGACACGGCTGGACGTGCTGCACTTCAACCCGACCCTGCCCGTCCATGTCGATCGCCTCTGCGTCAATCTCCGCTACCGTCGCCATCGGCTCGACGTCGAGGCGACGCAGACGCATCTCGTGGTCTGGAGCCGGCCCGAGGTGGCGCCGATGATCGAGGTCGCCTACCGTAGCCACGTCCGCAAGCTGAACCCGGGCGACCGGCAGGTGTTCCGCCTGCTCAGTCCCGAGGATCGCCACCGCGGCAACAAGCGAAGGGAGACAGCACCCGATGGCTGACGAACCGCTCGTCCTGCGCCTCGATGAGCTGCGCCGCAAGGACGTCGCCCGGGTCGGCGGCAAGAACGCTTCCCTGGGCGAGATGATCGCCAAACTGGAGAGCCAGGGGATCCGGGTACCTGGCGGCTTCGCGACGACGTCCCGCGCCTACTGGGACTATCTCGATCACAACGATCTCAGGGCGAAGAGCGCGGAGACCGTGGCGGGCTTGCAGGCCGACCAGCGCAATCTCGCCAAGATCGGCCAAAAGATTCGCGACATGCTGGAGCATGCCGAGGTGCCCCCTGCCCTCGCCGATGCGGTCAAGCGCGCTTATGCGGAGATGGCCGAGAACGGCGAGCCGGCGCGCGTCGCCGTGCGCTCCAGTGCGACGGCCGAGGACCTGCCGGAAGCGAGCTTCGCAGGCCAGCTCGAGAGCTTCTTGAACGTCCAGGGCGAAGGCGCGCTTCTCGGCACGCTGCGGCGCTGCTACGCCTCGCTGTTCACCGATCGCGCCATCGCCTATCGCGTCAACAACAAGTTCGACCACATGGCCGTGGCGCTTTCGGTCGGCATCCAGCGCATGGTCCGCGCCGACAAGGCGGGCTCGGGCGTGATGTTCTCGATCGACACCGAGACCGGCTTTCCCAGGACCGTGCTGATCAACGCCGCCTGGGGCCTGGGCGAGCTGGTCGTCCAGGGCATCGTCGATCCGGACGAGTACATCGTCTTCAAGCCCTTGCTCGACGACGCGGGCAAGAAGCCGATCGTCGAAAAGAAGGTGGGGGCGAAGGAACGGAAGATGACCTTCGGCAGCGGCCGCCAGGCCCTGAAGACGGTCTCAACCGCCAAGGCCGACCAGCAAAAGTTCGTGCTCGACGACGATGAAATCATGACGCTCGCCCGCTGGGCCGCCCGGATCGAGACGCATTACGGCCAGCCCATGGACATCGAATGGGCGAAGGATGGCCTCGACGGCGAGCTCTATATCGTCCAGGCCCGCCCGGAGACCGTGCAGAGCCGCCGGGATGAGGGCAAGCTGCACGCCTACAGCCTGAAAGAGCGCGGCGACGTGCTGGCCCGGGGCCTCTCGGTCGGGGCTTCGATCGGCAGCGGCAAGGTGCAGAAGCTGGAAAGCCCGGCCGAGATCGACCGCTTCGAAGACGGCTCGGTCTTGGTGACCGGCATGACCGACCCCGACTGGGTGCCGATCATGAAAAAGGCATCCGCCATCGTCACCGATCACGGCGGCCGCACCAGCCACGCCGCCATCGTCAGCCGCGAGCTCGGCCTTACCGCCATCGTCGGCGCCGGCGACGCCACCGACCTGCTCGACGAGGGAGCCGAGGTCACCGTCTCCTGTGCCGAAGGCGACACCGGCTTCGTCTATGCCGGCCTGCTCGACTTCGAGGTGATCGACGTCTCGCTCGACGACATCCCGAAGACCCGGACCAAGTGCATGCTGAACCTCGCCAACCCGGCCGCAGCCTTCTCCTGGTGGCGGTTGCCGGCCGACGGCGTGGGCTTGGCGCGGATGGAGTTCATCATCGACAACCTGATCCGCATCCACCCCATGGCGCTGGTCCGCTTCGACGAGGTCGAGGACAAGGACGCCCGAAAAGAGATCGAGGCGCTGACCAAGGCCTATCCCTCGAAACCCGCCTATTTCGTCGACCGCCTCGCCCGCGGCATCGCAAGGATCGCCGCCGCCTGGCATCCACGCCCGGTCATCCTGCGGATGAGCGACTT
Source organism: Geminicoccaceae bacterium (assembly GCA_036796215.1). Taxonomy (GTDB): domain Bacteria; phylum Pseudomonadota; class Alphaproteobacteria; order Geminicoccales; family Geminicoccaceae; genus SLRI01. Next base: position 9,044 of record DAIRDJ010000155.1, read on the forward strand.
CAAGACCAACGAGTACGCCGAACTGATCGGCGGCAGCGGCTTCGAGCCCGCCGAAGAGAATCCGATGCTCGGCTGGCGCGGTGCGTCCCGCTACTATGCCGACGGCTACCGCGAGGGCTTCGCGCTCGAATGCCAGGCCGTCAGCATGGCGCGAGACGAACTCGGCTTTGCCAACATCATCATGATGATCCCCTTCGTCCGTACCCTCGACGAGGCCGACCGGGTACTGGCCGAAATGGCCGAGCACGGCCTCATCCGCGGCGAGAAGGGCCTCGAGGTCTACATGATGTGCGAGATCCCCTCGAACGTCATCCTGGCCGAGGACTTCGGCAAGCGCTTCGACGGCTTCTCTATCGGCTCCAACGACCTGACCCAGCTCACCCTCGGCGTCGATCGCGACAGCGCCATCCTCGCCGACCTCTTCAACGAGCGCGACCCCGCGGTCGAGGCCACCATTGCCGACCTATTGGCCAAGGCCAAAAAAGCCGGCATCAAGACCGGCCTCTGCGGCCAGGCCCCCTCCGACCACCCCGATTTCGCCGCCTTCCTCGTCGAGCACGGCATCGACTCGATCTCGGTAACGCCGGACAGCTTCATCGCGGTGAAATCCATCATCGCCGAAGCCGAGGCGAAGTTCGGCTAGGAAAAGACATCCGGGGAGGATGATCCTCCCCGGGCCCCACCGGAACTTTGGGCCGGAGCTCTATGCCAAATAATGTTGGGGCGCGGGGAAGATCATCTTCCCCGCATTTTTCTTGCCCACCAGCAAGCCCCGGCTCGCGTGATGTCAGAGATCGAGTGCGCCGGGTTCGGGGAGCCAGTCGTCCGGGCCCACGATCTGGGCAAAACTGTAAGGGCATGATGCCGGGAGATGATCGAGCATCTCCGGCTCATGTCGCACAACTTGCGGCTTCAAGCGACGAAGCGCCTTGACGTAGTGCCGATCGAGATCGCGGGTGATCCGTCGTTCGATCGAGGGGGTCAGCTTCTGCTCGAGATCGATGCGGAAGGCTGCGACTTCCGATTCCCAGCCGGCTCTGGGATCAAGGGCCCGCGAGAATTGCAGCTTGAGCAGGTGCGCGATGATCTGTTGGGTCAACGACTCGCAGGTGTGCAACTCGCTCTTGCCCAAATCCTCGACCTCCTCGGCGAGCAGCCGCCAGTCCAGTGGTTCATTCTTCCGCACCCGCGCCTGGGCACGCAGCTGCTTCGCCTGGTCCTGCGTCCAGGCGTAGAAGTCCTCGTCATAGGTCGGGCGGTCTTTCACCTCGGCGGTCACAACTTCCTCCACCCGAGTTTCGAGGGGGTGCGGGGGAAATCATTTCCCCCGCATTCTCTTATCACGCCAACGACGGCAGCTTCAGCCCCATTTCCTTGGCACAAGCGATCGCCTCGTCGTAGCCGGCATCGGCGTGGCGCATGACGCCGGTTGCCGGGTCGTTCCACAAGGTTCGTTCGAGGCGCTTGGCCGCTGCGTCGGTGCCGTCGGTGCCGTCGGCGACGATGACCATGCCGGCGTGTTGGGAGAAGCCCATGCCGACCCCGCCGCCGTGGTAGAGGGAGACCCAGGTAGCACCCGACGCAGTGTTCAAGAGCGCGTGGAGGAATGGCCAGTCGGAGACGGCATCCGGCATATTGGCAGGCATTCCGATGAGTCTCAACGCGTTCAGCGGGCGGTCGGAAGCCATCGGTCGGCGCCTTGGATTTGCGCGAAGGAGTAGGGGCAGTTCTCGGGCAGGAGGGCGAGGCGCTCTGGTTCATGCGCCCGAAAACCCGGGGTTACCAGTTCAATTGCGTTCGCGTAGTGTTCGCCCAGAGCGCTGGTGATCTTTCGCTTGATGGTGGGCGTGAGGTGTCGCCTGAGGCCGATCCTGAAGGCCGCGACCTCTTGCTCCCAGCCCGAGCGTGGCTCGGTAGCCTTGGAAAACTCCAGCTTCAGGAGGTGTGCGATGATCTGATCCGTCAGCGATTGGCAGGTATGAAGCTCACT
>DAIRDJ010000156.1:0-11006 GCA_036796215.1 Geminicoccaceae bacterium
TCGCGGGGCAGCTCGAGGCGGATGGTCTCGAGGCCGACGGCCTCGGCCATCTCGGCCCAGCTCTGCGAGAAGCGGCCGGAGACGGGCACCAGCACGGCCTGGCCGGGCTCGACCAGGTTGACCAGCGGCACCTCCCAGGCGGCGTGGCCGTTGCCGATGAAGCAGAAGGCCTGGCCCGCGGTCTTGAACACCCGGGCGAGGTCCAAGAGGCAGGAGCGCGCGGTCTCGCTGAAGGGTGGGGCCGCGAAATCCTCGGCTGCCCGGTGCATGGCGCGGAGCACCCGGTCGGGCACGTTGGTCGGGCCGGGGGTCGCGAGAAAAATCCGTCCGCGTTGCGACATGCAACTCCTCGATCGAAAGCGGTTCGGCACCCTGGTGCCGCATTGACGGCGGCGGCTCAACCATTGTTAATGATGCTCGCCTGGGAAAAACATGCGCTGCCCTGGTTCGGCGGCGAGCGGTGAGGATGCGATGGTCGCGCTTCGGCTGATCCTGCTGGCGGTTTGCTGTTTGCCGATCGCAACCCTGGGGCTGCCCGGTTCGGCCCATGCGGCGACGCCGGCCGAGCGCTGCACGGCGATGATCGCCGTGCTCGAGGCCGCGGGCGAAGGTGCCGACGGCATGGCGGCGGTGATCGAGGTCGTCAAGAACCGCACGGCCGACCCGCGCTTTCCCGACGACGCCTGTGCCGTGGTGGCGCAGGACCGGCAGTTCCAGCCGGTGGGCGAATGGCCGGCCCTCAGGCGCGCGCTCACCCAGCCGGCGAGCTTCGATCCAGCGGCGATTCTGCAGGGCGGCCCCGGCACAAGCAGCCTCGAGCGTGCCCTCGAGCTCACCCGCCAGGGGCCGCGGGGGCTGACGAAAGGGGCCCTCTACTTCGTCAATCCGCTCGCCATGGACCCCCGCCACTGCCCCTGGTTCGCGACCCTCAAGCGAACCGTGACGATCAAGAACCACGTCTTCATGACCCACTACGGCCCGGGCGAAAAGCCGGGCAAGCCGGCGCTCGACTGCTCGGATCCAAAGATCGGCAGCCTCTTCAGGCAGGGGACCACGCTCGCCGGCCGCTACGCCCAGGGCCTCTTCCACCCCGACGGCCCGCGCACCGCGACCCGCACCCCCACCCGCGCCGAGCGCGAGGCCTGGCGGCGCACTGGCGTCATGGAAGCCCGGGCGCGCGAGCTGAAAAAGCACTTCAAGCCGGGCTGGATCGTGCTCGACTAGCGGTTGTGCCCTTCCCGGCTGATTGCCAAGCTGAAGGGGAGAAGCGTAGTCTTTGGGTCGGGAGGGTCGTCGATGCGAACCCGCGCCGGAGATTCGCGAAGCACTGGAGGCCAGATTGCCGTCGGTGTGCTCGTCGGCATTGCGCTGAGTGGCGCGCCGGCCTTGGCCGACAGTCCGCGCAATGACGCTGGTCCGCAGGCTAGCCAGCTGCCCGAAGCCCTTGTGGCGCGCGAGGCGGCCGAGCGCATGCCGGTGCTCTCGCTGCCGCCGCCCGCCGCCGGGGAAAGGCGCGTCGTCACGGTAGCGCCCGGCAGCGTTGTTGAGCTCGATGATCCCGCCTACGCTCCCGACGTCGCCCGATACGAGCGCGACGGTGATGATCTGGTTGTCCATCTCGCCGATGGTGGGGTGCTCGTGCTCGAGGACATGCTCGCCCGAGGTGCCGCCCAAACGATGCTGCGGGTGCACGGTAACGGGCTCGCCACCATGGGCGAGCTGCGCACCCGGGGCGGGGGCTTTGGCCGGCTTTGCCGGTCGAGGCCGCCGGCCCACCGGCCGGTGCCGGAGCCGAGGTCTTCAGCGCCGTGCCGGTGCTCCGCTGGTTTCTGAACCGGCTCGAGAGCAGCGGTGCGGCCGAGGCCGCGGAGGTCGGTGAGCCGATTGCCCGGCTCGAGTCCCCGGTCCTCCAGCAGGTCGAGGATCAGCTGGAGATCGCCTGGGCCGGCGCCCGCCTCGAGCGCCTCGAGGCGCATCGAGACCTGCTCGACGCGCTGCTGGCCGAGGCCGAGGCACGTGCGACGGCCGGTGCCGCGACCGGCCGGGAGGTCGATGTGGTGCGGCTCGCCGGACTGCAGGCCCGTCTCGCGATCGAGGATGGTGAGCTCGCGCTGATGCTGGCCATCGACCATCATCAGGATGTGCACGACAACCGTTTGACCGCGGCCGAGTTCCCCAAATGGGAGATCGAGCCGTCGGGCAGCCTCGCGGCGGTGCGCGACTCCCTGGCCGCAGACAAGCACGCCGAGGCCCGGCGCCAGCTGCGGCTGCTGGACCACGCACGCGCCAGCCTCGCGCTGATCGACGACCTGCTGCCGCTGGCGCGTGGCCTGCGCGACGCGCAGCGCCAAGAGGTCGATCTCGGCACGGCCGGGATCGCCGAGCTCGTCGCCAGCGAGGACCTGCTGCTCGAGGTGGCGCTCGTGGCGCTCGACCGGCAACTCGACCGCTATCGGGCGGAGGCCTGGCTGCTCGCCGCCACGGGCGACCTTGACGAGCGCTACATCGCTCTGCCCGGCTGGGACTGAGCAACCCGGTGTCCGTCGATGCGGTGATCAAGCTTGTCCTGCACTATGTGGACCAACTGGTTCAGCTGATCACTGCACCGCGCCGCTATCTGCGCGAGCGGGCGGTCAAGGCGGAAAAAGCGCTGACCGGGGCCACCAACTTCCTTCTCTTCTCGATCGTCGTCGCCTTCATCATGCGGCTGCCGTTCGACCTCGCTGGTGGCGACGCCTGGACGCGGCTGCCGATCATGCTCATTTTTTACAGCGTGACGGCGGGCCTGCTCGGTGGGCTCGCCTGCTTCGCAATGCGCATTCTCGGCGGCAAGGCGGCGCTGGTTGGCCACCTCGTCGTCTTCGGCTTTTTCTCAGGCGTATCGGTCATCATTTTCACCTTGAGCACGGTGATCGCGAAGGCCGTACTTCGGGTGAACGACCCTGAGTTGGCGACCGTGCGGGAAGACTACGTGCGGGCCGTGCTGCAAGGCGACACTGCCAGCGGCGCGCCGCGATTCGCGGTCGTGGCCGAATCGAGCGAGGTCACATACGCCATGCTGACCCTGCTGCTCGGTCAGGTGGTCATCGCCGTGTGGCTCCTCGTCTGCTGGCGAGCGCTTCGCGATTTCAATGCGCTGAGCCAGCCCAGGAGCTCTATGCCGCGCTCGGTCTTTTCCTGGTCGCCGGCTATGCCATGGCGGCTGTGGTCGGCATGGTTCAGCGCGGCGCGGGCCTGACGCTGTTTTGAGCTGTCGCTCAGGCGGCGAACGCGCTCTTCACGCCCGCCGATTTCTGCGTCTTGAAGATCGAGGTCGCATCCGGGGCCGGCGGCAAGGGCAGGCGGACCGGGCATTTCTCGATCCGGGGCTCGAGCACGGGCTCGCCGCAGATCATCCGGGCCTGCAGATCTTCCCACATTTCCCGCTGCGGCAGCCGGTGCATGTAGGCGCCGGCGCCGAGCAGCGGCCAGGCATCGGCGGCAGCGGCCTCGTAGAAGAGGATGCAGCGCGGCCGGTCGCTCTTGTTGGGGGCCGAGCCGTGCAGGGTGCGGGCGTGGTGGACGGTCATCGAGCCGGCCTTGCCGGTGAGCGTCACGGCCTGATCGAAGTGGAAGTCCGGGTCGTCCGGGTCGATTGCGCCGGCAAAGACGCCGTTCTTGTGGTGGCTCAAGAGCGGCCCCTTGTGCGAGCCCGGGATCACCATCAGGGGCCCGTTGGCCGCGTCCACGTCCTCGAGCATGATGCCGAAGGCCAGCATGTCGTCATTGGTGTGCGGGTAGAAGGCCCAGTCCTGGTGCCACTCGACCGCAGCCCCGCCGCCCGGTGCCTTGGTGTTGAGCTTCGAGGTCTGCAGCACGACGTCGGGGCCGAGCAGGGCCCGGAAATAGCCCTTCATCCGCGCCGACCTGAGCACCCGCTCGAAGACGGCGTGCTGCCTGTGCGGCAGCTTGATCCGGGTGAGGCGCGGGGTGTCGGGGCCGTGGCCCTCGTCGAGGTCGAAGACGTCGTCGCTCTCGTGCACCGCCCGCGACCGCTCGATGAACTCGCGGGTCACAAGCTGCATCTCGGCCAGATCGTCGGGCGAGACGGCGTTCTCGATCGGCAGGTAGCCGTGCTCGCGATAGAACGCGATGTCGTCGGCGCTCAGGCCTTGCCCGCTCATGTCCTCTTGCCTCCCGTTTTGGCGTAGAGTTTGCGAGGCCGCACCTCCTGCTGTCAAGCCGGGTCGGCGGTGACCACCGTGGGGCGGGCCGGCTGCGGGCTGCGCCGGTCGGTGAGGCGCTGGCGGTTGAGGCGGCGGGCGAGCACCCGGCAGAGGCCCTCGGTCAGCACCGGATGGTCGCGGGCGAGGTCCTGGAACGCCACCCGGTGCAGGCGAAAGAGCCGGCTCGGGCTGGTCGCGGTGATCGACGGTGCGACGACCGTCGGGTCGACCAGCGCCGTCTCGCCGACATAGGAATCGGGGCCGAGCGTCTCCTGCTGCCCGCCGGCCCATTCGACGAGCACGGCTCCCCTATCGACGAGCCAGGCATCGAGCAGCGCGCCGCCCGGCTCCTGCAGCAGGGTCCCGGCCGGCACCTGGTGCTCCTCGACCAGATGCAGCACGGTCTCGAGCACGTCCAAGGGCAGCTCGGCGAAGAGCTCGAAGCGCTTGAGCCGCAGCATCGCGGCAAGGGCGGCACTGTCGGTCATCGCCGTTGGCGGGCTGGTCGCCGCACGCCCGGCTCTGGCTTTGAGCATGATGTCGTCCTTTGCGGATTGTGGCCGGCTGGCTGCCCGCTGCTCACGCACCAGCTGTGCGGCCGCGCGCAGCCAGCGATCGCCCGAGGCGGCGAGACCGTCCAGGAGCTCGCCCAATGGTGCCGCCTCGGCCGGTGGCGGGTCGGACGCCAGGTGCAGCTGCTCGAGCAGCGGGATGAAGCGCCGGGCGAGGACCCCGTGCTGCAGCGAGCCCAGGGCGTCGATCGTCCCGGCACGCAGTCGGGCGTCGACCTCGCGCAGGGCATCCTGCAGCTGCCGGGCCCGACTCGCGTCACCGAGTGTTGCAAGCCCGCAAAAGAGCAGGTCCGTGACGCCGTGCGCATGATCCAGGACGGCTGTGCGCAACGGGGCGAGCGTTCGATCGCCGCCCGCTGCCAGGTGCTGCAGAATGCGGGCATCCCGCTCCGCACTGGCGGCGAGTATGGCGATCAGCCGGCGCAGCAGGCGCCGGGCGGAGCGATCGTCGATCGCGGCCAGAAGCTCGATCAAGCCGCGCGCCCGATCGGCCGGCATCTGGGGGTCGGCGAGCCTGCCGCCCGCGGCGATCCGGGCCAGCGCCCGCTCGGCCTCGGGCCTGAGCACCTCGATCGCGGCAGCCCGGACCGTCCGGCTCGGATCGGCGAGTGCGGGCCAGGCGAGTGCCAGGCGGGTGTGAAACCGGGACAAGGCCAGAGGCGCGTCCGCTGCCACGCCGAGCCTTTGCCCCAAAAAGCGGAGCGCTGCCGCCCGGTGCGCCGGCAGGGGCGACTGGCGGAGCGTCTCGACCAGGGGCTCGAGGCTGCAAAGCTCGGTGTCGCTCGGCAGTCGGCTCAGCGCATCGAGCAGGGCCGGGCGGACGAGCTCGTCGCCCATCAGTCGCGGCTTGTCGGCGGCGCCGCGGAGCACGGCGAGCGGGGCCCGCCGCAGCACGCGCGCGAGGCGGCCGCGGATCGCGGGTGCAGTGGGCCAGGCATCCGTGTCGTCGGCTTCAGCCCTGCCGAGGATGGCAAGGCCGGCGCGGTAGGTGCCCGCTTCGTCCGGAACCGGGCCAAAGTCGAGCGTTCGGCCCGCCAACAGCCGGGCGGTTGCCAGGAGGTCGACCGCGTCGGGCACGCCGTTGGCGAGGGCGGCGTCGAGCGCCTCGGAGGGCAGCGTCGCGAGCACGGCGGCGAGCCGCACCCAGTCCGCCTCGGCGAGCCGCGGGGCGGCCGCCAGAAGATCGGGGACGAGTGGGGCGGGATCGATCGCCGCCTGGTCGGGCGAGAGGGCCGTTGTGCCGGCCTCGAGCAGGTCGAGGGCGAGGCCGAGATCGGCACCCCGGCCCGTCCGGGTCAGCTGGACGAGCTGGATCGCATCGACCCGCGGTCGCGGCGAGCGGGTGGTCGGCCGCGCGGTGCTGCCGTGGCGCACCTGCCGCAGCAGGGTCGGCAGATAGCTCCGCGCGACGATGAGGTTGAGGGCGATGAAGAAGGATGCTGCCACCAGCGCCAGGACCGTCGCCCGAAACAGGCCGTCCGTCGTGGGCAAGAGGGCGAGGGTGAGGCCGGCCAGCGCCATGCCGATGGGGTAGAAGATGCCGTCGGCGAGGGTCCGGGCACGGCCGTGGATGGCGACCGGCAAGGCGCCGTAATTGGTGGCGTTGACCGGCTCGAAAACGCCATTGGAGACGGCCTCGGTGTTGACATGCGCGAGGATCGCCAAGCCGAGCCGCGGCTGGACGAGGAGCGCCACGAGACAGGCGAAGGAGGTAAGGGGAAAGAGCAGGTTCCGGACATACGGCCCCGCCCGTTCGACCACCCGCCTGGCGCCGAGCCAGAGCACGGCGAGCTCGGCCAGCTGCAGCGCGGCGAACAGGAGTGCCAGAAAACGGCCGAGCTCGGCCTCGTCGGGGAACGTCTCGGCATAGACGGCATAGGCCAGGTATTCGGTCAGGCTGTAGACCGCGGTGAGCAGGAGCGAGTTGAGCGCCAAAAGCAGCGCGAACGGGTGGCGGGCCAGGAACCGGCCGAGCTCGCCCGGGCGCATGGTGCCGGCAACCTCGCCCATCGGCTCGGCGGACCCCTGCGCCCCGGCACCAGAGGCAAGCGAAGCACGGCCGAGGGCCAGGGACGCGAAGCCAGCGAGGCCGATCACGGGCCAGAGCAGCCAGTCGACGGGCAGGACGAGCAGCGCCCGTTCGGCGACGATCCCGGCGACGCTGCCGCCGGCCGCGATCGCGAGATAGAAGCGTGGGGTGAGCCGGCGCAGCCGGAGATTGTCGAAAAGGGCGGCGGCCAGGAGCCAGAAGACGATGTCGGTGACGATGTCGTAGAGGTGGGCCGTGACCAGGATGGCGGCCGGGACGAGCGGCCAGTCGAGGGCGAGGCCGATGAGCAGCCCGCCCGTGACCAGGGCGACGCCGAGTGCCAGGCCGGGCAGCAGGCGGCGGTGTGGCGTGCCATCGATGACCGCGGCAAGGCCGAGCGAAACGGCCGTGGCGATCGCTGCCAGGGCGAGATAGAGCAGCGGCAGGGCCTCGATGCCCTGGCGAGCGAGAAAGAGCGTGGTGCCCGAGGTATAGAGCAGCACCTTGCCGGCACTGAGCAGGCCAGCCACCAGGACGAGGCGCCAGGCCGGGTCGCACCACGAGGCCGATCGGGCACCGGTGGCCGGCGACCGCATCAGCAACCGCTCAGGCCGGTTGGGCTTCCGGCTCGCGCACGGCGGGACCGTCGCTCTGGGTCGGAGCCTCGGCCGGGACGGCGAACCGGCCGACCACGTCGTGCGCCAGGTAGAAGCGGCGAAGATCCCGGGGCAGCTCGGCGAAGGGCCCGATCATGCCGCGGCAGCCCACCGCACCACAGGCGCAGGCGAGTCGTTCCGGGGTGCCGCCGATATAGGTCGAGTAGTCGTAGGTCAGCTCGTCGCCCGGCGCGATGTCGGCAAGCGCGATCATCCGGTAGCCGAGCCGGGTCAGGCGCAGGCCGGTGGTCGGCCGGCAGCTGTGGTTGACGAAATCGTCGAGATTGCCGTTGGGCAGGAGGAAGGCGTCAGCGCCGATCTGAAAGAGGTCCTGGCTCAGATCGTGGCCCTGGGCCAGGGCCTCGAGCAGGGTCATGGTGCCGGTGTAATAGTCGCCGTCCTCGTCGACGATGACGGTGCTGCCCTGGGCGAACGGCTTGGCGGCGAAGAGCCCGTAGCCGCACTGCGCGGTGGTATCGAGATAGACGTTCAGGCATTTGGTGAGCTTTTGCAGCCGAACCGTCAGATCGCTCATCGAGGCTACCATCTCGGCAAGGGGAGGGGGCCGGGGATACCGGGTCGACCACGGCCCGGCGCCGCCGCATCGGTGCTAACCGATTTCAACCAAAATGTATAGTAAACCGATACTAATTCGCGCATTGGGAGAACATGCTGTGCTTGGCCTGGGGTGCGGGGGCGGCTGCCCGCGGTCGTCGTCAGTGGTGCGACCTCCGGCCGCTCGGCGGCGTCGCCGTTGATCGAACATTCTGGCCAGGCCGTATCGACGGTTAGGCACGAGCAACGAGGACAGGGATCTCACATGACGACGCCGCACCAGAGCCACGCCGCAATGTTGCAGCTGATCGCCGAAGGGATGCGCTCGGCGGCGGCCGAACGGCTCAACGGACCGCAGCTCGACCGCATCGCGGGCCTGCTCGACCGCATCGCCGTGGATCTCTTGGTGCCGACCCGGGTCGAGGACGACGAGCCCATGGGCGGCCTGGTCGAGGCGGTCGAGGGGCGGAACCGCTTGCACGCCTGAGCGCTCGGCGGTGGCGACGCGGCTGCCGCTGAGAACGGCGGCCGCGTCGCTCGCCTCGACGACCACCGCCGGATCGGCCTAAAAGGAGGGCCAGAAGGTCGAAACGACCACCGATCCGGCGGAGATGCGCATGCCAGCCGACCTCATCCTGGCGCTCGATCAGGGAACCACCAGCAGCCGGGCCATCGTCTTCGATGCGCGCGGCAAGCGGCTCGCGCGCGCTCAGCGCGAGCTGCAGCAGTTCTACCCGAAGGATGGCTGGGTCGAGCACGACGCCGAGCACATCTGGTCGGACATCATGGGCACGGCCCGCGACGCCATCACGCGATCCGGCCGGCCGGTGCGCGACATCGCTGCGATCGGCATCACCAATCAGCGCGAGACGGCGATCGTCTGGGACCGGACCACGGGGCGGCCCATCCACAACGCCATCGTCTGGCAGGACCGTCGCACCGCACCCTTGTGCCGCGAGCTCGTGGCCGAGGGCCTCGAGGAGCATGTCCGGACCACGACGGGGCTCGTGATCGATGCCTACTTCTCGGCCACCAAGATCAAGTGGCTGCTCGACAACGTGCCCGGCGCCCGCGACCGGGCCGAACGGGGTGAGCTCGCCTGCGGCACGGTCGACAGCTTTCTCCTCTGGCGGCTCACCGGCGGCCGAAAGCATGCCACCGACGCATCGAACGCCAGCCGCACCATGCTGTTCGACATCACCCGCCAGGACTGGGACGACCGGCTCCTGGCGCGCCTCGGCATCCCGCGCGCCATGCTGCCCGAGGTGATGGACAACAGCGGCACCTTCGGCCTCGCCACGGGCGACATCCTCGGGGCCGATATCCCGATCACCGGCATGGCCGGCGACCAGCAGGCCGCGACCTTCGGCCAGGCCTGCTTTCAGCCCGGCATGCTGAAGAGCACCTACGGCACCGGCTGCTTCGCGCTGCTGAACACCGGCGAGCGTCTGGTGCCGTCGAAGAACCGGCTCCTCTCGACCATCGCCTGGCGGCTCGACGGCAAGCCCACCTATGCCATCGAGGGCAGCATCTTCATCGCCGGGGCTGCCATCCAATGGGTCAGGGACGGGCTTCGGGCGATCAGCAATGCCGCCGAGAGCGAGGCGCTGGCCAACACGCTCCAGGACACCGGTGGTGTCTACCTCGTGCCCGCCTTCACCGGCCTCGGTGCCCCCTACTGGGACCCGGACGCCAGGGCGGCCATCCTCGGCCTCACCCGGGACAGCACGAGCGCGCATATCGTCCGCGCGGCGCTCGAATCCGTCGCCTACCAGACGGCCGATCTCTTGACCGCAATGCGCGACGATATCGCCGCTGCCGGGGCCGGGGTGCTGCCCGACACGCTCAGGGTCGACGGCGGCATGGTGGTCAACGACTGGGTCTGCCAGTATCTGGCCGACATTCTCGATTGCCCGGTCGAGCGGCCGGCGGTGATCGAGACGACCGCCTTGGGGGCTGCCTATCTCGCCGGGCTCGCGGTCGGCGTCTACCCCTCGATGGCTGCGATCAGCGAGAGCTGGCGGGCCGACGGCCGCTTCGCGCCAAAGCTCGATGCGGCGACAAGGCAGGCCCGTCTCGCCGGCTGGGCCAGGGCCGTCGCCCGCGTGCGGTCGGCCGCTGCCTGACCCCGCCGGTCGATGACCCTACTCAGCGGCCGCCGGGCGGAGATCGTGGCCCTGGTCCAGCGCCAGGGCTTCGTGACCATCGAGGCGCTGGCCCAGCAGTTCGAGGTGACGCCGCAGACCATCCGCCGCGACATCAACGAGCTCGCCGAGGAGGGCATTCTGCAGCGCTACCACGGCGGTGCCGCGGCACCCTCGAGCGTGCAGAACATCGCCTATTCCAGCCGTCAGGTGCTGCATCTCGAGGCCAAGCGGCGGATCGCCCGGGCGGTCGCCCATCACATCCCGGACCACGCCTCGCTCTCGATCAATATCGGCACGACCAACGAAGAGATCGCCAAGGCGCTGATGGCGAGGCGGGGCCTGAGCGTGATCACCAACAACCTGAATGTCGCCAACATCATGGCCGAGAACGAGGATTTCCAGGTGATCGTCGCCGGCGGCGTGGTTCGGGCGCGGGATCGCGGCATCGTGGGCGAGGCCACGATCGACAGCATCAGCCAGTTTCGGGTCGACATCGCGGTGATCGGGATCAGTGCGATCGACCTCGACGGCACCCTGCTCGATTTCGACTATCGCGAGGTGAAGGTGGCGCAGACCATCATCCGCCATGCGCGGCAGGTCTATCTCGCGGCCGATCACAGCAAGCTCGGCCGGCCGGCGATGGCCAGGCTCGGCGACATGGGCGACATCGACAGCTTCTTCACCGACCTGCCGCCGCCGCCAGAGCTGGTGGCGGTGCTCGAGGCCGCGGGCACCCGCCTGGTGGTCGCCGGTGATTGAGCCCGGTGGTGGGCCCGGCAGGATTCGAACCTGCGACCAGACCGTTATGAGCGGCCAGCTCTAACCACTGAGCTACGGGCCCG
>DAIRDJ010000157.1:0-11005 GCA_036796215.1 Geminicoccaceae bacterium
GCGAACAGCATCGACATCTGGATCATGTAGATCAGATCGCCGACCCCGGGTGTGCCGAAGCCGAAGCCGGCGGCTCCTGCCACGATGATCGCCGGGGTCACGTTGCTGACGAACATGGCCAGCACGTGCTGGATGCCGAGCGGCACGGCCTGAACCAGGGGCGGCAGGTAGTCGGGATCGCGGAGTTGCTCCGGGGTGCCCAGCGAAGAGGCAGTCGCCATTTCTTTCACCCTTTCATAGGCCGGTGATCGGGCGCAGGATTGTTGCCGCTCTGTCGGTTTTCGGGGCCGTCAGGCGGCGGTGATGATCCAGGGCTCGTCGAAATGATGCTCAGCAAGGTTCGTGCCGGGGCCGACCCGGTCGACGATCAAGAAGTGCTGGGGGCGCTCGAGCGGGGTCAGTACGCCGTGCCAAGTGCCGCGCCGGTAGTTCACGCCCTGGCCCGGGCGGGTGAGGAAGGCGACCGGCCGGCCGGGTACGCCGTTCTCGTCCGGGGCGACGACCACGAGGAAGGGATCGCCGCCCAGGGGGATCCAGGCCTGGCTGCCTTCGGGATGGCGTTCCAGCATGCGGAGCTCGAGCGGCAGGGCGTAGGGGCGGCCGTGGCCGATGCTGATTCCGGGGGCACCCTCGTCGTCCGCTACCTCGATGCGGGCGAGATCGTGGTAGCGGTCGCACATGCCCTGGTTGATCTGGAAGCTCGGCTCGCCCCGGGCCTCGATCACCTCGCCGAACGGGGCTAAGGCTTCAGCGGTGAGCGGCCGAGCACGGATGGTCCGCTCGGTCATGCGGGCCGGCCGAACAGGCGCAGGCGGCTGACCCCGCCGTCCGGGAAAATGTTGAGGCGCACGTGGGTCACCGGCCCGAGATCGGCGAGTTCGGTCGCGAACTCGTGGATCGCGTCGGCGGTCATGGTCTGTCGGTCGAGCAGGACGGGCCAGAACATCGCCGAGGTCACCACGGCCTGGTCGAGATCGCCCTTGAAGTCCCTGAGGTCGGCCGCCTGGAGCGAAGCGCTCTCCGGAAAATTGCCCTTGTAGTGGCAGGTGTCGATCACCGCCCGGCCGATCCGCCCGCGAGCGCCCAGCTCCACGATCAGCCAGTCGTTGCCGGGCTCGCGCAGCCGCCGGGTCTCCCAGCCGTCACCCATGTTCAGGCCACGGCCGGGAGCCAGGAGCCGCTGGTAGGCGCCGTAATGGGCATTGGAGAAGGCCAGCACCCGGCCGCCGTTCAAGGCCGAGGCGAGGTCGATCTCGCCGCCCTGGTCGCCCTGCAGCACCGGCCGTCCGTAGACGCGGAGCCGGGCGATGCCGCCGTCGGGGTGGATGTGCAGCCGGAGATGGCTCCAGACGTTGCTGTCGGCGCAAGGGAAGAAGTGATGGGCCGAGGGGCCCAAGGGCTGCATCGGCAGGATCTCCTGCCAAGCGGCCGCATCGTCCGGGTCGTCATCGCTGCGCACCGCCTCGATCCGGCAGGCGGGCGGGTAGTTGCCGGTGAAGTGTGCAGTGTCGACGTCGAAGCCCGTGATCCGGCCGGGGGCGGCCAGCGCAATGATCGCGTGATCATGGCCGCCGTTGCGGCGGCGTTTCGTCTCCCAACCGTCCATCCACTTGCCGTGCTCGTCGTAGCGGTCGGGGTAGAAGACGGCCGGGGCGTCCTCCAGCATGCGCGACAGAGGCGCGAAGAACGCGTCGGTGGCGCTGACGGGGCGGGCACCCAGCCCGGCCGAGGCGAGATTGACGCCGGTGACCGCAAAGCGCGGCGGTGGCGTGGTGGTGTCGTCCATGGTCCTCCCCATTTCAGGCCGGCAGCATCGCCTCGAGCCGCAGCCGGGCGATGCGTTCCACCTGCCGGCAGGCCGTCTCGAGCTCGGCCTTGCGGCTATTGTCGATCCGCCGTTCGAACGCGTCCAGGATCTCGGTCTTGTTCAGCCCCCTGACCGCGATGATGAAGGAAAAGCCGAAGCGGTCGGCGTAAGCCGTGTTGAGCGCCTCGAACCGGGCGCGCTCGGCGTCGGTCACGGCGTCGAGCCCGGCCGAGGCCTGCTCGGCCGCCGAGTCCGCCGTAAGGCGCCTGGCCTGGGCGAGCTTGCCCGCAAGATCTGGATGCGCCCGGAGCACGGCAAGCCGCTCGTCCTCGCTCGCCCTGCGGAAGACCCGGACGAGCGCATGCCAGACGCCGATCGCGGTATCGTGCGCCGGCCCCAACTCGAGCCCGTGCGCCCGCTCCGCCACCCAGGGCGAATCCTCGAAAACGCCGCCGAACCGCTCGACGAACCGCTCCTTCGACATCCGCGACGGCAACTCGCGGCCGACCGGCGGGGCCGGATGCCGCTCCAGCCAATGCCGGGCGATGTCGATGCGCCTGGCGAACCAGACCTTCTCGTGCCGCTGGCAATGCTCGATGAAGCGGGCCAGTGCCGCTAGCCGCCCAGGCCTGCCGACCAGCCGGCAATGCAGGCCGACGCTCAGCATCTTCGGGCGCCCGGCCGCCCCTTCGGCATAGAGCACGTCGAAGCTGTCCTTGAGATAGGCGAAGAACTGGTCGCCGGCGTTGAAGCCTTGCGGGGTGGCAAAGCGCATGTCGTTCGCATCGAGCGTGTAGGGGACGATCAGCTGCTGCCGGCCGGCATGCTCGCGCCAGTAGGGCAGGTCGTCCGCGTAGCTGTCCGCAACATAGGTGAAGCAACCGAGCTCGGTCGCGAGATCGACCGTGTTGACCGAGCAGCGGCCGGCGTACCAGCCGAGCGGCGCCGCACCGGTGATCTCGGTGTGCAGCCGAACGGCCTCCAGCATCTCGGCCCGCTCGGCCTCGGGGGCATGATCGCGGTAGTCGATCCACTTGAGCCCGTGGCTCGCGATCTCCCACCCCGCCGCGCGCATCGCCTCGACCTGGGCTGGCGAGCGGGCCAGGGCCGTGGCGACACCGTAGACGGTGAGCGGCACGCCGGTATCGGTGAAGAGCCGATGCAGCCGCCAGAATCCGGCGCGAGCGCCGTATTCGTAAATAGACTCCATGTTCCAGTGCCGCTGCCCGGGCCAAGCCGCGGCGCCCACGATCTCCGAGAGAAACGCCTCGGATGCCGCGTCACCGTGCAGGATGCAGTTCTCGCCACCCTCCTCGTAATTGAGGACGAACTGCACCGCGATCCGGGCACCCTCCGGCCAATCCGCATCGGGCACCTCGGCCCCATAACCCTGCAAATCCCGCGGATAGCGCATCGCTCCTCCCGCTCGCCATCGACCACTGGCGAGCGTTAGCGCAAAAACCCGCGTCTGACAGGCAAAACCTAGTCCCTGATGCCGCGCAGCTTGACGTTGCGGCGGCGGAGCAGCTCCATCGTCGTCAACAGGGCCACCGAGAACAGGATCAGGAGGGTGGCGACGGCGAGGATGGTCGGGCTCAGGTTCTCGCGGATGCCGTCGAACATCTGCCGGGGCAGGGTGCGCTGGCCGGGGCCTGTCAGGAACATGGCGACGACCAGTTCGTCGAAGCTCGTGATGAAGGCGAAAAGGGCACCTGCGATCATCCCGGGGGCGATCAGCGGCATGGTGATCTTGGCGAAGACAACGAGTGGCGCCGCCCCCAAGCTGGCCCCCGCCCGCGTGAGGTTGCGATCGAAGCCGACCAGCGTGGCGCTCACCGTGATCAGCACGAAGGGGGCACCGAGGGCGGCGTGCACGAGCGTGAGGCCCAAGAGGCTGTTCGCGAGGCCAAGCGGCACGAAATAGAAATAGGTGCCGGCGGCGACGATGATGAGCGGCACGATCAAGGGCGAGATCAAAAGCGCCATCAAGAGGTTCTTGCCGCGGAAGGTCGCCATCGAAAGGCCCACAGCGGCGAGCGTGCCGAGGATCGTGGCGATGGCCGTCGCCCCTACACCAACGATCAGGCTGTGCTTGAAGGAGTCCCACCAGATCGGGGTATTCCAGAGCTCCTGATACCAGCGCCAGGACCAGCCGGGCATCGGGAAGGAGAGGAACGAGCCGGCGTTGAACGAGAGTGGGATGATGACGAAGAGCGGGGCCACGAGGAAAGCGAGAGCGGCGATAGTCCAGGCCCAGAGCAGCCCGTCCCCGAGCCGCTGGGCGGGCGTCTTCAAGAGCTTGGCCTTTGCACGTGGGCGAGCCTTCTGCCCGTTGATAAAGCGCTCTGTGCCCACTGCCATCGCCGACCTCAGCCGAGCCGCAGCCGGTCGAGACCGACCAGCCGCGCGTAGATGAGATAAAGGACGAGGGTGGCCGCGAGCAGGATGCTGCCGAGAGCTGCCGCCATGCCCCAGTTCACCGTCTGCAGGGTGAAGAAGGCGACGAAGTAGCTGATCATCTGATCAGCCGCCCCGCCGACCAAAGCGGGAGTGATGTAGTAGCCGATCGAGATAATGAACACGAGAAGACAGCCGGCACCGATACCGGGCCTGGTCTGTGGCAGGACGACCTTGAAAAAGGCGAGGAGCGGCGGCGCTCCGAGGCCCACTGCTGCCTGCATGTGCGATCGCGGTATTGTCCGCATCACGCTGACCAAGGGCAGGACCATGAAGGGCAGCATGATGTGGGTCATGGCGATCAACACCCCCGTCCGGTTGAAGACGAGCTGGACGGGCTCGGCGATCAGGCCAAGCCAAAGGAGCCCCTCGTTGATCGGGCCCTCGCGCTGCAGCACCACGATCCAGGCGGCCGAGCGGACTAGCAGCGAGGTCCAGAACGGAAGCAGGACCAGGATCACGAGCGGATTGGCGAGCCGCGGCGGCAGCGTCGCGAGCTTGTAGGCGAGGGGATAGCCGATAACGAGGCAGAGCACGGTGACACCGAGGCTGATCCAGAAGGTGCGGGCCAGGACGGTTCGATAGACCGCGCGCTCGGGCGGACCCGCGGTGATCCGGTGCTCGATGTCCCGCTGCAGGTCGACGGCCTGCAGCAGATAGAGATCGGTCCAGGGCTCGGCGGCGCGCTTCAGGCTGGCCCAGATGCGGGGCTCGCCCCAGGCGGGATCAATGGCGGCCAGCGTCGCGGCCCAGCTGCCGTCCGGCTCGTCCGGCAGACGGCGGGCCGTGCCCTGGAGCAGCGTTCGGTCACCGGCATTGGCGTTGTTGAGGCGTTGCGCCACGGGCGACAGCGCGCGCGCCTCTCGGGCCGCTCGAAGGTCGCTCGCAAACGCGGCGACTACCGGCTCGGGCGGCACCCCGCCGCCCTCCCATGCCCGAAGCGCTGCCGTTGCCTCGGGCATCACCTGGGCGAGTTCGCCGTTCTCGACCGAGAGCTTGAGCATGCCCGCGATCGGCAGGACGAAGACGGCGACGAGAAAGGCCAGAAGCGGCAGCGTCAGCCCGAAGGCCCAGAGCTGACGCCGTCGCTCGGTTCGCCTGAGAGCCCGGCGCAGCGCCGCGCGATCGACCCCGGATGCTGCCAGTGCCGGATCGCGCGGCGGTGCCGTTGCCTGCACAGGTCGAGTGGCCGCCCGCCTATTGGCCGGCCCAGGCGTTGAACCGCTCGTTCAACGCCTCGACATTGTCGACCCAGAAGGCGTCGTCGAAGAAGAGGCCGGTGGGCAGGTTCTGCGGCGCCGACGGGATGTCCGGCAGCACCTCCGGATCGACCTGGGCTGCCGCATCCACATGGGTCGGACCATACGGGATGTAGGGAGGTAAGAGCGCCTGGCGGGCCGGATCGCCCCAGAATTGGATGAACTGGAAGGCCTCGTCCTGCTGGTCGGAGTTGGCGAGGATCACCCAGCTGTCGAGCTGATAGACATAGCCGGCACCCCAGGCGATCTGGAAGTTGCGCCCTTCGCTCTGGTTCGCCGCCGTCACCCGGCCGTTATAGGCCGTGGTCATGACGACCTCGCCCGAGGCCAGAAGCTGCGGCGGCTGGGCGCCGGCTTCCCAGAAGATCAGGCTGTCCTTGACGCTGTCGAGCTTGGCGAAGGCCCGGTCCACGCCCTCGGACGAGCGCAGCACGTCGTAGACCTCGTCGACCGGCACGCCGTCGCCCATGAGCGCGAACTCGAGCGCCTGGCGTGGCCCGGCGCGCAGTGCGCGCGTGCCCGGGAAGGCCTCGGTGTCGAAGAAGTCGGCCCAGCTCTCGGGCGGGTTGTCGGGGAAGCGATCGGCGTCATAGGCCAGGACCGTGGCCCAGACGATGTTGCCGACGCCGCATTCGTGCACCGCGGCCGGCAGGAAGTTGTCCCGGCCCAAGGCATCCCAGTCCAGGGGCACGATGACGCCTTCCTCGCAGCCCAGCACCAACTCGTCCGTCTCGACCTGGACGATGTCCCAGGAGGCCGGACCTTCGGCACGCGCCCTGAGCGCCCCGATGCCGCCGTTCCAGCTGTCCTCGGTGAGCGGGATGCCGGTCTCTTCGGTAAAGGGCGCGAAGAAGATCTCGCGCTGGGCGTCCTGATAGGCGCCGCCCCAGGAGACGATGGTGAGATCGCGGGCCTGGGCCGTGCCGGCGACGAGCGCCACGCCGGCGAGGGCGGCCACGCGAATGAGAGCGACCGACATAGTGTCCTCCAACGGTTCTGCTTGTGCCGCCGATCATGCCCGAACGGCAGCCGCCGTCTACAGCTGATTGGCGAAGACCGTGGGGAAGATGATCTTCCCCACACCCCAACGGTTTTTTGCGCCAGCGCCCGTCACGAACGCCGCCGCAAAGTTCCGAGGGGGCCGTGGGGGAAATCATTTCCCCCACGTCTTTCTAGCTCTCGACGATGCCCCGCAATCGCTCGTTTCGCCGCCGCAAGAGCTCGAGCGACAGCAGCAACAGCACACTGATCGCGATCAGGATGGTGGCGACGGCGAGGATGGTCGGGCTGATGGATTCGCGGATGCCGGACCACATCTCGCGCGGGATGGTGCGCTGCTCGACCCCGGCGAGGAAGAGGACGATGACGACCTCGTCGAAGGAGGTGATGAAGGCGAAAAGGGCGCCCGAGATCACGCCGGGCAGGATCAATGGCATCGTCACCTTGAAAAAGGTGGTGGTGGGATCAGCACCCAGGCTGGCTGCCGCCCTGGTCAGGCTGTGATCGAAGCCGGAGAGGGTGGCGGTCACGGTGATGACGACGAAGGGCGTGCCGAGGGCAGCGTGGGCCAGGATGATGCCGAGATAGGTCTGCGCCAGGTTGATCTTGGAATAGAAGAAGAACATGCCAGCTGCGGAGATGATCAGCGGCACGATCATCGGCGAGATCAGCACACCCATGATGGCGGCGCGAAACGGCATGTGCGAGCGCGACAGCCCGAGGGCGGCGAGCGTGCCGAGGAAGGTGCTGACGAGGGTGGCGCCGATCGCGATGATGAAGCTGTTCCGGATCGAGGTCATCCAGCTCGTGCTGTTCCAGAAGTCCCGGTACCAGCGCAGGCTGTAGCCGTCGGGATCGAGGGTCAGCATCGCCCGCGTGAAGGTGAAGTAGGGCTCGGCGTTGAACGACAGCGGGATGATGATGAGGATGGGGGCGATCAGGAAGATAAAGATCGCAGCGCAGATGATGCGAAAGGCATAGTACCAGCTGCGCTCGAGCGGGCCGGCGTAGGTGGGAAGGGCCATGGCGCTTGTCTCCCGCTCAGCCGAGCTTCAGGCGATCGACGCCGATGATGCGGTTGTAGAGGTAATAGAGCAGGATCACGGCGAAGAGCAGGATGGTGCCGAGCGCCGCGGCCAGCCCCCAGTTCAGCGAGCGCTGCATGTGGAAGGCGATGAAGTTCGAGATCATCTGCCCCGACTGCCCGCCGACCAGCGCCGGGGTGATATAGTAGCCGATCGAGATGATGAAGACGAGGACCCCGCCGGCGCCGATCCCGGCCGTCGTCTGCGGCACGTAGATCCGCCAGAAGGCCGTCCACTGGTTCGCACCCAGCGAGCGGGCGGCGCGCATGTAGGAGGGCGGGATGGTCTTCATCACGCTGTAGAGCGGCAGCACCATGAACGGCAGCAGGATATGGGTCATGGCGACGATGGTGCCGGTCTGGTTGTAGACCATCAAGAGCCGGCCATCCTCGCCGATGAAGCCGAACAGCACCAGAAGATCGTTCAACACACCCTGCTGCTGCAGCATGACGATCCAGGCCGAGGTGCGCACCAGAAGCGACGTCCAGAACGGCAGGAGCACCAGGATCATCAAGAGGTTGGCGATCCGCGCCGGCTGGTGCGCCATGAGGTATGCGATCGGAAAGCCGAGCAGGAGGGTGAGTGCGGTGATGACCAGGGAGAGCGCGAAGGTGCGGATCAAGAGCTGGACGTAGATGCGCTGGTCTTCACGCACCTGGACGATATTGCCCTCGTCGTCGTAGGTGCGATCGAAGGCGGCGATGAAGTAGCTCAGCGTGAAGGGCGAGCTCTCCCGCTGGAGCATGCGCCAGGTGCCCAGCTCGCCCCAGGTCGCGTCGTGCTCGACCAGCGTTTCGCGGTAGGGCGGCTCGAGGCCTCGAGCAGCGCGGCCGGCGCGCTGCATCGTGCTGCGCATGCCGCTTTTCTCGTAGTTCAGCCGGGCGCCGAGCCGGCCGATCGCCGGCGAGCCCGCACCGGCCCTGAGATCCTCGACCAGCGCCTCGAACACCGGCTCGTCCGGCAGCTCGGCGCCGTCCCATTCCTGGATGGCCTCGACGGTGCGCGGCAGGAAGGTCACCACCTCCGGGTTGCGGACGCTGTTGAGCGCCATGTCGCCGATCGGGACGATGAAGGTGACGAGGATGAAGATGAGGAGAGGGACGACGAGGAAGAATGCGGTGAGGCGCCTTTTGCGCTCGGCCCGCGCCAGGCTGGCCTTCAGCGGCTCGCCGGAGGCGGTGACCATGGGCCCGGACGACGTCACTGTGTCGGTCTGACCGATCGTTGCCTGGGCCATTTCCGTCTCCCTCGCCAACCGCCGCGGCCAGCGCCACCGGACCCGCGATCGCGGACCCGGCGGCTGCTGCCTCGTGCTAGTTCAGCATCCAGCTGGCGAAGCGCTCGCGCAGCTCGTCGCCGTAGTCGGTCCAGAACTCGTTATCGAGGATGATCGGGGTCTGGTAGTTGTCCGGATGGGTCGGCATGTGCGGGTTCATGTCGATGCCGAGATCGGCATGGGTCGAGACCAGCTCGGACGAGCTGGCGCGCGCCGGGCCGTAGGAGATGAACTTCGCCTGGTCGGCCAAACGCTGGGTATCGGTCGCCCAATAGAGGTATTCCATGACGGTTTCGACGTTGTTGCCGCCGGCCGGCACGACCCAGCCGTCCCACTCGACGACCTGGCCGTCCCAGATGATCTGGAAGGGCTGGCCCTCGACCTCCGATGCCTCGAACATCCGGCCGTTGTAGCCGGTCGAGAACGAGACCTCCTTGTCGGCCAGGAGCTGCGGCGCCTGGCTGCCCTCGGTCCAGAAGACCAGGTGGTCCTTGATGGTATCGAGCTTGGCGAAGGCGCGATCGACGCCTTCGGGCGTGCGCAGCACGTCGTAGATCTCGTCCGGATGCACGCCGTCGGCATAGAGCGCCCATTCGAGATTGGTGCCCGGCCGATCCTGCAGCGCCCGCCGCCCCGGGAAGTTCTCGACGTCGAAGAGGTCGGCGATGGTCTGCGGCTGCTTGTCCTCGGGGAACATCTCGGTGTTGAAGGTCAAGACCGTCGAATAGACGATCGACGACACGAAGCAGTCACCGAAAGAGCCCGGCAGGAAGTCCTCGGACGCCGGCGTGCCGTCCGGTGCGGGGGCGAACATCGCGTCGATGTCGAACTCCAGCAGGAGGCCTTCCTCGCAGAGCAGCTGCGCGTCGGACGGCAGCATGTCGACGAGATCCCAGGTGACGTTGCCGGCCTGGGCCTGTGCACGGATGCCGGCGAGCGCGTTGGCCGAGCCGTCGTCGTTGACGATCCGGATGTCCGGGTTCTCGGCCATGTAGGGCTCGTGATAGGCGCGCTGCTGGCTCGCCGTGTACGCACCGCCCCAGGACACGACGGTCAGCGACGTCTGGGCCGCCGCCGGTGCCGCGGTCGCGACCAGGGCGCCCATGGCGGCGCTGGCGAGGAGCCCGGTCTTTATTTTCATGGTCATGCATCTCTCCCTTGTGCTTCCGATCGGCCGAATTGTCTCGGCCGCGATCTCTCTACAATGCGCGTCCGACGCCGATCCGGCAACCCGAGGCCAGGAAACGACGGCGGGCGGTCAAGCGTCGAGCGCCCGGCAATCCTCGATTTGCCAGCCGACGCGCACCTCGTGGCCGCGCTCGAGCGTCGGGTGGTCGCTGGCGTTGGGCACCTTGACGATGAACTGATCGGTGCCGCAGACGGCCATGCGGGCGCGGATGTGGTCGCCGAGATAGATCAGCTCGAGCACCTTGGCGTCGAAGATGTTGGGAAAGCGGCTCTCGTCGGGGTCGACCACGACCCGCTCGGGGCGGAGCGAGAGGGTGCTCTTCGACCCGGCGCCGGCGATATTGACGGCCAGGGCCTGGATCGGCCGGCCGTCGACCTCGACCGTGCAGTGGCCGTTCACGGCTTGCTTGACGGTGCCGACGAAGCGGTTGTTCTCGCCGATGAACTGGGCGACGAAGGCGTTGTCGGGCTTCTCGTAGAGCATCGGCGGCGGCGCCAGTTGCTGGACCACGCCGTCGTTGAAGACGGCGACCCGGTCCGACATGGTCAAGGCCTCGCTCTGGTCGTGGGTGACGTAGACCACGGTCACCTGCAGGTTCTCGTGGATGTGCTTGATCTCGTACTGCATGGTCTCGCGCAGCTGCTTGTCGAGCGCGCCCAAAGGCTCGTCCATGAGCACGAGCCGGGGCTCGAAGACCAGCGCCCGGGCCAGCGCCACGCGCTGCTGCTGGCCACCCGAGAGCTGCGCCGGCCGGCGGTTGCCCATCGCCCCCAGCTGCACCATGTCGAGGGCCTTTTTGACCCGCTCCTCCGTCTCGGCCTTGGCCATGCGCCGCACCGAGAGCGGAAAGGCCAGGTTCTCGGCCACCGTCATGTGCGGGAAGAGGGCGTAGTTCTGAAAGACCATGCCGATGTCGCGCTTGTGCGGGGCGAC
>DAIRDJ010000158.1:0-10945 GCA_036796215.1 Geminicoccaceae bacterium
TGGTCTTGTAGACGTCCTTGAGGACCGAGTAGCCGCCGCACATGTCGCCGTAGAGGGTGGCGTAGCCGACCGACATCTCGGACTTGTTGCCGGTGGTCAGCACCATCGAGCCCAGCTTGTTGGAGACGGCCATCAAGATCATGCCGCGGATGCGGGACTGGATGTTCTCTTCGGTGATGTCGGGCGGACGGTCGCCGAAGAGGGGGGCGAGCACGGTCTTGAAGGCCTCGAAGGCGGGCTCGATTTCGACCGTGTCGAGCTGAATGCCGAGGAGGTCCGCCGATTCCCAGGCGTCCTCGAGGCTGTCGGTCGAGGTATAGCGCGACGGCATCATCAGCGCGTGCACCCGTTCGGGGCCGAGCGCGTCGGCGGCGACGGCGGCCGAGAGGCCGGAATCGACGCCGCCCGAGAGGCCGAGGACGACACCCGGAAAGCCGTTCTTGTGGACGTAGTCGCGCAGGCCCAGGACCATGGCACGGTAGATGGCCTCGAGCTCCTCGGGCGGCCTGGTCAGCTGTCGGTCGCCCATGGGCTGCCAGCCTCGGTCGTCGTGGGTCCAGGTGGTGAGGAGGAGGGCCGGCTCGAACCAGGCAGCTTGGGCCACGAGCCGGCGGTCGGCGTCGAGGACGAAGGAGGCGCCGTCGAAGACCAGCTCGTCCTGGCCGCCGACGAGGTTGAGGTAGAGGAGCGGCAGGCCGGTCTCGGTGACGCGGGCCACGGCGTGCTGCAGGCGGGTGTCCTGCTTGCCCGCCTCGAAGGGCGAGCCGTTGATGACGAGCAGGAGCTCGGCCCCGCTCTCCTCGAGCCCCTCGGCGACGTCGGGGACCCACATGTCCTCGCAGACCATGGCACCGATGCGGACGAGGCCGCCGTCCAAGAGATCGAGGCGCAGGGGTCCGGGGACAGGTCCTGCCGCAAACACGCGCTTTTCGTCGAAGACGCCGTAGTTCGGCAGCTCGTGCTTGGCCCGCCGGCCCTTGATCTCGCCGCCGGCCAGGAGGAAGGCGCCGTTATAGGGTCGCTCCTTGCCCTCGGCCCAGGGGGCGCCGAGGAGGATGGCCGGACCGCCTTTGGCCGTGGCGGCGGCGAGCCGGTCGAGAAGGGCGGCACTGCGCTCGAGCAGGGCCGGTTTCAAAACGAGGTCCTCGAGCGGGTAGCCGGTCAGCACCAGCTCCGGGAAGACGACGAGATCGGCCCCGGCCTCGGCAGCCTCGGCCCAGAGGCCCTCGATCAGGGCGAGGTTGCCGTCGAGGTCGCCGACGGTCGGGTTGCACTGGGCGAGCGCGATGGTGAGCTGGGCAGGCAATAGCGGAGGTCCTCG
Organism: Geminicoccaceae bacterium; assembly: GCA_036796215.1. GTDB lineage: Bacteria > Pseudomonadota > Alphaproteobacteria > Geminicoccales > Geminicoccaceae > SLRI01. Next base: position 1,322 of record DAIRDJ010000158.1, read on the forward strand.
GCTTGGGTCACGAATCTGTTGACCGGCGACACCCGGGTCCAGCTATGTCTAGCGGTGCGTCCGGCAACGCGCCAGCCGGCTGCTGAAAGCCGGAAGAACGAGGAACGCCCGTTGGACCGCATCTTGAGCATGGAGGTCTTCGTCAAGGTGGCGCAGGCCGGCAGCCTCTCGGCCGCAGCGCAGGCGCTGGGCTTCTCGAAGTCGACGGTGAGCAAGCATCTCTCGGCATTGGAGGAGCATCTGGGTGTGCTCCTGATCAACCGGACGACTCGGCGCCTGTCGCTCACCGAGCTCGGTCTCGCCTATCGCGACCATGCCGAGCGGATCCTGGCCGAGATCGAGGCGACCGAGCTCGCGATCCAGGAGCACACGGTCGAGCCCAAGGGCCGGCTCAAGGTGAGTGCGCCGATGAGCTTCGGCATCCAGCATCTGGCACCGCTACTGCCGAGCTTCATGACCGCCCATCCGAGGGTCGAGGTCGACCTTTCGCTCGACGACCGGCGGATCGATCTGATCGAGGATGGGTTCGACGTCGCGATTCGCATCGGCAAGCTCGAGGACAGCACGCTGATCGCCAAGCGGCTGGCGTCGGTGCATTTCGTCTGTGCCGCGGCCGACCGCTACCTCGACCGGCACCGGCCGATCGGGCTGCCGGAAGACCTCGCTGGCCACAACTGCCTGCGCTACACGCTCGGCCGGCAGCTCAGCGAGTGGCATTTTGCGCGTGGCGACGAGCCTGTGGCAGTGAAGGTCGCGGGCACGCTGCTCGCCAACAACGGCGATGCGCTGCGCCAGGCGGCGGTGGGTGGGCTGGGGGTGATCTACCAGCCGGTCTTCATCATCGACGCCGATCTCGGCAGCGGGCGGCTCAGGCCCCTGCTCCAGGACTGGCGGACGCCGACCATCGACATCCACGCGGTCTTTCCCGAGCAGCGCCGGCTGCAGCCCAAGCTCCGCCGCTTCGTGGACTACCTCGCCGATGCCTTCCGGCGGCCGGATATCTGGCCGTGTGCGGCGGGGGTCACCTCGTGACGGGGGCGCAGAGCGACGTTCTGGTGATCGGTGCAGGCATCGTTGGTCTCGCCTGCGCGCTCTTTCTGCAGGAGGACGGCCATGCCGTGACGCTGGTCGATCCGGCGCGACCGGGCAGCGGCACGTCCTCTGGCAATGCCGGGATCATCAGCGTGGGCTCGGTGGCACCGATCGTCACCCGGGCCACGCTCAAGGCGGTGCCCGGCATGCTGGCCAACCCGGCGGGGCCGCTCAAGGTGCGCTGGCGTCATCTGCCGAGCCTCGCCCCCTGGCTCGTGCGGGCGGCGCTGGCGACCCGGGCTGTGACGGTCGAGCGGGCGACGGTGGGCATCCAGGCGCTGGCCAGCCGGGCCATTCGCGCGCATGAGCTGCTCGTCCAGCGGGCCGGGGCCGGCGAGCTCTGGCGCTCGAAGGGCTGGCTCAAGGTGGCGCTCGATCGGGCCGCTCTCGACCGCTATCTGACCGACGAGACACCGGGGCTCGACCGCTTCGGCCTCGCCTACGAGGTGCTGGAGCGCGATGCCGTCCACGACCTCGAGCCCGGCCTTTCGAGCGAGGTGGCGGGCGGGCTCTGGCTCACCTGCAACCGCGAGATCAGCCATCCGCAGGCCTATAGCGACCGGCTGGCAGCGCTTTTCTTCGAGCGCGGCGGCCGGCAGGAGCAGCGGCTGGTCCGCGGCCTCGCCAAGGCCGACGGCAAGGTCAAAGGCGTGCTCACCAATGACGGCACGCTCGAGGCGCAAAGGGTGGTGATTGCCGCCGGCGCCTTCTCGGCCGGGCTCGCGGCCGAGGCTGGCCACAAGGTGCCGCTCGAGACCGAGCGCGGCTACCATCTGATGCTGCAGCCCGGTGCCACGGCCGAGGGCCGGCCGCTGCTCGGTCGTCCGGTCTATTGCATCGACCCGGGCTTTCTTTTGGTGCCGATGGATCACGGCCTCCGGCTGACGAGCGGCGTCGAGCTGGCATCAAAGGAGGCGCCGCCCGATTTTCGCATCCCGCGTCGCCTGCTGCCGATCGCCCGGCGCTATCTGCCCGGGCTGGCGGAAGAGGTGGTCAGCGAGTGGCAGGGTTGCCGCCCGTCCTTGCCCGACAGCCTGCCGGTGATCGGCCGGAGCCGCCGCCATCCCAACGTGCTCTTCGCCTTCGGCCATCAGCATCTGGGGCTGACGCTCGGGCCGGTCACCGGGCGGATCATCGCGGATCTGGTGGCGGGCCGTGATCCGGGGCTGGATCTTTCGCTCTATGCGCCGGATCGGCGGTTCTGGTGAGGCGGCCGGCAGTTCAAGCGCGGCGGCGGAGCAGGAGTTGGATGGCGAAGGCCCGGCGGTCGCGCCTGGGGCTTTTTTGCAGGAGCTGCAGCGCCAAGTCGGCCTGGTCGATGATCTCCAGGGCTTCCGCACGGGTGAAACGCACGAGCGGGTCGTAATCCGCCGCGTGACGGCGTTCCTGCAACTCGATGAAGAGGATGGCACAGCGAACGATGGGCTCGGGAAAGCCGAGCTTTGCCGTGTTCTGGCAGGCCGTTCGCGCAAAGCCGTGCTCGATGGCGCGATAGGCCTGCAACCACGACTCGAGCGACCGATCCGCTCCTGTTCCGGCGAGCATATCGGCAGCATTTTTGGCGAAGCCGTGAAAGAGTGCATAATGGGCCGTGCTCACCGCACGCTTCAGATCGGCTTGTCGTGGCCGACGAGGCCCAACCTCGGCGAGACGCCGCGCTGTCTCCAGCAACTCGACGCTCACGCGTAGCCCAGGACCTTTTGGGCTTCCTTGTAGTGGTGGCGGATGTGCGCAAAGCGCTCTTCACCGAGCTCGGCCAAGCGACCATGGACCTGGAACAGGAGGTCGGCGGTCACTTTGGGGTCGATCGGGTCTCCATCGGCCGCATACTCGACGTGAATGAAGAGCACGGGCTCACCCGCATGGTTCTGCCCCTCCTCGATCCTGAGCGCGCGGTAGCCCATCCGGCGCATGGCCGGGGCGATGATGCCCTCGATGGCGCTGGCGATCTCGGGTCTGATCATGGGCTCATCCCCCACTGCGGCGATTGGTCGTTCGAGGCTCAAGGATAGCACGCGCTGGCCGGATTGCGTAGCGGTGGCGTCGTTCAACCGCCGGATGGCTCGGCCGTTGCCTTGCGCCGGGGCCAGCCTGCGGCTAAGCCGCTGTCGGCAGCAAACCAGCATCGGCAGGCCATGCGCGCGGCGGTGATTACCTTTCCGGGATCGAACTGCGATCGTGATCTCGCGGTCGCGATCGAGGCTGTGACGGGCAGGCCCGCGCTCAGGGTCTGGCACGGCGACACGACCCTGCCCGAGGTCGACCTCGTTGGCGTGCCGGGCGGCTTCTCCTACGGCGACTACCTGCGCTGCGGGGCGATCGCCTCACGCTCGCCGATCATGGCCGACGTGATCCGGCATGCCCGGTCGGGCGCCTACGTGCTCGGCATCTGCAACGGCTTTCAGGTGCTGACCGAGGCGGGCCTGCTGCCGGGTGCCCTGATCCGCAACCAGAGCTTGAAGTTCGTCTGTCGCCACGTTCGGGTGCGGGTCGAGCGGGCGCACGGTGCGTTTACCGGCGGCTATGCGCCCTTGGCCGAGCTGTCGCTGCCGGTGGCCCACCACGACGGCAACTTCGTCATCGATCGGGACGGGCTCGCCCGGCTCGAGGGCGACGCCCGGGTGGCGTTCCGCTATCTGGACAATCCCAACGGCTCGCTGGCCGACATCGCGGGTGTCCTCTCGGAGAACCGGCGGGTGCTCGGCATGATGCCGCATCCCGAGCGGGCGATCGAGCCGGCGCTCGGCAGTGCGGACGGGCGCGCCCTTTTCCAGTCGCTCGTGGCGGAGCTCGTCTGATGGCGATCACGGTCGAGCTGCTCGAGCGGCACGGGCTGACCAGTGAGGATCTCGGTCGGATCGAGGCGATCCTCGGCCGCGCGCCGACGCTGGTCGAGCTCGGCATCTTCTCGGTCATGTGGTCCGAGCACTGCTCCTACAAGAGCTCGAGGATCCATCTCGGCAAGTTCCCAACCAAGGCCCCCTGGGTGGTGCAGGGCCCGGGCGAGAATGCCGGGGTGATCGATATCGGCGACGGCAAGGTCTGTGTGTTCAAGATGGAGAGCCACAACCACCCGTCGTTCATCGAGCCCTACCAGGGGGCGGCCACGGGCGTGGGCGGCATTCTGCGTGATGTCTTCACCATGGGGGCGCGGCCGGTCGCCCTTCTCAATGCGTTGCGCTTCGGCGAGCCCGCGCATCCCAAGACCCGGCATCTGGTCGAAGGCGTGGTGGCCGGGATCGGCGGCTATGGCAATTGCGTCGGCGTGCCGACGGTGGGCGGCGAGTGCACCTTCCACCGGGCCTATAACGGCAACATCCTGGTCAATGCGATGGCGGTGGGTGTGGCGGAGGCCGACAAGGTCTTCTATGCCAAGGCCGGCGGCATCGGCAATCCGGTGCTCTATGTGGGGGCGAAGACCGGCCGGGACGGCATCCACGGGGCGACGATGGCCTCGGCCGAGTTCTCGGAATCCCGTGAGGCGGAGCGGCCGACCGTGCAGGTGGGTGACCCCTTCACCGAGAAGCTGTTGATCGAGGCCTGCCTCGAGCTGATGGCGACCGACGTGATCGTCGCCATTCAGGACATGGGGGCGGCGGGGCTGACCTCGTCCTCGTTCGAGATGGCGTCACGCGGCGAGTGCGGGATCGAGATGGTGCTCGATGCCGTGCCTTGCCGTGAAGAGGGCATGACGCCTTACGAGATCATGCTGTCGGAGAGCCAGGAGCGGATGCTGATGGTGACCCGGGCCGGTCGCGAGGCCGAGGCCATGGCGGTCTTCCAGAAATGGGAGCTCGATTGCGCCGTGGTCGGCCGGGTGACCGATACCGGCCGGATGGTGCTGACCTGGCAGGGTGACGTGGTGGCGGACGTGCCGGTGGCGCCGGTGGCCGGCGCCTCGCCGGTGCTCGAGCGGCCCTACGTCAAGACACCGCCGCCGGTCCCGCTGCCCGACGTCGAGCCGCAGGGCCTGGGCTCGGCCGACCAGCTCTTGTTGCGGCTGCTGGGCCTGCCCGATCTGGCGAGCAAGCGCTGGATCTTCGAGCAGTACGACCACATGGTGATGGCCGATACGGTGATGCTGCCGGGCTTCGGCGATGCCGCGGTGGTGCGCGTGCACGGCACAGGGCGCGGCCTGGCGCTGACCACCGACTGCACGCCGCGCTATTGTGCCGGCGATCCCTTCCGGGGTGGCATGCAGGCGGTGGCCGAGGCCTGGCGCAATCTGACGGCGGTGGGTGCCAGGCCGCTGGCGATCACCAACTGCCTGAATTTCGGCAATCCCGAGCGGCCGCGGATCATGGGCCAGCTGGTCGGCTGCATCGAGGGCATGGCCGCGGCCTGCAAGGCGCTCGATTTCCCGGTCGTCTCGGGCAATGTCTCGCTCTACAACGAGACCGACGGCCGTGCCATCCTGCCGACCCCCAATGTCGGCGGGGTCGGCCTCGTCGCGGATATCGACCGGCTGGTCGGGCTGCGTTTCGCGGCCCCGGGGCTCGTCCTGGTCCTGGTGGGCGAGGCGCAGGGCTGGCTCGGCGGCTCCCTGCTCTGGCAGCAGGTGCTCGGTCGCGACGACGGTGCCCCGCCGCCGGTCAGGCTTGCCGTCGAGCGGCGCAATGGCGATACGGTGCGCGGGCTGATCGGTGCTGGTCTGGTCGAGGCCTGTCACGACCTCGCCGATGGCGGTCTTGCCGTCGCCGTTGCCGAGATGTGTCTCGTGAGCGGCATCGGTGCCGCGGTGACGGTGCCGAGCGAGGCGCCGGCCGCGATCACCTGGCTCTTCGGCGAGGATCAGGCACGCTATCTCTTGGCCGTCGCACCGGGCAGGGAGCGCGCCGTGCTGCGTCAGCTCCGCGACGCCGGGGTCGTGGCGCGCTCCATTGGCCGGACCGGCGGCGACGCGTTGACGCTCGGCAAGGCACCCGCCATATCGCTGGAGATCCTGCGGCGGCGAGCCGAAGGCTGGCTGCCGGATTACATGGCCGGCGCCTGAGCACGATGGCCGAAGGTTTGGAGAGCATGCGATGCCGATGAGTGCCAGCGAGATCGAAGAGGCCATCAAGTCGGCCCTGCCGGATGCCGAGGTGGTGATCGAGGATCTCGCCGGTGACGGGGATCACTATCGCGCCACGGTGGTCTCCAGGGCCTTTGCCGGCATGCCCCGCGTGCGCCAGCACCAGCTGGTCTATGAGGCGCTGGGCGGCCGCATGGGCGGCACGCTGCATGCCCTGGCACTCACCACCAAGACACCCAACTGAGGTGTTCGCGGCCGACCGCCGCTATCCTCGAGCTTCCGGGAGACCATCATGGCCGAGCCGATCCACGCCACCATCGACGAGCAGGTCAAGAAGGACGATGTCGTTCTCTACATGAAGGGCACGCCGGTCTTCCCGATGTGCGGCTTCTCGGCCGGCGTCGTCCAGGTGCTGAGCCAGCTCGACGTCAAGTTCCAGGCCTACAACGTCCTCGACGACCAGGACATCCGCGAGGGCATCAAGACGTACTCGAACTGGCCGACCATCCCGCAGCTCTACGTCAAGGGCGAGTTCGTCGGCGGCTTCGACATCGTCCGCGAGATGGCGGAGAGCGGCGAGTTGCAGGCGATGCTCGAGGAAAAGGGCGTAGCCGCCTAGGACAGAGCCGCCGGCCTCCTCGACCGCAGGGCGGATGGCCGGGGTTGAAGGCCGGGGTTGAAGGCCGGGGTTGAAGGAAGAAAAAGAAGGCAGGGAGGGTGACCCTCCCTGCACCCACCGGATTTTTGTGGCGGGAGCGAATGCGGGCGGCGGGCCGCTGGCCTTGGGCGGTCGGCGAGCATTACGGGTCGTCGGCACATGTCCTCCGTCGGCCCACCTGTCACGACGTTTCGAGACAAGACTGCCCCCGCTGAAACCGGTATCGGCATGTCCGGGCGGCAGGCTGCGGTTGCAGCGCGGCTTCCAATAGTATCTTATCATGATAGGATAAGATATGGACGAGGGTGATGGGCTGCATGCGCTGGAGTTTCTGCTGGCCTTCGACGGCCGCACCCATCTCTTCGAAAGCGGCTACCACCTGCGGTTCGAGATCAAGCGCGTGGCCGCCAGTGCCGAACGACCGCACGGGCTACGCTATGCCTTCACGCTGCACGATCCCGAAGGGCGACGGATCATGGGCTTCGACAGTGCGCACACGGTTCGACCGCTCGGCAGCCGCTTTCGCGAGAGGGCAGTGACCGCCGACCACTGGCACCGCGACGAGCACGACCAGGGCAGGCCCTATGCCTTCGAAAACGTCGAGCGCTTGCTCGCGGACTTTTTCGCGGAGGTGGATCGGGTCCTCGCCGAACGAGGCATCCCATCCATCGTGATCGATGTCGACGAGGAGGAGAGATCATGAGGCAGCCCAAGGTCGTGCATCACCATCGCTTGCGTGACGAGATGATGGCCGTGGCGCGGGGCAAGCCCGCGCCTGCCGATGCGGCGCTGCCGAGCGTCGAGAGTGTCGAGGCGATCATCCGGCTGCTGACGCCCGAGAACCGGCGGCTGTTGGCGATCATCCGCGATCACGAGCCGGGCTCGATCGCCGAGCTGGCAACCCTGACCGGGCGCGCCCCGTCGAACCTCACGCGGACCCTGGCCAAGCTCGAGGCCGCGGGCCTCGTGCGCCTGACGACGATCGCACGGCGCAAGGCACCACGCGCCACGGTGACCCGCCTCCTCGTCGAGATCGACCCTTTCGGCCAGGACGACCGCCTGGCCTTCGCCTGACCGCCGCACCTCATCGGTCAAGACGGGACGTGTCCCCCTTGGCCCATACGCGCAGGGAAGAGCGAAGGAAAGGGTGGAAGAGGCAGGGAGGGTGACCCTCCCTGCACCCACCTGATTTTTTGGCTGTTGGTCATACGATGCCCGCCAAGCGCCGCATGCCGTGGATGATGCGCACAACCTCAATGCCCTCGGGCTGTTCGCGGTAGAGGATCAGGTAGCGGCGGAGCGGAAAGAGACGGAGGTCGGGGGCGATGTCGGGCCGGGCGGGGCCGAGGCGGGGGTTGTCGGCCAGGAGGCGCAGCTTTTCGTCGATCAGGTCGACCAGACGATCGGCGGCCGCTGGATTGTCCGCCGCGATCCAGGTCCAGATGTCGATCAGATCCAGCCGCGCTCGCGGTGCGAATGATGCGCGGCATCAGGACTGGCTGGCTTCCTCCAGGAGGCGGGCGCGGGCAGCGCGCTTGATCTCGGCCATGTCGAGGGGCTCGGGCGCGCCGCTGTCCAGGCCTTCCTGCCAGAGGCGGCGGAGAGTTTCGGGGTCGGCTTCGAGGGCTCGGCGCTCGCGCCAGCAGGCCAGCGCGTCCGCGACCACCTCGCTCGCCGACGCATAGGCGCCGCTGGCGACGGCATCGTCGACTTGGGCTGCAAGCTCGGCGTCGAGGGTGAGGCTCAGCTGCTTCGCGGCGGGCATGGCGGGCGTCGGGACGCGGCAGGCAGGTGGTGTAACGTGGCATCCGAGCGCGCGTTGTCGCTATGGTCGTCGATGCCGGCTCGAAACTCTCGCCGCTGCTGTTGGTATTGTTGACAACAGGCTGCTCTGGCGGCAAGCTTTGGCAATGAATGCCGTCTTGCTCTTGCGTCGGCGGTTGGTCCTCGACGAGGCGGCGTTCGTCGAACTCGTCGTCTGGCGGGTGCCTGAGCCGCTGCGCGGCAGCAGCCACGACTTCAAGTACCGGTTGGCGCTGATCGCAGAAGGGCGGTGCATCCTGCGCTACGATAACGAGGCCGGGAAGGGTGATCACAAGCATCTCGGCAGCCTCGAAGTGCCTTATGCGTTTCGTGGTCTCGAACGATTGCAGGCGGATTTCTGGGGCGACGTCGAGCGATGGCTGGAGGAGCGATGAAGACCGTGACCTTGGGGGTCTCTTCCATCGATGCTGCCAAGGGGGAGCTTGCCCGCGCCTTTGCGGGTGAGGCGCCCATTGGCGTCGATGGTTGCGAGCGGATCGACTTCAGCTCGGTCGACCTCTTGTGGCGCGTGCTGACACCGCGGCGTTGGGACCTGCTCCGGGCGATGGCCGGGCAAGGGCCGCTGGCCATGCGCGAGGTGGCGCGGCGAGTGGGTCGCGACGTCAAGGGCGTCCACGGCGACCTCCACGCGCTGCTCGACGCCGGCCTCCTCGACCGCACGGCGAACGGGCAGGTGGTGTTCCCGTACGACGCGGTAAAGGTGGAGTTCACGGTTGAGGCGGGGGCGTGAGAAGGCGCTTAGGGGAGGACTAAGGAAGACGAGAAGAGGCAGGGAGGATGATCCTCCCTGCACCCACCGGGTTTTTTGGCGATAGCGAACGCGGGCGGCGGGGTGCTGGTCGGGGGCGCGGATCGTTGACAGCAGCCGCAGCCCCGTACATCGTCGACGGGCTGGCGGAGCCGTGCGAGGCAGCGGATTTCGCCGAAATGGTTAAAAAGGGAGGTGTCCTCTTTTGCCCTCGAAATGGTTAAAAAGGGAGGTGTCCCCTTTGGCCGACTTCTAGAAATCCTACTCGCTATATGAATTTGCGACTCT
>DAIRDJ010000159.1:0-10855 GCA_036796215.1 Geminicoccaceae bacterium
CGATCGAGCATGGCCGCCCCGGCCCGGCGCTGCTGGCGCATGTCCTGGTCGGCAAGTACTGCGATCATGCTCCGCCGTACCGCCAGAGCGGCATCTACTCCCGTGCCGGCGTCGAGCCGGATCGCTCGACACTGGCCGATTGGGTGGGGCAAAGCGCGGCGTTGCTGGCACCGCTGGCGGAGGCGATCACCCGGCACGTGAAAGCGGGCATCACCCTGCACGCCGACGACACGCCGGTGCCGGTGCTCGACCCCGGACGCCAAAAGACCAAGACCGGCCGGCTATGGACACTCGTTCGGGACGAACGACCTTGGGGTTCGGCCGCCCCGCCGGCAGTGAGCTACCTCTACTCGCCCGACCGCAAGTCCGAGCAGAGCTATGCTCGAATTTGGCGGATGACGGCTATGCCGGCTTCGAGCGGCTCTACGCCGCCGACCCGCTTGCTCGGCAGGCCAGACTCAGCGAAGTCGCCTGCTTTGCCCATGCCCGGCGCAAGTTCTTCGAGGTTCATGCCAGCACCGCCTCGCCGCTCGCCATGGAGGCAACGTGAACCGGCTTGCCGGCGACTGGTGACAAACCGGGAAGAAACAGGGCATCCTCGGCCATGGCGGGCGCACAACTCCGTGCGATCGAAGCGGTTTGGCTTCAGCAACCGAAACCTACACGATCCCAACGGCTGATGTCGCGCCCGCCAGCCTCGGAATCGACGCTGATGAATTTTTCAGGTTAGCCGCGGGCCGGCACCCAGTCCACGCCGTCATGCGCTACTGGCTTACCCAGAGGATCCGGGCGATCCACGCAATGTCGTTGGTAGCGAAGGTTGCTTCGTCGGGGTGGCCGCCAGTGTCGACCAGCGTGTATTGCTGCGCCGCCTTTCGCTTGACGGTTCCCAGTATCAGATTGCCGGCTTTCGGTTTGAGGGTGACGCGATCATGGCGACGCACACTGCTCGACGGCGAGACCATGACGAGTGAGCCCGGGCGGCAAAACACCTGGGTGCCGTTGCGGTCCAACTCGATCATATAGGCGCGCGGATCCTCGATTGCCGGGAAGTCGACTTCTTCCCACTCGCCGTCGCTCGGGAAGCCGGATTTGTCGAACGACTCGGCGGTTATTCTCGAAATCCGGATCGATTTGAGCCGCACGTCAGAGGCGCGTTGCGGAGGGCTCGGGGTTTCGTCGATGAGCGAGACGAACTCGGCCATGCTGGTCTGAGTGGCTTCGAGGATCTTCGACAGGCTCTCGGTCCCCGGCCAGCGTTGCTTCCCGTCCGGGGTTACCCGTTTGCTCTTGTTGAAGGTCGTCGGGTCGAGGCCGGCGCGCTTGGCCAAACCCGATGGCGACAGGCCGTTGCGAAGGGCGAGACGGTCGACACCCCGCCAAATCTGTTCATGGCTCAGCATGGCAGCGGTTCCGTTCGGTTTCGGTTCGAGGCTGAGACTGTCTTACTATGCAGTGGTCGTCACTAGGTATATATTCGGCTAAGGTGCTCCGGAGATCGGATGATGGTCATCGTCGGCTTTCAGTCATGTGTTCGTACTAGCAGTCTCGGCTGGTTGAAGGTCGGATTCCGCCATTGTTTCGCCTGTCAACGGACCGACAGCGGTTGGGTCCTGTGCGACCCGCTGGGCTGCGGCTTGCTGCTGCGCGCTGCACCCGCCTTGTCGGCACACTCGCTGCTGGCTTCAATGGCTGCGCTGGGTGCTTCGGTGGTTGCCGTGGCCCAGCGAGCCGAACCGGCACCGATGTCATCGATCCGGCCGGTCACTTGCGTCGAGATCTGCAAGCGGCTCGTTGGTCGAAACGCCGCCTTCGTCCTGACGCCGCACCAGCTCTTCCGGCACCTCCTGAAACCAGAGCACAGTTGTTGACAGGCGAAGGTAGATAGGTATATGATCCTACTACCAGCTCAGAACGATTGGATCGGCGGATGACGGGATCGTCACTCCCGGCGGTGTTTCAACGGTTTGCCGGCGCGCGCGAGCGTCGCATGGCTTGGGAACACCTCTGGCGCGATTGCTACGACTATGCCTTACCCATGCGCGGCCACGGGCTATCCCAAGCCGCGTTCGCCGGCACCAACCATGCCGAGCGATTGTTCGATGGCACGGCACCGGACGCTGTCGAACAACTCGCGGCGAGCCTGCTTGCCGAACTGACCCCACCATGGTCACGTTGGTTCGGTCTGCGCCCAGGACACGACGTCGACCCGGGCGACAAGGACGACCTTGCCGAGATCCTCGATGCGGCGGCGGCCCGAATGCAGGGCCATTTCGATCGCTCCAACTTCGCGGTCGAGATCCATCAGTGCTTCCTCGATCTCGTCACGACGGGCACTGCCACGCTGTTGTTCGAGGAGGCTCCCGTCGGCTGCACCACCGCCTTTCGCTTCACCGCCATTCCGGCAGCCGAGATCTACATCGACGGCGATGTCAACGGCCGAATCGAACGGCATTACCGGGTCACGACCGCGACACTGGCGGAGATCCGCCGGCGGTTCGCCAGTTGTGCCGAGTTGATCGGAATCCATGCAGATACCGGAGCATCGCCTGATCTGAAGCTCGAACTTCTGGAGGCGGTGAGCACGCGAGGCAACGCGTTCGACTACCAGGCGATCTTGCCCGTTCAGGGCGATGCAGTCCGCACCCCTCTCGTGCTCGCCGAGGGTGTCTTCGAGCAGTCGCCGTTTCTCACGTTTCGTTGGATGAAGGGAACGGGCGAGCTGTACGGCCGCTCACCGGTGATGACGGCTCTCCCGGATATCAAGACCGCCAATAAGGTAGTCGAGCTCGTTTTGAAGAACGCCTCGATCGCCGCTACTGGGATCTGGCTCGCGGAAGACGATGGTGTCCTGAACCCGGCCAACATCAGACTCGTGCCCGGCAGCATTATTCCGAAAGCCGCTGGCTCGGCTGGTCTGACGCCGTTGCAGGCCCCCGGACGGTTCGACGTCTCCGAACTCGTCCTGAGCGATTTGCGCTCGCGCATCCGGCACACGCTGATGGCGGATCGCCTGGCGCAAGTCTCGGATCGGCGGATGACGGCAACCGAGGTGCTCGAACGCTGTGCCGAGATGACCCGCCTGTTGGGTGCCATCTATGGCCGTTTGCAAGCCGAGCTCCTGACCCCGCTCATGGGCCGTGCGCTCGCCATCCTGCGCCGTCGAGGCGAAGTGCCGCCGGTCGCACTCGACGGCAGCATCGCCGAGATCCACTACCGCTCGCCGCTGGCCCGCGTGCAGGCGCGCGAAGAAATCCGCAACACGCTGCTCTGGCTCGAGACCATGGGCAAGCTCGGTGGTGAGGCCGCCCAACTGGTCGATCTGGCGGCAACCGCGAGCTGGCTCGCCGAGACGCTCGGTGTGCCGCGTGACCTGCTCGTCCGACCGGATCAGGAGTGAGCCGTGGTGGAACCGCGCATGCTCGATGAACAGCAAGATCTCGGTTGGTCCTGGCTCATGGCCGAGCCGGCTGGCGCTTTCGCCGAGGATGAGTTCGCTAAGGCCGTTCAGGCGTGTTTCGCAGGCCGCAACGGCGACGTGGTGATCGAGCACCTCCGGCAGACCTTCATCGAGCGCCGAGTACCGCCCAGCGGATCCGACGCAGAGCTGCGCCACGTCGAAGGCCAGCGTGCGGCTATCGCCCTTCTTATCAGACTTGCCCGTCCTCGAGGTTGATCATGCAGACCAACGAAACCGTCGTGACCGCGCAATGCGATCACTTGGACATTCTCGCGGAAACCGTACCGATGCCGATGAACGACGGCACGATGCCGATCAATGGCGAAGATGTCTCGGTCCTCGAGGCAGAGGACGTCACGGCGCCGTCTGAAGGCGCCGACCGTCCCGCCGATGTGCCCGAGAAGTTCTGGGATCCTGATGCCTGCAGTATCCGCACCGATGCCCTGCTGCGATCCTATCTCGAACTCGAGCGGCGTCTCGGGCGGTCCGTGCCCAAGCCCGAAGGCGAGGACGACGTGGAAGGCATCGACCGACTCTTGGGCATCCTCGGTCGACCCGCCGCACCGGAGGGCTACGAGATCGACCCGCCGCACCCTCTGCTCGTGCCCGATCCGTCGCTAAACGAGATGCTGCATGCCGCGGGCTTCACCCAGCGCCAGGCGCAGCTCGTCTACAACCTCGCGGCAGAGCGCCTACTGCCGGTCATCGACGAGGCCGCCGGGGAGCTAGAGGCGTTGCGCCAGATCGATCGCCTGGAGCGGCATTTCGGCGGTCCGGAGGCGTGGCGAACGACCGCCGCGCAGATCAAGGCCTATGCGGAGGCCAATTTGCCCGAAGAGCTTTTCGGCGCGCTCGCCGGCAGTTACGAGGGCGTGCTGGCGCTTCACGAGATGATGCGGAAAGCCGAGCCCGAAATCGTCGGCCAGGCCGGTTCCGGCCAGTTGGCGATCACCGAAGACAGCCTCCGCGAGCTGATTCGCGATCCGCGCTACTGGCGCGACCGCGACCCCGAAATCGTCCAGCGCGTCACCGCAGGCTATCGCAGCCTCTATCCCGGTTGACCCGCTGACGAGCGATCGCTGCCGGATAACCCGTTCGTGGCCCGGTGGATCGCCGAACCTTCGCCCGAGCCCGAGGCCCGCAAGGACAACCAGCGGCTCTCTTTATCGCGACAAACAACCCAAGGTGCGCGATGTCCATCAATATTGATCAAGCCTTCTCGAAGCAGTTCGAGAGAGAAGTCCACGAAGCCTACCAGCGCCAGGGCTCCAAGCTCCGCGCAACGGTTCGGGTGAAGAACGGTGTGCGCGGCAGCTCGACGACCTTCCAGAAGGTCGGCAAAGGAGCCGCGGCGACCAAGGCCCGGCACGGCATCGTCCCAGTCATGAACGTCGACTTCAGCGCGGTCGAGGCTACGCTCGTCGACTACTATGCCGGCGAATGGGTCGATCAGCTCGACGAGCTGAAGACCAACCTCGACGAGCGGCAGGTCCTCGCCAACGCCGGCGCCTTCGCGCTTGGCCGCAAGACCGACGAGCTGATCCTGCAAGCCCTCAAGCAGGCCAAGCATGTCGCCGGTCCAGAGACCAGCGGTCTCACGAAGGAGAAGGTCCTACAGGCCTTCGAACTGCTGGGCGAGGCGGACGTCCCCGATGACGGTCAGCGTTATGCGGTGATCGGCTGGAAACAGTGGTCGGATCTCCTGAACGTCGCCGAGTTCGCCAATGCCGAGTTCGTCGGCGAAGACCAGCTGCCCTGGCGTGGCAGTCAGGCGAAGGTCTGGCTCGGGACGCTCTGGATGCCGCATTCGGGCCTGCCTCTCGAGAACGGTGTGCGGCACTGTTTCTGGTACCACAGAAGTGCAGTCGCTCATGCGATCGGCCAGGACGTCAAGGCGGACATTACCTGGCATGGCGATCGTGCCGCCCACTTCATCTCCAACTCGATGTCGCAAGGTGCCGCACTGATCGACGATGACGGTGTGGTCGCCATGCCCTGCATGGAGAGCTGATCATGGCTTACACACCCAGCGGCCTCAGCGCCATCTCCTACGCCAACGGCTTCACGCTCTGGCACTATCGGACCGCCGACCTCGCCGCCGACGTCGACAACGACGGCTACTTCAGTGCGGCGAGCAAGATGCTCCGGGTCGGCGACTTCATGTTCGTCAACTCGGGCGTCGACGACGTGCCGGCCCACGGCGTGGTCGTCGTCCTCAAGAACGAGCAGGGCGTCGTGGATGTGAGCAACATCACCCAGTTCGGCGCCATCAACGCCGACTGACCGATCGCGCTGGAGCGTCGACGCCTTCTCGCGAAGGGCGACGCTCGGGCGGGCCAGTGGGCGACCACTGGCCCGCCGCGATCAGCGACCTCGGCGCGTGCCGTGCGAGCCGCCTGGTGCTCGCTGCCAGCGCCGTCAGCCAGAAGCGAGCCGCACCATGTCCCTCACCGATGTCGAAATCTGCTCGGTGGCCCTCGTCAAGATCGGCGCCAACGAGATTACCTCCTTCGACGACGAAACGTTCGAGGCCGACGTCGCGCGCCGTCTCTACGAGGTCACGCTGCGCGGCCTCATCGCCAGCCATCCTTGGTATTTCAGCATGGCCGAGGCCGAGTTGGCGCCGATGGCGGAGTCGCCGATTGCCGGCTTCTCGATGGTGTTCGCGTTGCCGGCCGATGTCCTGCGGATCGTCTCGGCTGGCGGCAGCAGTCGGGCGCGCGGCCTCGATTATCGGCTCGTCGGCGGCCGTCTCCATGCCAGCAGTAGCCGGGTCGTGCTGCGCTACCAGCGTCGACCGGACACCGCTGGGTTCCCACCGTATTTCGTCCAGGCGCTGATCGCGCGGCTGGCTGCCGAGTTTTGCCTGCCGATCACCGAAGGCACCAGCCGGGCGGATGCCTTGTACAAGCTGGCAGCCGGCGAGCACAAAGTGGCACGGCTGATCGACAGCCAGCAGGCCGTGCCGCGCGCGGTCGAGGACTTCACCCTGATTGCGGCGCGCGGCTGATGGGCAAGATCAATATCACCAAGACGAGCTTCACCTCGGGCGAGATCGACCCCGCCCTCTACGGCCGCATCGATCTGCGGGCCTACGACGACGGTGCCGCCACGCTGCGGAACGTGCTGGTGCAGCGCACTGGCGGCATCGCCCGCCGCCCCGGCACGTCATTCGTGGCCGACGTGCCGAGCGGAGGGCGACTCTTTCCCTATGATCACGGCGACATCCATGACCTCTTGGTCTTTGGCGATTTCGCGGTCCACGTGGTGAGCGATGGAGCGATCCGGCAGACCATTGCCGATCTTCCATGGTCGATCGAAGATGTAAATCAAATTGACATTGCCATTGTTGATGAGAATATTGTCGTTTGTCATCCAAATTATTTACCTCGCTTGCTAAAGAGCGATTCAAATTTTTCGTGGTCACGAGAAGATTTCAAATTCTCGCCTGCCAGACCAGATGATGATTCCGACGAAAGAGTTTTGCAGCCCTTCGTCAGATACGCGCCGCAGCGTATTGCGTTACAGCCGTATCGCATGCCGGATATTCAGGAAAATGCGGATCCGACCACCGCAAAAGATATTTACGTCCGCGTCGTTAGTTCAGAGCCATATTTCACTGCTCAGCATCTGAATGCAACAATTCGAATCAAGGGACGACAACTTTACATCACACAATTGGAATATGCTCCGGACGACACCGTCAACCTGATAGCAAAGACGTTGGAGCCACTTGAGGATGAACTTGCCACTGTTTTTTGGGACGAACAGGCCTTCTCTAGCGTACATGGCTTTCCAGTAGCGGCAGTAATACATCAAAATCGGTTGGTTTTCGGTGGCACACGGAGTTTGCCGGACTATCTCTGGTTTTCGAAGTCCGGCCGTCCGTTCGATTTCGACCTTGCCGATGGCGACGACGATGCGGCGATCGCCTTTCGCATCGGCGCCGAGCGGCGTCATGCCATCCGGCAGATGTTCTCCGGCCGGGTGCTGCAAGTCTTCACGACAGCCGGCGAATGGACGATCGGTGGCTTTCCGCTCACCCCACGCACCGCTCGGGTCGAGTTGCAGACCAGGGTCGGCTCGCTCGCCGATCGCCAGGTCGCACCGGTCGATGTCGACGGTGCCACGCTTTTTGTCGGCGCCACGGGGCGGGATCTGCGCGAGTTCCTGTTCACCGAGACCGAGCAGGCGTACCAGGCGGCAGATATCGCCATCCTTTCGCGCCACCTGATGCGAGAGCCCGTCGACATGGCCTTCGACCAGACGCGGCGGGTTTTCTGGATCGTCCGCGCCGATGGCCGGGCCTGTGCGGTAACGATCGATCGCAACAGCAACATCGTGGCTTGGACGCTGCAGGAAACCCAGGGCAGCATCAAGGCGGTGACAATTCACGATGCGGCAGTCTTCATGCTGGTCGAGCGGGTCAATGGGCTGGCCGTCGAGCGTGTCGAGGACGGCGTCCTGGTCGATGCGCATCGCCGCCTTTCTCAACCGGTGCCGACGAGCGAGTGGGACGGCCTCGATGGCCTAGTCGGCGAGCGTTGGATCGTCGAGGCCGACGGCAGCGCACTTGGGGAGTTCGAGGTCGATGCGCCGACGCTGTCGTTGCCGAGCCCAGCTTCGGTGCTGGACTTCGGGCTCGCTTTCGAGAGTGAGGTCGAGGGCTTGCCCGTCGTTTCGGGTAGCGGCCGTGGGGTCGCTTCGGATGCACCCTACCGGCCGGTCCGCGTCGGTCTACGGCTCGGCCCTGCCGACACGCTCATGCTCGATACCGGCGACGGCCTGCGGTCGGTCGCATTCGGCCGGGCTGCCGGGATGAACGACGTCTTCGATGTCAGTGTACGGGCTCGTGGATGGCGTCGTGGCACCGCGCTGCCGCCCTGGCGGCTGGTGCTGGCCGAGCCCGCACCATTCGAGCTCCTTTCGGTAACTGTGGAAGCAAAGGTGAACGGATAATGGGCGGATTGAGCAGTCTTGCGAGCTTGGGTCTCAATGTCGCACTTGGCCAGGAGGCGGCGCGGCGGGAAAACCGAAACCTGAAGAAGGAGCGTGATCGGCAGATCGAGGCGATCACCCGGGACAATCGCGAAGCCGAACGCAAGCAGGCGGACGCGTTGCGGCGTCGTCAGGCGAGCGAGCGCGCGCGGGCCGGCGCCACCGGCACCGCCACGACCGGGGGATCCATCGATGCGATCCTGCGCGGGCTCGAGCGCGAGGCCGAACTCGACAACAATGCTCGCCGTGCGACGACCAGTGCCCGTGTCCAGCAGATTCGCGACACCTTCGGCACGCGTCGCCGGAACAACCTGCTATCCACCACTAACCGTTTGCTCGACAGCGGCGCC
The DNA here is from genome assembly GCA_036796215.1 of Geminicoccaceae bacterium. Classification (GTDB taxonomy): domain Bacteria; phylum Pseudomonadota; class Alphaproteobacteria; order Geminicoccales; family Geminicoccaceae; genus SLRI01. The sequence continues at coordinate 8,809 of DAIRDJ010000159.1, forward strand.
TCGACCTTCGGCCGCAGTCTCTTGGGCTAGGTGCGGCTAGCATGACGAGCACGAGGGTCGGCGACCGTCGCACGACCAGCAGGCCGTCGGCGGCAACGACCGCCGGTTTTTTGAACTTCCCTCAGTTCGTCATCGTCTGGAACAAGTTGCAGGGCCTGCACACCCCGGCGCTCCACCTGACCATTTGTCGTTGGCTCTATGGGCAGTGGATCGCCGGGGAGCGCCGCCTGCTGCTCATGGTCTTTCGCGATGCCGGCAAATCGACACTGGTCGGCCTCTTCGTGGCATGGCTGCTGACCGGCAATCCCAATCTGCGAATCCTGATCGTGGCCGCCGAGCAGATGCTTGCCAACAAGATGAGCCGCAACACACGTCGGATCGTCGAACGCCACCCTGCAGCGGGACACCTTTTGGAACATCGCCCGGAGAATTGGGCCGTGGACCAGTTCTCGGTCCGTCGTCGCCGCAATCACCGCGACCCGTCGGTGCTGGCCCGCGGCCTGAACGGCAACATTACGGGCACTCGCGCCGATATCGTCATCTGCGACGACGTCGAGGTGCCAAATACCTGCAACACGGCAGCCAGCCGCGAAGAACTCCGCCAGCGCGTGGCCGAGATCGACTTCGTCCTGGTGCCAACGGGCCTGCAGCTCTTCGTCGGCACACCGCACAGCTATTATTCGATCTATGCCGATCGGCCACGGCGTGAAATCGGTGAGGACAAGCCGTTTCTCGACAGGTTCGAGCGACTATGCCTGCCCTTGGTGCAGGCCGACGGGAGTAGCGCCTGGCCAGAGCGGTTTCCAGCCGATGTGGTCGAGGATTTGCGTCGGCACACGGGGCCACAGCGGTTCCGCAGTCAGATGATGCTGGACCCGACCCCGCCACGCGCCGTCAAGCTCGATCCGGACCGACTGATCCCTTACGCCGACCCCCTCGATAGCCACTGGTCAGACGGCCGGTTGCGGCTGGCTATCGGTCAAACGGCCATGGTCTCCAGCGTCTGCTGGTGGGACCCGGCCTACGGAAGGCCCGGTCGAGGCGATCGAAGTGCCATTGCCGTGGTCATGGTCGACCGTCACGGGCACTACTGGTTGCACGGTGTCCGCTACCTGCAGTTCTCGGCCGAGCAAATCGACAATGTCGACGAGGCGACCCAGCTCATCCGCCAGGCCATCGCGTTCGCGCTCGGGCTGCGGCAATCCCGCCTCTTCATCGAGACCAATGGCATCGGCCGCTTCCTCCCCTCGCTGGTGCGGCGCGAGCTCAAGGGTAGTGGGCATAATTTGACGCTGGTCGAGCGTCACTCGAGCCGCGGCAAGACCGACCGAATCCTGAACGCGCTCGATCCTATCCTGGCAGCCGGCCACCTGCACATGCACGAGACCGTGCTAAACTCGGGCTTCATCGAGGAGATGCGCGAATGGGCGCCTGGAACAGCCTCGCTCGACGACGGCCTCGATGCTGTCAGCAACGCCATCCTGGAGCAGCCGGTTCAGGTAGGCCGACGGATCGGCAGATCAGCACTACAAGATGAGCGCTGTTTTGTTGCCGATGCGTCGTTCAGCATTTGATCGACCGCGCACTCGGCATGTCGCATCATATGGGGAGCTTCATCGCTGCGTCCAGGAGCACACGACATGAGCCTTGCCGCTACATTGGCTGTCTTGGTTGTCGGCTGCGCTCTGTGCGGCTGGGCCGGCTGGCAGGAGCGTCGTCCACGTGGGCTCGGCGACCTCCCGCTTCTCCCGCCGATCCCGGTCTTGCTGATCGGCGTGATGATCGTGCTCGCCAGCCTCGCTCACCTGGTGACGCTGTGGACCGGTGTCCCGCTCAAGAGCCGGTTCCTGCCCTAGCTGTTTGGTCCTGCGAAGTGCTGGTGCGGATCGGCTGTGAAACGTTGTGGCTCGGCTTGCGAGGCTTTACACAAGGCTTCAAAGGGTGCGAGGTCTTTGAGTGCCTTCAAGCGCTCACCGAAATTGAGACACTTAGTTCTACTGTGTCATAAATAGACATGATTGTCTCGAAGCCGCATGCAGCATGGGCA
>DAIRDJ010000160.1:0-10845 GCA_036796215.1 Geminicoccaceae bacterium
ATCTTCCAGGCGAGGTAGTCCGCACCGGCGGTGAAGGTGAAGGCGGCCTTCATCAATCTCAGCACCGACAAGAGCTTGCCGCGCCGCCGCGTCCGCGCCCAGGCGTGCTGCTGCGGCTCGATGCCTTCCTTGATCAGGGCGCGCGTGATCCGGTCGTAGCGATCCTTCGCACTCTGATAGATCTCGGCCGCCCGGTGGGGCTTCTCGGCGCGAAGCTCGGTCCGGTAGGTCTCGACGAAGATCATCGTCCAGAGCGCTTCCGAGGCCGCCATGTCGTGGGTCAGGGCGCGGGCCGCGGCGAAGGTGGTCCGCACCGCCCGGCCGAGGATCTCGACCACGCGCTGTCGCGTGACACCGTCGTCCCGGCACCAGACGAGGCCCGTGGGCTGGGCGAAGCGCGCCCAGAAATAGGGGTTGTCCGTGCCCCTGCCGACCTTGGCCGCGAGCTGGTCGAGCGTCAGCAGCGCATATTTGGCGCGCACCGTCTCGCCCTCGGCTTCCGTCTCGAGGTAGTAGACATTGGGCGGCACCAGCGCATTGGCCCAGGCACTCAGCCTATTGGTGTGCGCCGAGCGGTAGTCGTCGGCGAGGAGATAGAGGTCGACCAGCCGGTCCTCGACGACGCCGTCACGATAGCAGCTGCCATAGAAGAGGATGGCCGCGATACCCGGCCCGTGCTGCTGCCGCGCCGCCTCGGCGATCGCCTGGACGGCAGCGGGCGTCGGCGCGTCCAGCTCGCGCTCGATCAGGGCCTCGAGGTCGCTCTCGGCAGTCGGCATGGGCTCAGAGCCGAACGAAGCGGATGGTCTCGTCGGCGGTCACCACCACCGGCCGCTCCGGGGTCGGTGTGAAGAACTCGCCGTCGATCGTAAAGGGGGCATCGAGCCAGAGCTCCAGCCGGTCGGCACCGCCGCTGCGGTAATCCTCGGGCAGCGCCCGCGGTGCGTCGTCGCCATAGAGCACGCGGTGCGCATTGCGGATCAGTCGAGCTGGCGGATGGGCGATCCGGGTGTAGCGGACGGGCTTGCCGCCCGTCGCCCAGAACGGCCGGGATTTCAGCACCAGCCGATCGAGCGTGGTCGCGATCAGGAGCAGAAGCCGCTCGTCGACCCGCTCGCCATTGTCGATCACGAGCCCCACATCGTGCGGCTCGAGCCCCAACGCCTCGTAGCCCTTGACGGTGGCGCCGGCGAGCAGCCCGACGATCGCCGCCGCATGGCTCCACTCGCCCTTGATGCCGCGGCTGTGCAGCCTGCCGGTGACGTGGCGGATCACATCGACGATCCCGGCAGCCCCCATGAACATGCCCCGGGGCGCCACGCCGCCTTCGGCGTAGTCGACCTTCAGCACGTGGCGCCGCACCAGATGCTGATCGAGCTTGCCCACCCGGCAGGCCCGCAGCAGCCGTACGAGGGTCGCCGCATCCTTGCCCCTGAGCCCGCAATCCGCGGCCGTCATGTTGGCCATGCCACGCGGCAGGATGGCGATGGTCGGCAAATGCTCGAACGGGCGGTGTGCCAGAAGCTCGGTCAGGACCCCGTGCACCGTGCCGTCGCCACTGTTGACGACCAGAAGCTCGGCGCCGGCCTCGGCCATCGCGGCCAAGGGCGGCGCGAACCCCTCCGCGGGCACGAATCGCCGGTGCAGGATCTCGGGGCTCTCCTCGACCAGCACCTCGAGTGCTGCCATGCCCCTCTTGTTGCCCTCGCTCTTCGGGTTGCTCAAGAGCCCGATGCGCATCAGCGCCTGCCGAGCCAGCGGCGGCGCTCGTCCTTGAGCGGCAGCAGGACAACGAGTGCGGCAAGCAGCAGAATGGGCCCGGCGGTGGCGACCAAGGGCCCGATGAAGCCCGCCTCGGCCAAAGCCAAAGTGAGCCCGCTCAAGATCACGAAGCTGAAGCCCGTGGCGATGCCCTTGAGGAAGAGAACGGCGATGCCGCCCTCGCGCGTGACGCGCCTGGCGAAGGCGAAGGTCAGCATGATCATCAGCATCGGCAAGGCGGAGCCGAAGAGACGATGATAGATCGCCGTGACGTGGCCCTGCGTCGTCACCACGCCGTAGCCGTCGTTGCGGATCACATCGACGAGATCGACGAGCGACAGCTCCTGCGGCGGCCGCGCCACGGTGCGGATCCGGTCGACGTCGATCGTGTTCTCGAAGGTCGAAACGGGCTCGCGGACAAAGCGTCCCTCACCGACCCGCCCCCGCTCGACCTCGAAGAGCTGCCAGGCCCCCGGGGTGAAGACGACCCGATCGGCACTGAGCCGCTCGACCAGATTGCCCGCCTCGTCGCGCGTGAGGATCAAGACGTCCTCGGCCTCCTGCTGATCGGGCGCCAGCCGCGGCAGCCGGATGAAACGCCCGCCGTGATCGATCCAGACATGCTCGCCGACGAGCCCCTCGAGTCCGCCACGAAAGAACCCGACATTCCAGGTCCGCAGCTCATTGACCGTGTCCGGAACCAGGAAATCGTCGGTCGCGAGCTTGATGCCGAGCACGAACAGGCAGATCGGCAAGAGGCGAAGGATGATCCCCAGGGGCGAGATGCCCGAGGCCCAAAAGATCGTGAGCTCGCCATTGCGCATCAGCTCGGCAGCAGCAAAAAGCGCCCCCAAGAGCGCCGCAAACGGCAGGATCTCGGTGAGCAGGCTCGGAAAGCGCAGCACGACGTAGCCGGCGACGTTGGCGAGGGCACCTCCGTCGCGACCGATCAGGTCGTCCGAGGCATCCATGAGATCCAAGAGCAGCGCGAAGAGGATCACCGCCGTGGTCGCCGCGGCGACCCGGACCGAAACGACGCGATTGAGATAAAGGGTCAGCAGCATCAGGCAGCAGCCCGCCAGGGCAGACGCTTGAGCAGGGCCGTGACCGCGGCATCCACGCCGGCACCCAAGAGCGAGCTCTTGCCAGGATCCGGGACCCGACGTGTCGTGCGGATGAAGTTGGCGGTGGCCAGCACCGCATAGAGCAGAAACGGCAGCCAAATACTGACCAACGACGACACCTTGCCGTCATCGGCGAGTGATTCGCCGGTGTTGATCACCTGATTGTAGCCAACCACGATGATCACGCCCACGAGAAAGCCATAGGACCGCTGGGCGCGGCGGGGCGACAGGGCCAGGGGCAAGGTGAGAAACGGCAAGAAGAGGATCGAGATGTTGCGCACCAGCCGCGCCGACAGTTCCGCCTCGATCTCCCAGGGATCGATGCCGTCCGGCAGCGTCGCTTCGGGCTGGCCGAGATAGTGGACGAGCTCCGGAATGGTGAGCTCGCGCTCGTGCTCACCGCGCGGCCGGAAGGGCTCGGGCTCGGTGCCCGAAAGGTCCGAGGTGAAGCTGCCGAAGCGCAACGTCAGCGGTGGCGCGCTCGTCGCCGCCTCGCCGTTCGCATCGGGCGGGTAAGGCACGAATTGCTGCACACCGTTCTCGAGATGCAGGAGCAGTGGCACCAGAGCCCCCTGATCCGCGATCTGCCCGGCGGCTGCCGTTACCATCACCGCACCGCTGGAATCGGCCTCGGAATAGAGGAAAATCCCCTCGAACGCCTCTCCGTCGGGGCTCAGCGCCTCGACCCGGTAGGTGTTCTTGCCGAGGGTGATGAACTGCCCCGGGCGCAGGAGGGTCTGGAAGGACGCGTTGGTCACGGCAAAGGCCGCCGCCCGGTAGGCGTAGCGCGAGAAGGGCTGGAGATGGCTCACCAGGATCAGATGCAGCACGAGAACCAGAAGCGAGAGCAGCAGCAGCGGCCGGCTCAGCCGCCAAAGCCCGATCCCCGCCGCCCGCATCGCATCGAGCTCGCCCTCGCGCGACACCCGCGACACGCCCAGCATGATTCCCAGGAAGAGTGCTGCCGGCAAGGCGAAGACCATGTAGTGCGGGATCAGATAGCTCATCATCTCGATGACGATGGTCAAGGAGCCGCGCCAGCCGAGCACCAGATCGATCACCCGAAGCGCCCGCTCGGCCAAGAGCGCCAGGAGCGTGAACACGATGGCCGCGAGCATCGGCCGCAAGACCTCGCCCAGGATGTAGCGATCGAGGGTGGTCAGCATCGGCTAGGTCAACCGGCGGCACGGCGGGCGGCGGGAGCCGGGACCTCCGGCCGGCCAGCCGCGCGCAGCACGGTCCGGCCGGCCTCGACCACGAGCTCACCCGCCCGCTCGACCTCGAGCCTGCCACTCTCGGCCACAAAGCGCCGCAGCTGCAGGCTGATCCTGGGTGCCGCACCAGTGGTCTCGATCACCAGCCGGAGATAGCCACCGGCCTCGGCATGGCCGCCGACGAGCGACGCCGACGGTGCCACGACCACCGGCACCGGAAGTGCCGGCCCTGGCATCGAGCCCAGGAGAAAGACGTGCTCGTGGCCGGAGAGCACGAGCTCCGCACCGTGCCGGGCGATCAGCTCGCGCAACGCCGTCTCGTCGCGCAGCCCCCGCCGCCGCCGGATCAGCAGGCCCAAGGGCGGGTGATGCAGCAGGAGGATGCGGCAAATACCTTGCCGGCCGAGCTCCGCCAGGATGGCGTCGAGGGCTGCGAGCTGGCCCGGGCCCAGCTGGCCCGTCGCGAACCCGACACCACTCGGCACGGCACTGGAGAGCCCGACCAGTGCGATCCCCGATGCGATCTCGCGCACGAAGGGGAACTGGCCGGGCAGTGCGCCGTCGTCACCCTGCATGTAGGCGTTCCAGCGCGACCAGCCGGCCCGATAGGTCTTGCCGGCATAGGCGTCGTGGTTGCCGGGGACGAGGGTGAGGCGATCCGGCGGTGCCGTGGCCTCGAGCCAGCGCGCTGCCTGCTCGAACTCGGGCGGCAGGGCGATGTTGACGAGATCACCAGTGACCGCGATGTGATCCGGCGGATCGGCCTCGAGGTCGCGCGCCAGCGCATCCAGCACCTCGACCCGATGCAGGCGATGGCGCCGGCGGTGCCAGGAGAGGTAGCCGAAGGCCCGCTTGCCCAGGAGCTCGACCACCTTCGCGTGGGGCAGTGGGCCCAAATGGACGTCGGTGATGTGCGCGAGATCGAGCCGCGTCATGATGCGACGAGCTCTTCCTTGCGGCCGGCGAGGAGCCGCTCCACGAGGACGAGATCAGCGGGCTTGTCGACGTCGATCGCGGCCTCGCCGAAGGGCAGGGAGACCGCGCGGACCCGGCAGCCGAGCCGCACCGAGGCCCGCTGCATCGCCTGATCCAGGGTCTGCCCGCCGAAGAGATAGCCGATCAGCAGAGCCGGGCCGAACGCCTTGGCAATGCGCCACGGCCGCTTGCGATCGTTTTCGACCCGACGCCAGAACTCAACGGCCGCCCGGGCGCGCGACGTGCGCAGATAATAGAGATTGGCACCCGAAAACTGGCCATCACGAAACTGCCAATAGGTCCGTCTGGTCGCCGGCACGACCGCCTCGACGGCGGCCCGCTCGACCAGGCCCACGACGAGATCAGCGTTCTCGAGCGCCGCAGCAGCCTCGACGAAGCGGGCGACGATCTCGGGCGTCAACAAGGCGTGATCGGCGGTCGTGACCAGGAGCGGGGTCGGCAGCCGGTCGATGGCGGCCAGTACCGAAAGGCTCGGCGACGGCTCGGTCATCAGGGTCTCGATGCCGAGAGCGGTGACGGCAGCGGGCTCGGGGATGCTGACGGCGATCCGACCGATGCCGGCCGTTGCCCGCAAGGCCGCGATCACCCGGCTCAGCATCGGCGTGCCGGCGACCGGCAGCAGTGCCTTGAGCGCCACCCCGGCCGTCCTCGCCATGGGATCGCCCTCGGGGCGCTCGCCGGCGAGCACCAGCGCCGTCAGTGCCTCGGTTGCCATCTCAGATCGCCTTCTCGTAGACCCGATAGGTCTTGTAGGGGACGGCACCCACGGCCTCGATGAGCCGCTGAATGGCGACATTGTCCTCAAGCACCCAGCTGAGCTCACCCTCGATGACGCCACGGCCCGCATGATAGGCGCGAACCGCCTCGATGACACCAAGCGCCGCCGCCGTGCCCTTGAGCGTGCCCTGCCAGGCACGCCTGAGCCCCATGAGCGGCATCCGTCCGGACTTGATGCCCTGAACCTTGAGCCGCCACAAGAGCTTCGCCCACCCCAAGGGGAACAGCCGGCCGTCGAGATCAGCGATCGCGGCGTTGAGATTGGGCAGGGTCACGGTCATCGCGACGGGCTCGCCGTCGAGCTCGGCAATCGCAAAAAAGCCCGCATCGACCAGCGGCCGGATCGACCTCGCGAGATACAGCGCCTCAGCCTCGGTGAACGGCAAAAAACCCCAGTTCTCGGTCCAGGCATCGTTGAAGATATCGACGATCAGCCGGATCTCGTCGGTGTAGCGGGCCATGTCCAGCGGGCGAACGACGAGCCCGCCAGTCGCCCGGGTCCGCTCGATCAGCTTGGCGGCCGCCGCCGGCAACGGTGCCTGGACGTCGATCCGATAGGCCAGCAGGTCCTTTGCTTTGGCAAAGCCCTGCTCCCGCAACCGCGCATCGTAATGGGGCCGGCCATGCGGCATCATGAAATTGGGGGGTGTGTCGAAGCCATCGACCAGCGTGCCGGTCTCGTCGTTGATCGAGAGGCTGAACGGCCCCACCATCCGTGTCATGCCGCGCAACTGCAGCCAGGTGGCCGCGGTATCCAGCAGCAGGGCGAACACCTCGGCGTCGTCGATCGCCTCGAGAAAGCCGAAATGGCCGGTCGCGTCATCGTAGCGCTCGAGATGGGCACGGTTGACCTGGGCCGAGATGCGACCCACGGGCTCGCCGTCGAAGAGCACCAGCCAATAGCAGGCCTCGATACCCGCGAGGAACGGGTTCTTTCGCGCATTCAAATGATCCAGCCGCTCCATGGTGAGCGGCTGCACCCAATGCGGGTAACCGGCATAGAGCCGGCGGGTCATGCCGATGAACGCCCTGAGATCGGCCATGTCGTGAACCGTCTGGATGGCGACCGTCGCCGGCCGTTTGCTCACCCCCTGCCCACCGTGCTCGCCCGACTCAGGCGGCCCGGCGACGACGGCGGATGGCGTAGGTATCGTCGTCGGCCGAAAGCTCGGCAACCCAGGGCCACTGGCGCTTGGCCTCGCCCGTGTAGCCGAGATTGTAGACGGTCACACTCTTCGGCGTGTCCTTGGGCTGGGCGTAGAACGTGCCGAAGACGTGGTCCCACATGTTGCTGGTGATGCCGAAATTGCCCTGCTCGCTATGGAAGTGGTGCGCCAGATGCCGCTTCTTCAGATCCCGAAGCCAGGCGAGGCGCGGCGTGAACGGCAGATGCTGCACGCAGTGCACGAATTCGTAGCCACAAAAGACGACGCAGGCAGCGGCAAAGGCGGCAAAGCCGCCAGCCGGGCCAGCGACCAGCAAGCCTACCGGAAAAGCGATGAGCGTGATCGTCGGCAGGGTCGTGTAAAGGGCACCGAACAGCACCGAAAGATCATGCGGGTTCTGGTGATGGTCGTAGTGGATGCGCTTCCAGACTTTGGCTGTTGCCCTGTGCTTGAAAAGATAGGTCGAGTGCAGGACGAAGCGGTGCACCAGGTATTCGACCAGGGGGTAGACCGCCACCGTGACGAGCGCTGCCAAAAGCGGCTGCCAGAGGCTCGTCATCAAGTAGAGCGAGACCCCGGTCGCCAGGGCGGCCAGCAGCAGATAGGCCTGGATCGAGTAATGGGTGAAGAACGCCCGGATCAGGTCACCAAGGCTCATCTTGTCGAGAAAATAGGCCTTGTCGCTCCAAGGGCCCCAGGACGTCAGCATGATCGGCTACCAATGGCAAAAAGCGGTTCTACTCGACACTGAGCTAGGCATCCGCGCTGATCGAGGCAAGGCCGCGCGGGCGTTTCCAGGCAGCGCGTGGCGTCTGATCAACAGTCGATCCGGGCCACTCGGGTCAATACGTCGCGGCGTTCTCCGTGGTGAGGCAACGCTCGATCGCCTCGACCACCCGGGGCGCATCATCGAGCGGATGGGGCGAAGCCATCCGCTCTCCCGCACCCAAGGGCTGCAGCAGACCCCGCGCCACGAGCGACCGGTGCAACCGGCCGGGATCGGTCGGCAGCCGCAGCCATCCGGCCGCGATCAACCGGTCGACCAGCCGCCCCAGGACATGCTGCTGATGCGGCGTACCGCGATAGCTGGCCCCGCCGCCGATCAAAAGGGTGAGCGCCGACAAGACGGGCCCGCTCCCCGGGATCGCGTCGTACCAGTAGTCGAGCGGCAATAGCGTCACGGGCTTGCCGCTGGCACAGAGCCTGGTGAGCGTCAGCGCATCCTCGCCCGTGGTGTAGAGCCGGGCTGCCCGCGCGATGGCGTCGTCGAGCGAGCCTTCCAGCACCTCGATCTCGCCCGCGGCCCTGGCGAGTGCCCGCCGCTCCTCGCGGCTCACTCCGGCGGACACATGAACGGCGAGCGGCCCCTTGGCCTCGTCCTGCAAGGACCGGCCGAGCCGCGCCAGATCCTCCTTGGTCCGGCGAAACGGGCGCTGGGCGGCTCCCAGCACCAACAGATCGAGCGTGCCGGCGGGCGCGTCGTGGCCGTTGGCCTGGAGCAAGGGTGCCGCGATCTGCACCGTGTTGGGCCGCACCGGCAGACGCTCCGCCGGGTTCGCCACCACGAGATCCACCGTGTCGAACCGGGCTCCGGGTGCGCCGATCACCACGGCCCGGGTCGCCCCACGACTGCGCGTCTTGACCTCGCGCGCCACCGCCGCCGCATCGTCCCCGGCCGCGATCACCACATCGGGATAGGGCCCCTCCAGGCCGCCCCTGGGCGCACGCACCGCGCCGAAGAGCCCGGTCTCCAGCGACTTCTCGCTGCAGCGAAAGCCGAGTGCGTCTGCCAGGGCCCGAACCTGCGCATCGTGCGCGGGCTTGCCGTCGACCAGCGCCCAGGCGGTGCCGGGCGTGGGCTTCGGCCGGTGACGCAGGGTGTAGTGACGGATCGTGCCCGGCATGGCCGCCGCCTGGTCGGCGACCGTGAGACTCCAGCTCTTGCCCGGATGGCGCTGGCCGATCTCGGCCAGGCGCTGGCGCCACCAATCGGCGCTGCCCATGCCCTGTCGCGCGATGCCCACGGCATCGACATGCACCAGCCTGCGCGCCGCCCCGAACAGCCGGTTCAGGAGCCAGGGCAGATCAGCCGGCGGCAGATGCGGCAGCACGTTGGAGGCCACCACCGCATCGGCCGCAGCCTCGGGCCACAGCCTCGCCGCGTCGAGGCTGAGCGTCGTCGAGCGCACCTCGCCGCCGAGCGACGCCACCGGCAGATCGCCGGGGAAGCGAACCTGCAGCACGCTCTCGACCGCGAGGTCACGGGCGAGCGACGCCGCCAGGCCACCGGGTGCCGGTGGCGCCTCGACGGCACCCCGCTCGGCGGTCACCGCTGCAGCGAAATCCGGGCTGGGGGCCTCGCTCGTGAAGACCTCGTAGCCCTCTTCGTCGGCCGCCCGCTCGAGGTCGTACCAGATATAGGCCAAGGGGTTCGGGTGATAGGAATAGGCTTCGGGGAAGGGGTGCCAGGGCTGCTGGTGCAGGGCGGTATAGTGCAGGCACCTGGTCCGCCCCTCGACATATTCCTGATCACGCGCGTTCCAGTGGCCGTCGAGCTCGCCCCAGAGGCCGGGGGTCGAGGACGGCTTGTCGATCAGCGCGTGCTTGCCGAGGGTCGAAGCCGTCTGGATGTTCCAGAGATCGACCATCCGGCCACAGTCGATCAGCATGACCGAGGTGTCCTTGGCCGAGATCGCGAGATAGCCGTGATTGCCCATCTCGAGGTCGAACAATAGTGCCGGGTCGGCGAGATAGATCTGGTCGACGTCGTTGTAGATGGCCCGGCCCTGGCCGCCGGCCCATTCCGGGATCGCATAGCGATAGTTGGTGAAGCCGGTCCGCCACTTCGACCGGTCGAAGCCCACCACGTTCTTCATCAAATGGATCTCGTAGACCCGGCCGGGGTCGCGCACCTGCTCGATCGAGTAGAAGAAGATCCGCTCCGCCCGGTACTGGGCCTCCTCGGTGCCGAGAAAGATGCGCACCGGCGGCAGCTCCCTGGCCTCGTGGCCGGGGCGAACATCGAGGACGACCCGGGTCGGGTGCTGCCGGAAGAACGGCCAACGATCGGGGCGCTCCAGGCCGAGGCCGTGCGCGGGATTTTCGGGCATGGTGGCTCTGTGGTTCCAGGGACGTGGGCAGGTTCTTGCGAGAGTGGCGCCGGTGGTAGGGCGGGTGTCGAAAGGCGTCAATTCTCCGCAATGTCGCGCGGTACCGCTTCCCGCTCATCGGCCTCAGCCAGCCGACGCTGCGCTGCACCCTGCATCTCGAGCCACTCGCGGGTCAAGGCAAGGCCGAGGGCGAGCAGCATCGGCCCCAGGAAAATGCCGAGGATGCCGAAGGTCATGACCCCGCCGATGACGCCGAAAAAGACCAGGAGGAACGGCATCTGGCTGCCGCGGCTGATCAGGTAGGGCTTGAGGAAGTTGTCGACGCCGCCGATGATCAAGAGCCCATAGGCCGTCATCACGATGGCAGCGATGATTTGGCCGGTCATCAGCTGCCAGATCACCACCGGGATCCAGACCAGCGACGAGCCGGCAACCGGAAAGAGGCCGAGGACGAACACACAGGTCGCGAGCAGGAACGGCTGCGGCACGGACAAGAGCCAGAAGCCGAAAAGCGCCAGCATCGCCTGGATCATCGCCGTGCCGATGACGCCGTAGACGACGCTCCTGATCGTTCCGGCGGCGACCTCGATCAGGTGCTTGGCCCGCTCGCCGACCACGCTGCCGATCGAGCGATGCAGGAGATCCGCCGCCTGCGCCCCGTCGCGATAGAGAAAGAAGGCGACGAGCACACTGACGA
>DAIRDJ010000161.1:0-10844 GCA_036796215.1 Geminicoccaceae bacterium
GAGTTCTGGTTCCACCGCCAGCTCGACATCCGCCCGCTGACGGGGGCCTGAGGTGGCGACCCGCCTCCGCGCGCTGGGCTTGCGCCTCGTGCAGACGGTGCCCGTGGTGGTGGGCGTGGTGATCGTCAGCTTCCTGCTGACGCGCGCGCTGCCGGGCGATCCGGCGGCGTATTTCGCGGGCGACATGGCGACCGAGGCCTCCATCGCCGAGGTGCGCGCGGCGCTCGGGCTCGACCGCTCGCTGCCGGAGCAGTTCTTCCTCTACGCAGGCGCGCTGCTCCAGGGCGATCTCGGCCGGTCGATCTCGACCGGGCAGCCGGTGCTCACCGATCTCGCGATGCGGCTGCCGGCCTCGCTCGAGCTCACGCTCACCGCGCTGGTGCTCTCGGCTGCGGTCGCGGTTCCGCTCGGCGTTCTGGCAGCGGTGCACCAGGGGCGCTGGATCGACCATCTCTGCCGGGTGCTGGTGACGGCGGGGGTCTCGCTGCCGACCTTCTTCACCGGGATCGTGCTCATCTATGTGTTCTACTACCTGCTCGGCTGGGCGCCCTCGCCGCTCGGCCGGCTCGATTTCATCTATCTGGAGCCGCCGCGGGTCACGGGCTTCCTGCTGATCGACACCGCGCTTGCGGGCGATGGCGAGACCTTCCTCGCGGCGCTTCGCCAGCTCGTGCTGCCGGCGACCACGCTCGCGCTGTTCACGCTGGCGCCGATCGCGCGGATGACGCGGGCGGGGATGCTGACGGCGCTGTCCTCCGACTACGTGCGCACCGCCCGTGCGGCCGGCCTGACGCCGCGCAAGGTGCTGTTCGGCTACGCGCTGCGCAACGCGGCCCTGCCGGTGGTGACGACGCTCGGCATGGTGTTCTCCTTCGTGCTCGGCGCCAACGTGCTGGTCGAGAAGGTGTTCGCCTGGCCGGGCATCGGCTCCTACGCGGTCGATGCGCTGGTGAAGTCCGACTACGCCGCCGTGCAGGGCTTCGTGCTCGCGATGGCGCTCCTCTTCGTGCTGCTCAACCTGCTGATCGACCTCAGCTACGCGCTGATCGACCCGCGCATCGGGTTCGCGGCGAAATGAGCGGCGCGGCCACTCCGCCCGGCACATCGCCCGGGGCCGCGCGGCAGGGCGCGCTCGCGCATCTCGCCCATGTGCTGCGCGACAACCCGGTCACGCTCGTCGCCTTCGCGATGTTCGCGGTGCTGCTCGTCTCGGCGATCGCCGGGCCGTCGCTCGTGCCCTACGACCCGCTTGCGACCAACGCCGCGCGCGCCCTCGAGCCGCCCTCGGCGGACCACTGGTTCGGCACCGACAATCTCGGCCGCGACGTGTTCAGCCGCGTGATCGTCGCGACCCGGCTCGACCTCCAGATCTCGGTCGCGGCGGTCGCGCTCTCCTTCGCCATCGGCTCGGCGCTCGGGGCGGTCGCAGGCTACTGGGGCGGCTGGCTCGACGCGGTGCTGAACCGGCTGCTCGACACGATCATGGCGTTCCCGCTCTTCGTGCTCGCGATGGGCATCGTCGCGGCGCTCGGCAACACGGTCGAGAACATCATCTACGCGACCGCGATCATCAACATCCCCTTCTACGCCCGGCTGGTGCGCGCCGAGGTCAACATCCGCCGCGAGGCCGGCTTCGCGCTCGCGGCCCGTCTGGCGGGGAACAGCCACGCCCGCACGCTCGCCTTCCACATCTTTCCCAACGCCCTGCCGCCGATGATGGTGCAGGTCTCGCTCAATCTCGGCTGGGCGATCCTCAATGCCGCCGGCCTTTCGTTCATCGGCCTGGGCGTGCGGCCGCCGACCCCGGAATGGGGCATCATGGTGGCCGAGGGGGCGAACTTCGTCGTCTCCGGCCATTGGTGGGTGGCACTCTTCCCAGGCCTCTGGCTGATGCTCGCGGTCTTCACCTTCAACCTCATGGGCGACGGGCTGCGCGACATCGTCGATCCCAGGCGGAGGACCTGATGTGCTGCCCCAAATGTTGAAAGTACGCGACCTCAAGGTCGGCTTTCGCACCCGCCGTGGCGAGGTCGAGGCGGTGCGCGGCATCTCGTTCGACCTCGCCCCGGGCGAGACGCTCGGCATCGTCGGCGAATCGGGCTCCGGCAAGTCGGTCACCTCCTATGCGCTTCTGCGCATCCTCGATGCCGGCGGCAGCATCCGCTCTGGCGAGGTCAGCTGGGGCGGTCGGGATCTGCGCCGGGCCAGGGAGGCGGTGATGCGCGGCATCCGTGGTGGGGAGATCAGCATGATCTTCCAGAACCCGCGGGCGGCCTTGAACCCGATCCGCAAGGTCGGCCACCAGATCGAGGATGTGCTGCGCCAGCACGACCGGGCGACCCGGGCCTCGGCCAGGACGGCCGCCATCGCCGCCCTCGAGGCCGTGCGGATTCGCAACGCCGCCGAGCGCTACCACGCCTATCCCTTCGAGCTCTCGGGCGGGATGTGCCAGCGCGTCGTCATCGCCATGGCGCTGGCCTGCGATCCGAAGCTGCTGATCGCGGACGAGCCGACCACCGGGCTAGACATCACCACGCAGAAGGCGGTGATGGACCTCGTGCGCGAGCTGATCCGCGAGCGCGGCATGGCGGCCATTGTCATCACCCACGATCTGGGCCTCGCTGCCGAGTATTGCGATCGGCTGGCGGTGATGAAGGACGGCGAGATCGTCGAGACCGGTGCCTCGGCCGCCCTCTTCGCGGCACCGGCGCATCCCTATACCCGAAAGCTGGTCGACGCGACGCCGCGGCCCGGTGTGGCGATCCGCGATCTCCTGCCGCCCGAGCTGCGCACGCCCGAGCCGGAGAGCACGCCCGGCAGCCGCAAGCTGGTCGAGGTGATCGATCTCGTGAAGACCTACCAGGGCAAGTCGGGGCCGGTGCATGCCGTCAAGGGCATCTCCTTTGCGATCCACGAGGGCCAGTCGGTCGGGCTGGTCGGCGAGTCGGGCTGCGGCAAGTCGACGACGTCGTCGATGCTGGTGCGGCTTTTGGATCCGACCTCGGGGGCGATCGTCTTCGATCAGGAGGACATCGCCGGCATTCCAGCCGAGCTCTTTGCCCGGGATCGCAGGCGCGGGCAGATCCAGATGGTCTTTCAGGACGCGACCGACAGCCTCAATCCGCGGCACCGGGCAATTGACGCGATCGCCGAGCCGCTGCGCCGGCTGGGCGGTTTGCGCGGCCGGGCGGTCTCCAATCGGGTCGAGGAGCTGGCAAGCCTGACGGGGCTGCCGGCGCATCTCCTCGATCGCTTTCCGCACCAGCTCTCGGGCGGGCAGAAGGCGCGGGTCGGCATCGCCCGGGCGATCGCGCTCGAGCCCAAGTTCCTGATCCTCGACGAGCCGACGGCCGCCCTCGATGTATCAATCCAGGCGGTGGTCTTGAACCTGCTCGTCGATCTTCGGGCCCGGCTCGGGATGACCTATCTCTTCGTCAGCCATGACCTGAACGTCGTGCGGCTGCTCTGCGACCATGTCATCGTCATGCAGGACGGGGCGATCGTCGAGGCCGGCCTCGCGGCCGAGGTGATGCAGGCACCCGCTCACCCCTATACCCGCACGCTACTTGCGGCGGCCCCCAAGCCGCCCGCACCGCTGCAAGCCATCGAGAGAGCCGCCGAATGACGGAGCCGTCGACCCTGCCGTTGTCGATCGACGCCTTGCGCGCCGCCTATGCCGAGGGTCTCGACCCGCGCCGGATGATCGAGGCGAGCCTCGCCCGACTGCGGCAGGCCGAGGATCCCGGCATCTTTCTTCATGTGGCCGAGCCGGCACAGCTCATGGCCGAGGCCGAGGCCCTCGGCGCCTACGACCCCTCCCGGCCGCTCTGGGGCATCCCGTTTGCGGTCAAGGACAATATTGACGTCGCCTCGATGCCGACGACGGCCGCGTGTCCCGCCTTCGCCTATCAGCCCGAGCGCGACGCCTTCGCCGTGGCCCGGCTGCGCGCGGCAGGCGCCATTCCGCTGGGCAAGACCAATCTCGACCAGTTCGCCACCGGGCTCGTCGGCACCCGCACGCCCTATCCCGTGCCGCGCAACGCACTCGATCCCGAGATCGTGCCGGGGGGCTCCTCCTCGGGCTCGGCCGTGGCGGTGGCACGCGGCATCGTGCCGTTTGCGCTTGGTACCGACACCGCGGGCTCCGGCCGGGTGCCGGCAGCGCTCAACGGCATTGTCGGGCTGAAGCCGACCTTGGGGGCGGTCTCCTCGACCGGCGTCGTGCCTGCCTGCCGGACCCTCGACACGATCTCGGTCTTCGCCCGGGGGGTCGCCGATGCGTGGACGGTCTACGCCGCCATGGCGGGCTTCGATGCAGCGGATGCCTATGCGCGACCGATCGAGCTGCGCCCGCTGCCGGCGCCGCTGCCGGCGCCGCGGATCGGCGTTCCCGCAGCGGCCGACCGGCAGTTCTTCGGCGATGGCCTGCAGGCCGCCTCGTTCGCGTCGACGCTCGATCAGCTCCGGGCACGCGGGGCAGAGATCGTCGAGCTCGACTTCGCGCCGTTCTACGCCGTGGCCCGCATGCTCTACGAAGGGGCGTGGATCGCCGAGCGCTACACGGTGATCGAGGACCTTCTGCGGCGGGATCCGGCAGCGGTCCACCCGGTCACCCTGCAGATCGTCGCCGCGGCCGAGGGGCTGAGTGCCGCCGATGCCTTTCGCGGGATCTATCGGCTCGCCGAGCTGAAGCGGGCCTGCGCGCCGCTCCTGGCGTCGGTCGACCTGCTGGCCGTGCCGAGCATTCCCACCTTCTACACCGTGGCCGACGTCGCGGCCGATCCCATCGGGCCGAATGCGAGGCTCGGCACCTATACGAACTTCGTGAACCTGCTCGATCTTTGTGCCCTGACGCTGCCCACGGCGCCGCGTGCCGACGGCCGGCCCGGCAGTCTCACCCTGATCGGCCCTGCCGGCAGCGACGGCCGGCTTGCCGCCGAGGGGTTCAGGCTCGCGGCCGACAGCGCCTCTGCGGCAGGCTTAGGGCAGGTGGCGCCGGCCGCGGACGAGCTGCCGGTCGCGGTTTGTGGGGCGCACATGTCGGGGCTGCCGCTCAACAGTCAGCTCACGAACCTCGGCGGCCGCTTCCTGCGGCGGGCCAGCACCGCACCCTGCTATCGCCTCTACGCGCTTGCCGGTGGGCCGCCGGCGCGGCCCGGCCTCGTTCGCCAGGTTGGCCCGGGGGCTGCCATCGAGCTCGAGGTCTGGGCGCTGCCCCGAACGGCCATCGGCTCGCTTCTCGCGCAGATCCCGGCACCGCTCGGGCTGGGCTCGATCGAGCTCGCGGACGGGACGCAGGTTGCCGGCTTCGTCTGCGAGGCGGCGGGGCTCGAGGGGGCCAGCGACATAACCGAGCATTGCGGCTGGCGGGGCTATCTGCGCGCCCAGGCAACCGCGGCCTAGCTCGTCGGTCGCCCCGCGTCAGTCGGGCTCTTGTTGCCGCGAGGCTGCGTAGCGCGCCAGGGTCGCCTCGTCGGGCGGGTAGAGCCCGACGATCGAGGCACCGGCGCCGACCTCCGCCATCACCCACTCCTCGAACTCGTGCTGCGCCACGGCATCGGCCGCCACCTCGGCAACGATCGCTGCCGGGATCACCACGACGCCGTCGGCATCGCCGACCAGCCAGTCGCCGGGATAGACCGCAGCCTCGCCGCAGCCGATCGGCACATCGATGTCGACTGCGTGATGCCTCGCGATACTGGCGGGAGCCGAGGGTCCCTTGGCGTAGACCGGCAACGCCATGGCCTCGAGCTCGGCGCAATCGCGCATGCCCCCATCGGTGACCAGCCCGGCAGCCCCCCGGACCATCAGCCGGGTGAGGAGGATGCCACCGGCCGAGGCGGCCGAACCGTCGCCCCGACAATCCATGACCAGGACATGGCCCTCAGGCACGCTCTCCACGGCCTTGCGCTGCGGGTGGTCCGGGTTCGCGAAGGCCTCGAACCCATCGATGTCCTCGCGCGCCGGGATGAAGCGTAGCGTGGTGGCGGGACCCACGAGGTTGCGGCCCGGCCGGTTCAGCGGCCTGACCCCCTGGATGAACTGGTTGCGCAGACCGCGCTTCAAGAGTTGCGAGGTCAGGGTCGCCGTGCCGACCCGGGCGAGCCGGCTGCGGATGGTGGCAGTCTCGTCCATCGGCCGTTCCTCGCTCGGTGTCGCTGGCGCCATGGTCGGGCATGGCCGTGGGCTTTAGCAAGCCCCCTGCCCGGCTCACAAGGGCTTGCCATCCCGCCTCGAACGCGATCACATGGCGCCCAGGCGATCACGACCGAGGGGCGGAGACGGTTGGACGACCGGGCCACGGCCGGACGGGCCGAGATCGAGACGCGCGAGCTCACCAAGGTCTTCGGCCAGGGGCGAAGCGCCTTTCGCGCCCTCGACCGGGTGACGCTGACGGTCGAGAAGGGCGAGTTCTTCACGCTCCTCGGCCCCTCGGGCTGCGGCAAGACCACGCTTTTGCGCCTGATCGCGGGCTTCGAGCAGCCGACCGCGGGCGATCTCCTGATCGACGGCAAGCCGGTGGCGGGCCGGGGCCCCAACCAGCGGCCGGTCAACACGGTCTTTCAGAACTATGCGCTCTTCCCGCACATGACGGTGGCGGCCAATATCGGCTTCGGCCTGAAGATGCTGGGCAAGCCCAGAAGCGAGATCGCCGCCACGACCGAGGCGATGCTCAACCTCGTCAAGATGGAGGCGATGGCGGATCGCAAGCCCGCCGCGATCTCGGGCGGCCAGCAGCAGCGGGTGGCGCTGGCCAGAGCCCTCGCCCCGCGGCCCCGCGTCCTGCTCCTCGACGAGCCGCTCTCCGCCCTCGACCTGAAGCTCAGGAAGGAGATGCAGGGCGAGCTCAAGCGGCTGCAGCTCGAGACCGGCATCACCTTCGTCTTCGTGACGCACGACCAGGAGGAAGCCCTGACCATGTCGGACCGGATCGCCGTCATGGCCGAGGGACGGATTCTCCAGCTCGGCAGCCCGGCCGAGATCTACAACCATCCGGCCGAGCGCTTCGTCGCGGATTTCATCGGCGACACCAATTTTCTCGAGGCCGATGTCGTGGGGCTGAACGGTGCCACGGCCATGGTCCGCCTGCCCGGCGGTGTGGTGCGGCAAGCATCGCTGCCGGAAGGTCTCCGGCCGGGCGAAGGCGAGCGGGTCACCGTCGTGATCCGCCCGGAGCACGCCCATCTCGCGACTGCGGGCGTGCTCGAGGCCACGGTCGAGACTGCTGTCTTCTTCGGCACCGACACCCACATCCATCTCCGCCTTGGGGACGATACGCCCTTCATCCTCCGCCGCCAGAACACCGGTGCCGCCACGGCACCACCGGAGCCGGGGCGGTCCGTGCAGGTCGAGATCGCCGAGGGGGGCATCCAGGTGCTCAGGGGCTGACAATGGCGCTGGCGCGACAGACGGGAGCCTTGCCGGCCGCGGCCGAGACCCTGACCGACCAGCCGCCGAGCCATCGCTGGAATTGGCTGCTCTGTGCCCCGGCCCTGGTGATCCTGGTGCTCGCGGCCTCGGGCCCGCTCCTGATCGTCGCCGTCTACTCGTTCCTCGCGCCCGGCAGCTTCGGCGGGGTGTCCTGGGAGTTCTCGACCGAGGGCTGGTTTCGGGTGTTCTTCGCGCGCGATATCTTCGATCCCGAGATCGTGAGCCTCAACCAGGCGCATGCCGCGATCTTCTGGCGCTCGATCAGCCTCGCCTTTCAGACGACGGTGATCTGTGCCGTCCTCGGCTTTCCCACCGCCTGGTTCATCGCCACCCGGGCACCCGGCACCCGCGAGATCTGGCTTTTTCTGATCACCATTCCGTTCTGGACCAACCTCTTGATCCGCACGTTTGCGATCCAGGAAGTGATCCGCAATCAGGGACTGATCAACACGATCCTGCTCCGGATGGGGATCATCGCCGAGCCGATCCAGATGATGTATACGGACTTCGCCATCCTCATCGGCATGGCCTATGTCTTCCTGCCGCTGATGGTGCTGCCGCTCTTTGCCGCCATGGACAAGCTCGACCTGCGGCTGCTGGAAGCCGGCTACGACCTCTACGCCAGTCGCTGGCAGGTCTTGAAGGAGATCGTCTTCCCCCTGGTCAAGCCCGGCTTCATCGCGGGCTCGATCCTGGTCTTCATCCCGGCGATCGGCGCCTATGTCACGCCGAGGCTCCTCGGCGGCGGCCGCAACATGATGCTCGGCAACCTGATCGAATTGCAGTTCGGCCAGGGCCGCAACTGGCCCTTGGGAGCCGCCCTGGCTCTGACCCTGCTCGTCATCGTGCTCGTGGCCCTCATCGCCTATATCCGCGTGATAAACCGGGAGGAGAGCCCGACCCGTGGCTAGGACCCGATCCTTCCCGATCGCCAGGCTCCCGGGCTTTGCCGGCATTGCGCTCTTGACCTTCGTCCTGCTCTATCTGCCGATCGTCACCCTCGTCGTCTTCTCGTTCAACGAGGCGGCGTCGATGTCGCGCTGGGAGGGCTTCTCGCTCACCTGGTATGAGGCGGCCTTCGAGAACCGTCAGGTGCGCGAGGTCTCGATCCGCTCGCTCGGGCTCGCCGTGGTTGCCGCCTGCATCGCGACGCTCGTGGCGACCCTCGCCGCATTGGGCACCACCCGGACCAGCCGCTTTCCCGGCCAGACCATGATCTATGCGCTGATCAACCAGCCGCTGATGGTGCCCGAGGTGGTGACCGGTGTCGCCCTTCTGATCTTCTTTGCAATGATCAAGGTGCAGACCGGCTACACCGGCATGGGCTATCTGGTTGCTGCCCACACGGCGTTCTGCATCCCCTTCGCCTATCTGCCGATCCGTGCGCGGCTCGAGACCATGGACCTGACGCTCGAGCGGGCGGCGGCCGACCTCTATGCCGACCCCTGGCAGACCTTTCGCTGGATCACCCTGCCGCTGCTGATGCCCGGCATCCTGGCGGGCTACATGCTCGCCTTCGTCATCTCGCTCGACGCCGTGGTCATCACCGAGTTCGTCAAGTCCGCCGGGCAGGACACGCTGCCGACCTACATGCTCGGCCAACTCCGCCGTGTCGTGACCCCCGAGATGAACGCGATCGCCAGCCTCTTCCTGCTGCTCTCGGTGATCGCCGTCACGATCTTCTTCGCCCTCTCGCGCAAACGCGCTTAACTGAGCCCACAGCAACAGGGAGACCGCTCATGCACCGCCCGACCAGGATCCTGGCCCTCGGTATCGCCACGCTCATGGCCTCGACCGCCATCGCCTCGATTGGCCCGGCCTCGGCGCAAGGCACCCTCAACCTCTACAACTGGGGCAACTACACCCCGCCCGAGATGCTGGAGAAGTTCACGGCCGAGACCGGCATCGAGGTGACGCTCACCGACTTCGACAGCAACGACACCGCCTTGACCCGCATCCGCCAGGGCGGCCACGGCTTCGACATCGTCGTCCCGTCGAACAACTACGTGCCGATCTGGATCGAGGAAGGCCTCTTCCAGCCGCTCGACAAGGGAATCGTCACCAATCTCGACAACATCGATCCCAGGTGGGTTGACGTCGCGTTCGACCCGGGCCGTGAATACACCGTACCCTGGGCCTGGGGCACCACCGGTGTCATCATCAACGGCAGTGTCTATGACGGCAACCCGAATACGGCCGACATATTCCTCGACCCGCCGCCGGAGCTGCAGGGCAAGGTGAACGTCATCCCCGAGATGTCGGATGTCATGCACATTGCCGTGCGTGCCGCCGGCGGCGAGCCCTGCACCGGCGACCGCGAGGTGCTGCAGCGCACCCGCGACATGCTGACCGCGGCCAAGCAGCACTGGATCGCCATGGACTACGGCACCGTCGACGCCTATGCGGCCGGCGACATCGCCGCCGGCGTCTACTGGAACGGGGCCTCGATGCGGGCGCGGCTGCAGAACGATGCCCTCGTCTACGGCTATCCGCAGACCGGCTTTCCGGTCTGGATGGACAACGCCGCCGTCCTCGCCGACGCGCAGAATCCCGAAGCGGCGATGCAGTTCATCAACTTCATCCTCGATCCCGAGAACGCCGCGATGATCTCCAATTTCACCCGCTACGCCAACGGTGTGGCGGGCTCCGAGGCCTTCATGGACGAGGTGATGCAGACGGCACCCGAGATCGTCGTCCCAGAGGAGCTTGCCGGCGCCGGCCGCTTCAGCGTCACCTGTCCGGCCGAGGTCCAGGACATCTACACCCAGATCTGGACCGAACTCCTGCAGTAGCCGAGGTCACGCGAACCACTCGACGCTCCAGCCGGCCAGCCGCCGGCCGCACACGCTCGTCGCCTCGGACACTGTCCCGCATCATCTCGCACGGCGTTCTTGCGACGCCGCAACCCGCCGGTGCTGCTGTCCAGAGCGGCGACGGCCGGTGCCCGCCACGGTGTGGTCGAGTTGCAAGATGCGGTTGCGACCACGAGCATGGGCGCAAAAGCGGGCAGGAGTGCGAACGGGGCGAGTGGCGCGCCGGCGGAAGACGGCCGGTCGGCGGCCGTCTGGCGCGTCGCACCAGGGCTGGGATCGAGTTCTGTGCCGATGCCGATGCATTGTGCCGCAATCCGCGTCAGAGCGGCCAGAGCGTCGGCACCTTTCACGCGCAAGAAGTGCCGCGGCACTGACCGAATGCCATCCACCGGTGCTGCTTTCGCCGATGATTGCGACGTCCCGACCCTTGCATCGCTTCGAGCGGCTGTCTAGTTACGTCGCCAGTGGAGGGATGCCGGAGTGGTTGAACGGGGCGGTCTCGAAAACCGTTGTGCGCGCAAGTGTACCCAGGGTTCGAATCCCTGTCCCTCCGCCACATCGCTATATATTGCAAAGACTTACGACGGTCTCTCAGCGTAG
>DAIRDJ010000162.1:0-10822 GCA_036796215.1 Geminicoccaceae bacterium
GGCTCGATGCTGATCCCGGCCATGGAAAAGAACGGCTACACGCGGCGCTTCGCGGCCGCGATCACCGCCGCCTCCTCGGTCATCGGCCCGATCATCCCGCCATCCGGGATCATGATCCTCTACGCCTTCATCATGAACGTCTCGGTGGCCGGCCTCTTCGCTGCCGGCATTGTCCCGGGCCTCCTGGTCGGCCTTGGCCTGATGCTGATGACCTCCTACCTTTCCAAGCGCTACAATTTCCCGGTCGCGAGCCGCAAGGCCACCTGGCGGGAACGGGGCACGGCCCTTCGGGTGGCCTTCTGGCCACTCCTGACTCCGGTCATCCTCCTGGGTGGCATCCTCACCGGCGTCTTCACCCCCACCGAGGCCGCGGCCGTCGCTGCCGGATATGCCATGGTCATCACGCTCTTCGTCACCCGCACCCTGACCTTCGCCGACCTCCCGGACGTCTTCTACAAGACGGCCCTGGCCTCGGGCACCATCCTCCTGCTGGTCGCCGCTGCCGTCAGCTTCTCCTCGGTGATCAGCCTTTTTCAGACGCCGCAGGTGCTGACCAACGCGGTGTTGTTCCTCGCCGACAACCCCTACACCCTGCTTCTGCTCGTCAACATCATGCTGTTCATCGTCGGCATGTTCCTCGATGCCGGGCCGGCGATCCTGATCCTGGGACCCATCCTGGGTCCTGCCATGGTGTCGATGGGGGTCGACCCGATGCATTTCGCCATCGTCATGTGCGTCAACGTGACGGTCGGCCTCGCCACGCCGCCGATGGGCCTCGTGCTCTTCGTCGCGGCCAGCATCTCGGGCGAGAAGGTCGAGCGGATCGCCTGGTCGATGATGCCGTTTCTGCTGGTCGAGGTGGCCGTGATCTTCCTCATCACCTTCGTGCCCGAGGTGGCGCTGACCCTGCCCAGGCTCCTGGGCTTCGCAGCGTGGCCCGATTGCGCCACCGACCCCTTGAACTTCTTGACCTGTGTCTTCGCCAACTAACGGAGTGCCACCGATGACCATCAGACGCTTGCTGCAATCGACCCTGGCCGGGGCAGCCGCCTTGGCCCTCTTGGCTGCGCCCGGAGTGGCCGCCGCCAACCCGTTGAAGATCGTCTTCCTCGCCAACACCGACGACGAGGACTATGACGGCTCGCTGGTCTTCAAGGACTATGTCGAGGCGGTCTCGAACGGTGAGATCCAGGTCGAGATCTATCCGGGCGGTCAGCTCTGCGGCAATCCGGACGAATGCCTCGAAGCCCTGCAGGGCGGGATCATCGAAGTCTTCATCACCACCTTCGGCGGCTTCGGCAATATCCTGCCGGAAGCCCAGGTGATGGACATGCCCTACATCTTCCCCAATGACCGGGTCGCCGAGTGCGCGCTGTCGAACGAGAGCGATTTCTTCAAGCTGATCCGCGACAAGACGCTCGAGCAGACCGGCAACATGCGGCTGATGACGATCTCGAACACCGGCGGCTGGCGGAATTTCGCCACGACAACAAAGCAGATCAAGACGCCGGGCGACGTCTCGGGCCTCAAGATCCGCACGATCGGCTCCGAGGTGCAGCAGGAACTGGTGCGCTCGATGGGGGGTGCGCCCACTTCGATCGCCTGGCCCGAGGTCTACACGTCGCTCGCCACCGGCATCGTCGAGGGCACCAAGAATGGCATCACCGATATCGTCGGCATGAAGTTCCACGAGCACCTGAAGTTCATGACGCTCGACGGGCACGCCTACATGGGTGCCATGTGGATGATGAACAACGACGCGCTCATGGCCTTGACGCCCGAGCAGCGCCGGATCGTCGATGACGGCTTCGACGCGCTACGCTGGACCGCCGTCGTCATGCCCAAGCGGCGGCAGATCGAGGCTTATCAGGCCTTCATCGAGGCCGGTGGCGAGATCTATGTGCCGACGCCGGAGGAGAAGGCCCAGTTCGTCGAGGTCTCGGCACCCATCTATGACTGGTACACCGAGACCTATGGCAGCGAGTGGATGGATGTGCTCAAGGGCTCGATCGCGGCTTGCGAGGAGCGGATCGCCGCCACCCAGGCCGATTTTCTGAACTGATCGGCCGCGAAAAAAAAAGCGCGGGGCCCGAGTTCCCGCGCTCCTTGCCGTCCAGTTGCGCCGTCAGACGACCCAGGCGAGTGCCATGGCGACGCTGACGGCCGCCGTGACGGCGTAAAGAGCGAGTGCAGGTCCAAAGTCGGTCATCGAAGGTTTCCAGTCCAGGTCCGTCTCCTGCACTGGAAGATGCGCTCTGGATGACCCGCCCACCATCGGCAAGATTGCATGGCTGGGTTGTCGCGTGGCGCAAAGCTTCGTTAACCTTTGTGCTTGGACTGTGCTGCCCGGCTGAGCCCGGCCGTGATCGTATTGCGGAGGGCGAGACGGCTGAACAATCGGCGCGATCGCGGCTCCGATGCTCTCGACCTGTTGCGCGAGCGGTCGTCAGCGCTTGAACCGTCCCCAGTCGATCGCCGCGTTGCGATCCAGGCTCTGCTCGCTCTTCGGCAAGGCGTATTTCAGGCCCATTGCGCAATTGAACAGCACGCAGCGGTCCTCCGGCCGGATCCGCCCCTCGGCCAGGCTCGTCCGCCACGCCGCATGGGTCGCAGTTCCTTCGGGACAGAGCAGAAAGCCTTCCTCGCGCGCCACCTCGTCGAGCCCCGCTTGGATCGCCGCATCGGAGACCGCGATCGCGAAGCCGCCACTCTCGCGCACCGCCCGCAGGATCAGGAAGTCGCCCACGGCCTGTGACACGCGGATCCCCCAGCCGATGGTCGAAGCGTTCTCCCAACGCGGCGCGTGCTCGACACCGTCTGCGAAGGCCTTGACCATGGGCGCGCAACCCAGGGCCTGGACCGCCACCATGCGCGGCCGCTCGGACCCGGTGAAGCCCAGGGCCTGGAGCTCGGCAAAACCCTTCCACATCCCGATCAGCCCGGTGCCGCCGCCAGTGGAATAGAAGATGACGTCGGGCACCTGCCAGCCGAGCTTCTCGACGAGCTCGAGCCCCATCGTCTTCTTGCCCTCGATCCGGTAGGGCTCCTTCAAGGTGGAGGTGTCGAACCAGCCGACAGGCTCCTTGCCGGCGCCGACGAGCTTGCCGCAGTCGTCGATCAGGCCGTTGACCCGATAGACGTCGGCCCCCTGCAGCGCCATCTCGCTGATGTTGGTCTCGGGCGTGTCCTCCGGGCAGAAGATCGTCGTCTTGATGCCGCAGTGGCTGGCATAGGCGGAAAGCGCTGCCCCGGCATTGCCGTTGGTCGGCATCGCCATGTGGGTGCCGCCGAGTTCCTTCGCCATCGAGACCGCCATGACGAGCCCGCGCGCCTTGCACGAGCCTGTTGGTAGCCGCCCCTCGTCCTTGACGATCAGCTGCCCCGAGGCCCGATGCTTGGCAGCAAGACCAGGCAACTCCACCAGTGGCGTCGCCCACTCGCCGAGGTTGACGATATTCGAGGCCTTCCTCACCGGCAAGAGCTCACGCCAGCGCCAAAGGTCGCGCAGTCGGCGGTCGAGAACATCCGTTGTCAACACACCCCGCACACCCTCGAGGTCGTCGCGGACCAGGAGTGGCTTGCCCGCTTTCGAGAGGTTGTGCAGCTGGTCCGCCGGATATCGGTCGCCGGTCATGCTGCATTCGAGATGGGTGACGAAGGTCGGGCGTGCCTCGACGAGGTTCAGATAGTCGGCGATCATTGCGTTGCTCTCTCCCGATCGGCGTTCTTGACGTTCTGCATGAAGCTTTGCAGCAAACTCTGATCCAGACATCCATGGGGGCGGATGCCGGAACAGAGATCCACCCCGAAGGGCCGAACCTCAGCGATCGCGCGTGCGATGTTCAGAGGGCTCAGCCCGCCCGCGAGAAAAACCGGCCGCTCCACGGCGTCGACCACCTGCCGGCTCACCGCCCAGTCATGCACGCGGCCGGTGCCGCCCAGCTCCTTGATCGCCGCATCCGGTCGGCCGCTATCCAAGAGGAAACCGTCGACCAGCGAAGAGAATGCCCGCGCCCGCCCGACAACGGCTGCATCCTGCACGTGCAGGGCCTGCAGGAGGCGGGTGCCGGCGCCTTGCCGCCGCAGCGCTTCGAGCACCTCGGGTTCGACCGCATCGACCAGCTGCAAGACGGCCGGTCGCACCAGGCCGAGTTCGGCCACCAACCGGTCGAGATCCGTCGCACTCAAGAGCAGCACGCTCGCGACCCCGGGCGGCAGATCGCGCGCGATCGCGGCGGCGGTCTCCAGATCAATGGGACCCGGACCGCTCGGCATCGGCCCCACGAGGCCGACGAGATCGGCGCCGGCGTTGATAGCCATTGCCGCCTCTTCGCGCGTGGCGATACAACAGATCTTGACTCTGGTGCGCAACATCCGCCTTCAGGCAGCGGCGCTCGAGAACGGGGCCGCACCGGCCCGGCCCGGCCCATGCCAGCCCGGGCCGCTGGTCGACCAGGGTTGGGGGTTGCTGGGGAGAGAAGAGTGCCGGAAGACGCCGCCGCCGTCGAGCATCTGCATCGCCTGGAGGTGATCCGTGAACGGGCCTGGATGCTCCTGGCTGCTGCCGAGCGGGGCCAGAGCGATCACTTCGTCCCGTCGCCCGAGGCCGTCGGCACCGTGGCGCTGGCCATGGCCGAGGCGATCCGCAATCCGTCGGCGGCCGAAGCCTCGAGCTCGACGGCCGCGGGTCTGTCACCGCTGGCCAATCTCTGGCAGAGCCTGCGGGCGCAGCAGCCAGCTGCACTGGAGCGGCTGCGCGATGCGCTGGTGGGCGGCGATTCCGTGGCCCGGGCCAGGAGCGGTGCCGATCTTGCTGTCCTGCACCAGGTGCTCGAGCCGGCCGGACTCGCGGCCGATGGCACGACCTTGGCCGATCTCGTGCACAGCTTCGCCAGCGGCGCTTGGACGGCCGCCAGCCCGGGCGAGCCCATGCTCGATGCTCCGGGGCTCAGGCGGGTCTTGGCCAGTGACGCGGCGGTGCGGTTGCCGGAGCCTTTGGTCGATCTGCTGCGCGACGAGAGTCGCCGGCAGCGGCTCGAGCAGCTGGCGAGCGAACTCGAACAGCAGTCCGAGCTGTTCGGTGTCGAAGGCCGCTTCGGCAAGCTCCTGGATCGGTTGATGACCCCATTGCCGGCATCGGAGTTCGAGCCGACCGAGGCGAGGATCGGCCCCGTGGCGAACGGTGCAGCGGTGCCGTCGCTGCGGGCACAGTCCGTCGTCGACAGTCTCTCGCCGTTGATCGATCCGATCGTCGCCAGCACGGTTCGCATCGGCGGGCAGCTCGCAGGCGACGTCTGGCGGCATCCGCTCGCCTGGGCCGAGGATCCCTCGCGCGAGCTCGTCCCATTCCACAGCCTGCTTTTGTCGCTCACGCTGGATCTGGTCGAGCCGCTGCAGGAGGCCGGCCGGGCCATCGCCGATCTCGATCAGTTGCCGATGCCGGCCAGCCGCCGGCTCGCCGGCGAGGTGCTGCGTCTGGGCCTGGTACGCACGCGGCACGCCGCCGTCGCTCGGCTGCGCCATCCGCCGGGGTCGGATATCGTGGTCGAGCTCAGGGCACTTTCCGTGGCACTCGCCGACCGGCTCGTCGATCGGCTACGCGCCGAGCTGAACCGGACGGTTCACGACCTGCCGGTGGTGCGGCTGATCGGCCCCTTGTCGCAGACGGCCGAGAAATGGCGTGAGCGCCCCGGGCCCGGCATTGCCATCATGGCGACCAGCTTCTAACAACCCCGGAGCGTGCAGCGTCGCCGGCCGGCGTCGGGCGGCTCACCGGGCCAGCCCGGCGCTGCCCAGTTGCGACCGAGACGGCTGCTGCCATCACCCGGTGGTGACCGTCTCGGCTCGACCAGGCGACCAGAACAGAGAACCGACATGTCAGAGATCATCGTCGTCGATCACCCGCTCGTGCAGCACAAGCTGACGCTGATGCGGCGCTCGAAGACGACAACGGCCGATTTTCGGCGACTGGCGCGCGAGATCTCGCTGCTCTTGGGCTACGAGATCACGCGCAACCTGTCGCTCGAGACCGTCGAGATCGAAACCCCGCTCGAGCGCATGCAGGCGAGCCGGCTCGCCGGCAAGAAGCTCTGCCTGATCTCGATCCTGCGGGCCGGCAACGGGCTCCTGGACGGCATGCTGGACCTCGTCCCGTCGGCCCGCGTCGGCCATGTCGGCCTCTATCGCGACCCGGCGACGCTGCAGCCGGTCGAGTACTACTACAAGGTGCCGGAAGACCTCGCCGAACGGCCGGTCATCGTGCTCGACCCGATGCTCGCGACCGCGAACTCCGCTGCGGCCGCCGTCGACCGGATCAAGCAGGACGGGGCCACCGACATCAAATTCTGCTGCCTTTTGGCCGCACCCGAAGGGATTCGCCGCTTCGCTGCCGCTCATCCCGACGTCGCCATCTTCACCGCCGCCATCGACCGCGAGCTCAACGATCACGGTTACATCCTGCCCGGTCTGGGTGACGCCGGCGATCGGATCTATGGGACAAAATAAGCGACTGCATTAACGGAAATGAAACCGGAAGTGTGGCATCCGAATGTGCGAATGAGCGGCTGCAGCGTTCTGCTGAAAGTGCCGGATGCGGAGTGGCGAATGCGACAGGGCTTCCCGGTGGAGATCGTCGAGGCGCGCACCGACAGCCTCGCCAGCCTCGGCGAATGGCTGCAGGCCGGCGGCTACCGGCTGGAGCGACGGCACATCGGCGATCTCGGCCGCAAGGCCGGGGACGCTCATGTTCGCCTGGTCGAGGTGGCCGCGGGCGAGAGTGCGGCACGGCTGGCGGCCCTGACCCGGCGCTGTCCCGGCGAGCATTTCGCCATTGCCGCCATTGTCGATGAGGGTGACGAGGCCTCGCTTGCCAAGGCACTCGCCGTTGGGCCCGACGACCTTCTGACCTACCCGTTCGACGCGGCAGAGCTCAAGACCCGCCTCGACGCCTTGCAGCAGCTGCGTCGGTCGCGCGCCGTCCTCGCCGAGCGAGCCCAGACCTTCCGGCACTTCCTGCCGACGACGCCCAAGGTCGGTGCCGCAGCCTGCGCCCCGGCGTCCATGGCCGGTCGCCATGGCGAGGCCAATGGCGGCCGGTCGGCTGCCGCCGGCAACGGCCGCAGGACGCTCGATATCGGTCGGCCGCGGGTGCTGGTGGTCGGGCCGGCGAGCCAGCACAAGGTCAAGGTCGGCGAAGCCCTGGCCAGGGCCGCGATCAACTATGCGGACAGTCTGGAGAAAGCCAAGGACCCGTTGGCGACGGGCGGTTTCGACCTCGTCGTTCTCCTCGGCACCAACGCCGCGGCCCGACGCGATCTCCTGCGCTGGCCCGAGTTTGCCCATGCCGGGATCCCGGCGACCTTGCTCGTCCTCGACAGGGCCAGCGCCGACGACCAGCTGGAGCTGCGCCAGCGGCTTGCGCAACTGCCGGTCGCGGACCGCCTGACCCTGCCGCAGCCGGCGGAGCTCGTTCGCGCCCGGATGGATTTCTGGCTCGCCTTCGTCCACTTGCAGCGCCAGCTGCTGAGCCCGCCCACGAACCTGCTGCGCGGCCTTTGTCAAGACGGCCTTACCGGTCTCTTCAGTCACGGCTTCTTTCTCGAGCATGTCCGCCATCTGGAGATCCGCGATCCGCATCGTCGTGCGATCGTCGTGATCGAGCTCGTCAACCTCCCGCGCCTGAACGAAAGCGCCGGCTACGCCGCGGTCAACCGCTATTTGGCGACACTTGGGCCGACCCTTCGCCGGAATGTCAGGGCCGAGGACCTGGCGTGCCATCTCGGCAGCGGCCGGTTCGCCGTGCTGCTCGACGAGGTGGCGCCGTTGGCGGCGACACGGATCGGCCGCCGCCTCGAGCGTCTTCTGGCCCAGCTGCCGGAGGCCGCGGCTCAGCTGCCGCCCGGCGCCGCCGTGCCACCGCGCCTGACGGCTCGCACCCTGGAACTCGACAGCAACAGGCCACCCTTGGCGCAGCTCCAGGAACTCTTGCGCTGGCAGCGCCCGATCGACAGTGCGGCCGCCGCCTGAGCCGCGAGACGGCGATGACGACGGCTGCGAGCCGGGGTCCATCACGGCATCGGCTGGATCGGAAATGACCAGGCCTGCCCGGTCCACCGTCACGGTTCGCCACCGCAGGAGATCGCCGGCGCTGGGACGGACCTTGGTCATGGGGCGGCTTCGTGTGGTTCGCCCGGACGGGCCGAGATGGGTCGTTCGACCTTGCCGCGGGTTCCGCCGCGTCGGCGCCGATCCTCAGATGGGGCCCGCTGACGATCCGTGGCCGACGCCATCGTCGTTGCTTGTGGCTTTGTCCACACGAAGCCGATGCCGGTTGCGACCCTGCTCGCCGGGCCGCGCCGGTCGTGGCGCTCCTTCGGCTCGGTTCCGCAAGTGCCGCAAGAATGGCGCCGGCTATGCCAGAAGCTGCAGGCGGACCGCGGGTCGCCCACCTGCGCCATGAAGCGGGCCTCATGCACGTGGGAGTGGGCGCCTTCGCCGTGCAGCAGCTGCTGACCCGTTTGGGGCATCGCTGCGATGTCGTCGCACCGAACCCATCCCGACGCAAAGCTTGAGGGCCGAGTGCAGAACGACCGCCTGGACGCAATCGGCTTGGCCCAGAACCTGCGCGCCGGGCATCTGCCAAAGATGCGGCGATGGGGGCCGGGTCCTGGCCGCGGCGCACGCGGCGATGCGCGAACTCCTGCGCCTTCAGGCTCCGGCCACCAGCGCGGTTGTGGGATCTCGCACCCCTTGGGGCTCGAGCCCTTGCCGCGCTGGGCCTGCGCGCCGGTGGTCCAGGCGCTACGCCGGATTTCGATCCTGAACGCGATCACGCTGGGCGCCGGGATCGGGTCGTTCGGCGGGCTCGAGAAACCCGCGCCAGCTGATGGCCTGGTTGGGTCTGGTGTCGCCGGGGCATTCGAGCGGCAACACGGTCCGACGCGGAACGATCGCCCAGATCGGCAGCAGGCGGGCGCCGGCAACAGCTTGGCCCCCGCCGGTCTGGTCGAGCTGCCCTGGACCTACCGCTTTGCGGCATGGGTGTCGCGGGTCATCCGCAAGCGCACGAGCGTCTGCCCGAGCCCGTCCGGGTGGTGGGGTGCAAGGCGCAGGCCGGGCTCTGCCGGCGCTATCGCCACCGCATGGCGACCGGCAGGGCCGAGCCCGATCAAGGTCCGGCAAGGTGGTCGCTGCCATTGCCCGAGAGACCGTCGGCTTCATCTGGGCCATCGCCCGCATGGTCGAGCCGGTCCCCACATGATCGAGCATCGTCAGCATCGAGCGGCAAAGGAGGCGATGCGACCCGAGAGTGCCCGGCACGGATGACTGGCCCCGGGTTCGACGCGGTGGCAAGCACGCCAGGTCACAAGCGAGCGGCCGCGTTGGCGCCGGTGCACCCACCGGCGCCCGTGCATCGACAGCGGGCGCCCCAAGACGACCCTTGACCATGCGGCCTGCCGCCAGCCATCCGCGCATGGCCTGCACAATGCCGGCAAGGACGCAGGCGTGAACGTCTCGCGGCCTATGCTCGACATGACAGGCACAAGAGCCCGGAGCATTGCTGCAAGGCGATCAACTGCACCGCAGTATAGCGGACATCCGTCATCGACCGGGCGCTGCCATTCGCATGGGATCGCGGGACTTTCGCAGCATTGGTCGGGTGGGGCGGGAGGCGCTGCGGCGGCCGGTTGGTGGCTGGTCGAGCATGAGCAGGGCCATGGTCGAACCTGCTGAATGCGCGGCGGGGTGGCGTGCCCTCGGTGACTGCACGGACCGTGCGCGCCCGCGTTTCACCACGCAGGTGATGCCGCCGTTTCTGCGGCGGACCAGGAACGTCGAGCGGCTGTTGCCCCGCCGTGGCCCACGGGCCGCGGCGCCCTTGCAGATCGGCTGAACGGCCGCCTGGTCCTTCCTGGCTTTCAAGCGCGTCAGGGTCGCCGAACGCGTCGGCGCGCTCATCGAGGGCACCGGCTTTCGCGATGGCGAGGCCGTTCGAGAGGCCGACGTGCGAGAGCAGATTCCGCTCAGGTGGAGCCATGACCCGAGTTCTGAATATGGTTCTGGCACTCTTCCGGCGAAAAGCGATCGATGAGTGCGCCGATTTTTTCATGCCGGGTCTCGACTGTTCGAGCGCCTGCCTCGCGCCAAAAATGCTGCAGATTGGCGAACACCTGCTCGATCGGATTCATGTCCGGACAGCAGGGCGGCAGATTGAGTAGGGTCGCCCCGCGGCTTTCGATCGCTTCCTTGCTGCCGGCGACTTTGTGGCTGCTGAGGTTGTCCAGGACAACAATAGCACCGACTTGTTGTTGAGACGCCAACATCTGCTCCGTCCAGGCTCGAAAGCAGTCATCATTAGTCGGCCCATCGGAACCTCGGGGTCCCCACGCCAGCCAGCTGGCGTGGGGTGGGACGCACGGTGCGTTATCATCCGATCGTGGCGGAGTGCCGCCACCAAAGTCGTTGTCCGCCAGTGTCGTTGCCAGCCAATGTCCATGATCGGCCAGGAGGCCGATCATCCGATCTCCGCAGGAGACAGGGGCAGCAGGCCCTGGAGGGTGGTGCCGCGCCGTCAACCCGTTGTCCCTTCGGCGCGCGCCCGTGAAGTGGCGGCATGCTGGTCGAAGCCGAGGTCTCTTCGTCAAAGATCACCTGCTCTGGTCGCATTTTTTTCTGCTCGCCGCGCCATTCGTCGCGAGCCTTGGCAACGTCTTCTCATGCGTGCTCGGCCGCTCGGATCGTCTTTTTTTTGTGAGTTCCAATTTTTTCCCTGATTACGTATGAACCTCAGCGAGTTTGAGCAAGCGATCGGGCATGGGTGGGG